>DASREK010000190.1:0-15038 GCA_035652135.1 Bryobacterales bacterium | reverse complement strand
GGTCGTGAAAGCTGCAAGGAACGCTGCGTTTCTGCTTCTCATGTCTTTCAGAAGATACCCGGCCGGCTCCCGCTGTCAAGCCGTCTGCCGCCCGCGAAGGGCCGCTATCTGCTCGCGATCAACCCCGGCCCGCACCACTGCGCGCCGGCTAGAATTCCTTCTGCTGCGCCTTGGGCAGGCGCATGTCCGGCAGCGCGCCGCAGCGGTGGAGGCTGAAATCCTCGACGCCTTTCAACCGGAAAGTGGGGACGCCCGGAGCGTGCCGGGCCTTCACCAGATTGAATTCGGCGCCCTTGATATCCTCCAGCACAAACGCCGGACGAAGATCCTCTTTCAGGTAGCTGACCTCGACGTTGGTCATCTGGACGCCCTGCGCGTGGCGGATGAAGAAACCGTAGGCGGGCATTACGCCATGACGGTAGGGCTCGGGATACTCGGTTTCATTCTCAGGGGGATTGATGGCCGCCTGTTCCTTCGTCCCGCCCCCTTGATAGTAAATGCGGATGTTACTCAGGCTCACATCCTGAATGTCGCGGCCGGGGATGCCGATGATCATCGATCCGTAGCGCGGGTCGGCGTTATAGACCACCAGATTGCTGATATTGACCCGCCGCAAAGCGCCGATGGGAGTTCCTTCCGGGGCCCGCATGCGCCGGCCCAGACGAAGATAGAGCGGCGCGTTGGCGATGTCGCGCATTGTGATATTGGTGATGCTGATATCTTCCAGCTGCGCTCCATCCACTGTTTCCAGCGCCAGGCCGCGGGAGTAATCGAAAACGCAGTTCGAGATGGTGATGTTTCTGAAGGACCCTTCCGACTCGGTTCCGATCTTGATGCGCCCCGTGGGACCGTTGCGCTCCGGCGTGGGGCCGCGGCGCTTGTAAGTGCCGTTGAGAAAGCTCCCCTCTTCAAAACCGGTGACCTCGCAATTGGTGATCGTCAGGTCCTCGGTGGCTCGTGCAAAGCCAAGGGCATGCGATCCTTTGATGACGATAGCGTCGTCCCGGGGTGAATTGACGCTGCAATTCGAAATGCGCACATGGCGGCAGGAATCCACGTCGATCCCATCCCGGTTCGTGTCGATCTTGATGTTGTCGATCGTCAAGTTGTCCACGCCCGTTGCCAGGATCGCGAAATGCCCGCACATTAGCATGGAGACGTCGCGAATCGTTACATTCCGGCAAAGCTTCAAAGAGATCGCCTTATTGCCCACGCGCTGGTCGGCGGCCCGGGCCAAGCCCTTGCCGTAAATCAGCCCCGGCCCTACGATCGCGATGTCTTCGAGACCCTCTCCCCAGATCAGGCTGTTGTGGAAGTAGGTATGGCCGAAATCCTGGAATTTGGCCCATTGTTTCTGGCTCTCCTCGATCGGATCGTAGACTTCCGGATCCGGCGAGGCCTCCAAAACGGACCCTTGGCCCAGAAACAACGTAACGCGGCTCCGCAAGTGGATCGAACCGGAAACGTAGGTTCCCGGAGGAAAGTAAACCGTCCCTCCGCCCGCCGAACTGGCCGCCTCAATCGCTTTGTTGACGGCGGCGGTATCGAGCGTTTTGCCGTCGCCCTTCGCGCCGTACGCCTTGACGCTAAATACAACGGACGGGGTTTGGGCGCTTCCCAAGCCGGCCGTAACTAGTGCTCCCAACAAGAGGTTTACACACGCTTTCCTCATCGGCAGGCGGCCTTTCCGCAGATTTTGAATTCTCCGGGCATGCTTGCCAGCGCCGCAGGCTCCCAGTTCCAAAAATGCCGGCGCGGGACTTTCCCATCTCCGCGCGCCCGAGGATTCGCAGTCATTTTACTGCGAATTTGCCGCGCCGGCCGCCCCTCCTGCGCCGGAGACAGGTTCCGCGAGCATTTCGGAACGCGAGCAGGAAGGATTACTGCGGCGCGTTATGCCCCAGCGACCGTAAAATCGCCTGTTTCCGCCGGGCCGCCTCGTGCGCTCCGGCGGTGCCGGGCGCCAGCCGCTCCACAGCTTGGTAAGCCTCGATGGCCTGCCGTAAATCGCCCAGGCGCTGGCAAGCTTCGCCCAGCGTCATGTGAGCGGCGGGGTCGGCCGGCTCGATGCGGATCGCCTCGCGCGCGTGCTCGGCGGCGCCGGCGGCATCGCCCTTCTGGTACAGAAGCGCACTGGCCAGATTGGCCTGGACCAGCGAACTGTTTGGCGAGACCACCGCGGCGCTCGAAAACAGCGCCAGATGATCCTTCCAATCCGCATTTCTCAAAACGGTCCGCCCGGCATAGAACACGGCGAGCAGCACGGACGCGGCTGTCGCCATATCGCGGCGCCGGGGCGACCGCCACCCGCGCGCTATCAGATACCCGAGCGCGCCTGTAAAACCGAGCGAGGGCAGATACAGCAGGCGCTCCGCCATGATCGTTCCGATGGGCCGGATAAAGTTGGACGTGAGAGAAAATGCAGCGCAGAAAAAAGCTCCACACAGAAACAACGGCGGCGAGCGGCGGAAAGCGAAAACTATCCCCCCAGCCATCAGCGCGAGCGCGGCGGCTGAAACGGCAAACCACAGGTTCCATGGAGTTGTAACCGGCGGGATTTGGTTGAACGAATAATCAGCCGACAAAGGCACGGGAAAAACGAGCAGCCAGAGATATTTGCCGAAAACGCAAGTCGCCGTCAGCAGCCGAGCCGCGGTTCCGGCGGCGGCCAGGGGATTCGATGTCGGATTGATGCTTAACGGCGCGACGCCCCCCAGCACTGCGTACCGCAGGGCCAGGGCAAGCCCCGCCGCGCCCGCAAAAGGCGCGTATCGCAGCGGCGTCAGGCGGCGCTCGCGCACGTAGTCGCTGAGCGGAGGGACAGCCAGAAACGTAAACGCGCTTTCTTTGGTGAGAACGGCAAGAAAGAACGCGGCGGCGGCGGCCCCAATTCGCCGGCGCAAATAGCACAGCCATGCTATCAGGAAGAACAGCGCGGCCAGCGTTTCGGCCCGGCCGACCACGTACGCGACTGCCTCTGTATGAATAGGATGCAAGGCGAAGAGCAAGCCGCTCCAGACGGCGAAAATCCGGTCCTCGAACAGTTCCTGAAAAATCAGGAATACCAGCGCTGCATTCAGCCCGTGCAAAAGCACGTTGACGAGGTGGTAGCCCCAGGGATCGAGCGCTCCGGCGGCATAGTTCAGCGCGTAAGAAAAAACAACCACGGGGCGATATAGCCCTCCCTGCCCCTGGACCGCCTGCCAATAATGGGAGCCGAAAATGCGCTCAAGGCTGGCCCATCCTAGCGACCGGATCTGCGGGTTGCTTTCAATGATGGACGTGTCGTCGAAAACAAACCGCCCGCCCAGCGAATTGCCGTAAACAGCGCAGGCGGCAAGAAAGATCAGCCCGGCGGCGAATACGGGCCGGCCGAGCCGGGCCGGCCGTGGCTCGCACGCCGGCTTGACCTTATTTGCGGCCCGGCCCATAAATCACTTTGCCGGCCAGCGCGCCCGTGTGATTGCCGTTGTCGATCGTTACCGCGCCGTTGACGATCACGTACGAGATGCCCAGTGGATACTGGTGCGGATTTTCATACGTGGCTTGATCGGCGACTTTCTCCGGGTCAAAAATCGTGATATCGGCCCAATTCCCTTCCTTGATGCGCCCCCGATCGCGGATTCCCAGCTTGTCCGCGTTCATGCTGGTCATTTTCTTCACCGCTTCCGGCAGGGACAGCACGTGCAGTTCGCGGACGTAACGCCCGAGTACGCGAGGAAAAGCGCCATAGTAGCGGGGATGGGGATGAGTGTGGCTGGTGGGGCCGTAGGGGCTCACGGCCGCGCCGTCGGAGCCAATGGAGGTCCACGGCTGCTTCAGCGCCAGTTCCATATCCGGCTCGGAATGATGAAAGTAAACGGTCGGGACGCTGCCGTTCTCCTCCAGCAGCACGTCAAACAGGACATTGACAGGATCGCCGCCGCGGGCGGCGATCAGTTCGCTCATACGTTTGCCCTGAAAGGGCTTATTCCTGTCCGCCTTCAAAGAAACCAATAGCATGCCGGCCCAGCCGCCGCCGGTTGCGAGGTAGTGGTTATACCATCCCGGCAAGCCGGTCAGGATTTCGCGCCGCATGCGCTCGCGCAGCTTCGGATCGCGCAGCCGCTCAAGCATTTTCTCATTGCCGCCGTCGTGCGCCCAGGGCGGAATGATGGCCGAGAGATTGTTTTGGCCGGCTGTATAAGGATAGACGTTGGCCCATATGTCGAGGCCCTCGTCCCGCGCCTTCTGGATCATGCCTGCCACCTCGTTCATGCGCCCCCATAGATTCTTATGCGCGATCTTCAGGTGAATGACGTCGACGCGGATCTGGGCGCCCCTGCCGACAGCGATGGCTTCCGCCACAGAGCGAAATACGCCCTCCCCTTCGTCCCGGATATGGCTGGAATAGATCCCGCCGTACTGCTTTGCCATTCGCGCCAGCTCGATCAAGTTGCCGGTGGTGGCAAGGCTCGAAGGCGGCATGAGCAGCGATGTAGAAAGGCCCATCGCTCCCTCCTGCATTGCCTGGGCAATCAGCCGCTTCATTTGCTCCAGCTCGGCCGGAGCAGCCGGGCTTTGGGTCTCTCCCTTCACACACGCCCAGACCTGCCCTTCCCCGACATAGGAAGCAATATTGGTCGCCATATGCTGGCGCTCAAGCCGCGCAAAGTAGCCGCCAAGGGTCGTCCAATCCACATTCACTCCCTCGATTCTGGTTTGCGCCGATCCCGGCCTGACGGGCCCGGCCGATTCCCCTTCGCCGAGCACCATTGTCGTCACGCCCTGGCGGATCATGCTTTCGGCCTTCGGCTCTTGCAGAATCGTATAGTCGGAGTGGTTGTGAATATCGATGAATCCCGGCGCCACAACCAGGCCCTCGGCGCGAATCCGCCGGTGGGCGAAAGCCTGGGACAAGTCCCCGAGCTTTGCGATCTTGCCGTCCCTTACCCCGATATCGGCGCGGATCGCCTCGCCGCCATCTCCGTCCAAAACCGAGCCGCCGCTGATGATCAGATCGTATGGCGTGTCCTGCTGATGGGAGCAACCTGACAGCAAAAGAAGGGCAAGCAGGCAGAGATGGCGCGCGCTCATCGTTTCACTTTCCCCAGGGAATTCCCAACGCCCGGCGGCAGCAGAAATCAAACAGCAATTGCCATTCGGCAAGCTGCACCCGCTCCAGCGCCTTCGCCCGCTTGCCCGATCCAGATCCTCCTTCTTGCTCGCAAAGATCGATGAAGGCAAAAGGGTCCCATTGGGCGGCGTTGCGGAACTCGGGTATATCTTCGCCGGCAAGGGCCGCGGCGGCGGCGCGCAAGGCAGGGAAAATTTCGTGCCGGCCGACGCGGCGGAACCAATAGCGGGCGTTCGAAAAATCCGGCTCCATGCGGTGCAAAATACCGTGCCAGTAGCTGCCGGTTGCGGTGTGAATCTCCTGGGCGATGGCGTGCGCGTCGTCCATGCAGGAGAGATATACAAACAGGCCGCTTCGCGCCGCAGCAGCATAATCGTCGGCCGCGACCTGGCTGGGGGCGAATAAGTCGGCTGTGCCGAGGCTGCGCAGAAGGTCGCGCGACGCGGGAGAGACGCACGGTCCGAAAGCCAGTGGCATCAGCCGCTCGCCCGGCCGCTCTTCCGGACCCGCCTTTGCCAGCACTTCGGCGATTCGCTTCGGGTAGTTGGCGAGATCAAAGGTAACCACGAAAGTTGGATTCTATCGCAACCGGAAGCGCCTGAAGCGAGACGCAATTCAGCGTTCGGCGAGAGGTTCTCGAGGCCGCGCTTCCTCCCCCGCCGGTTCCTCACTGATTTCTTCGATACGCACGCGGGCAATGCGCCGGCCTTCCATTTCCACCACTGTGTATCGCCGGCCCTCATGCTCGACTTGCTCGCCTCCCCGAGGGATCGACCCGAGCTTTTCGAGAAGAAAACCGGCCAAAGTCTGGAATCCGGCGTCATAAGGCACGTGAATGGAATATAGATTTTCCAGATCCCGGACGTTGGTGGCGCCGTCAAGCTCGATGGGGCCGCTCGCCGGCGCCCGCGCCGGCTCGGGCAAGTCGTGCTCATCGCGAATTTCACCCACAATCTGCTCCAGCAGGTCTTCCACAGTCACCAGCCCCACGATAGTTCCAAACTCATCGACCACCATGGCCATGTGGAACCGCTCCTGCTGGAATTCGGCGAGCAGTTGGTGCAGCGGCTTGGTCTCCGGCACCACCTTGTGGGGATGGATGATGGCGCGCAGCCGAAAGCCGCGCCCGCGCGGCTGGAACATCCACAAATCTTTAGCGTAAAGAATTCCTATGATGTTTTCCGGAGTCCTCTCATACACAGGCAGCCGCGAGTGCTGATGTTCCACGATCGTCCGGACAACCTGGTCGAATGTGGCGTCGGCGGAGACGGAGACAATTTCATTTCGCGGAACCATCACCTGGCGGACGGTGAGATCGTAAAAATCGATCACGTTGTGCAGCATCTCCTCCTGCGACCGCGGCAGTTCACCGTGCCGCCGGCTCGCGGTCACGATCAGCCGCAGTTCTTCCGCGGTGTGCGCGGCCGGACGCGGCTTTCCTCTTACGCCGAGCAGCCGCGACAGGGACTCGCTCGAACGCTCGACGATCCGGATGAAAAAATTCGTAACGCCGGCGAAAAACTCCAAAGTCGGGCCGACGGCCAGCGCGAGGCGCTCGGCCCTCTCGAAAGCCAGGTTTTTGGGAACGACCTCGCCGACGACCATGTGAAGAAAAGTGATCGCCAAAAAGGCGATCACGAACGCCGCCACATGCAGCAAGCGGTGCCATTGCGGATGGCTGAGGGCGGTTGAAACGGCCGGCCAGCTTGATGGTATTACTGCTAGGATCAAGCGGTACACGGTGTCCTCGCCGGCCCATCCCAGCCCCAGGCTGGCCAGCGTGACCCCTAGCTGCGTCGCGGAAAGGAGGCGGTCGGGATTCGCCAGAAGATCCACAACAGCGCGGGCTCTCGGATTTCCTTTTTCCGCAAGCTGAGCGATGCGCGTCAGCCGGACGGAAATCAGAGCGACTTCAGCGGCGGCGAAAAAACCATTGATCCCCAGCAGCAACGGCAGCAAGATCAACCGGAAAACGACCGGAAAATCTTCCATTGCGATCATCCTATCACGCCTCCAGCCGTGTTTCCGGAAGCCGGCCTCTCAGGCGATTTGGCCGTTTCGCTACATCGCGGCCCGCCGAGGATCACTAGGCTTCTTACGCAAAGACTGGAACCAAACCGTCGCTGCTACCGTATTTATAAAATGATCGTCAATAAAGAGGCGTCAGGAAAGGCGTCCGCGTGAACAAGAAGAAAAAGAGCGGCTGGTGGGGCATTGCGGCGGCCCTTGTGCTGATCGGGGGCGGAGTGGTTCTTTTTACCGCTCTTTCCAAGACCTCCGTCAAGCTCGATCCCACAAAGCTGGCGCGAGTCCAAAGAGGAGATTTGGCGCGCAGCGTGGTGGCCACCGGCAAAATTGAGCCGATCGCCAGAGTAGAAATCAAATCGAAAGCAAGCGGAATCATCGAACGCCTGCTGGTGAATGTGGGAGACACGGTGAAGGAGGGCCAGGTTCTGGCGGAGCTCGACCGCGACCAGTTGAACGCCCGCGTGCGGCAGCTGGAAGCGACGCTCGCCGCCTCCGAGGCGAATGTGGTCGCCACACGAGCGTCGTACGAAAAAATGCTGAGTGACGCGAAAGGCATCGATGTGCCGTTCCTGAAACGGCAGTTCGAGCGCAGCCAGGGTCTTTATAAGGAGGGGTTGATTCCGGCTCAGGCCCTCGATGACGCGGAGAAGGCGTACCAAGTGGCTGTAAACCGGCAGGAACAAGCTATCGCCAGCGCGAACTCGGCCAGAGCCGAGATCGGCCAGGCCGAAGCGCGCGTAAAAGAATCGAGGGCGGCGCTCGAGCAGGCCCGCGAGGACCTCCAGTACGCTACGATCCGCTCGCCGCTAAATGGAATCGTCCTTTCGCGAAACGTTGAGATCGGGGATGCCGTGTCGTCAATCTTGGTGATGGGGTCGGCGGCCACGCTGGTGATGACCTTGGGCGACATGCGGGAACTCTACCTGAAAGGAAAGGTCGATGAAAGCGATATCGGCAAGGTCTACCTCGGACAGCCCGCGCGCATCACTGTCGAGTCTTTCAAAGAGCGCAAATATGAGGGAAGAGTAACGCGAATATCACCCATGGGCGAGGAAAAGGACAACGTCACCACATTCGAGGTGCGTATTTCGATCTTGAACCCGCGGGACCTGAAGGCCCTAATGACGGCGAACGGCGAGATCATCCTCGAGGAACACAAAAACGTGCTCATGCTTCCCGAAGCGGCCGTGCTCTATGACCGGGACAAGAGCACCTGGGTGGAAGTACCCGACGCGTCGCAAAAAACCGGAAAGCGCAAAATACCTATCCAGACCGGCATCAGCAACGGCGCAAACACAGAGGTTCTGGCCGGCTTGCGAGAAGGGCAGGAGGTGGTGCTGCAATGATGCGTGCGCTCCAAACTGGCCGGCCGGCGCCGAAACCGGGGCTGTGGGTCCACGTGGGCGGTGCGCGTGTAATCGATCTGCGCCCGAATCGCGGCGACAAAGGCGCACAAGAAGCGCTGCGCCACAGCCTGGAGATGGGAACCGCCGCGGAACAGGATCCCAAGCGGGTCAGCTTTTACGAGACATCCCTGGATGGATATCGCTACTACTTCCACGTGGCGCCGAGCCGCCCTCCCCGTGTCTATCTTCTGGCTCGCTGGCCGGAGCCGTAGGCATACGCCGCCGGGCGGCCGGCTCTGGGACGGCGGGAAGAGGCTCTACGTCGCGCTCTTCTGGAACAGAAGCGGAGCGAAATTGGCGAGATTGCGCCGCCACACCATCCACGTGTGCATCCCGGGCGTCTCGATGCTCGTGTGCTGGATTTCCTTGGATTTGAGCCACTCGCGAAACTTGCGGTTGGGCTCGATCAGGCGGTCCTCAGTACCGCAGGCAACCCAGAGCAGGCGAAGCCGCGAATTGGCCTTCGGACTGAGCAATGGGAACACCGCATCAAAGTTCTCCCCCAGACCGCCTGCGCTAAATGAGCCCACCCACGCGAAGCGGTCCAGGGCATTCAGGCCGACATAAAGAGATTCCGCCCCTCCCATCGAAAGACCGGCGATCGCCCGGGCGTTTCTGTCCCGCGTGACCTGATACTGTTTCTCGACCTGAGGAATCACTTCGGTCAGCAGGGCATCTCGAAATTTTTCCAGGTTTCTCTGGCGGGCATCGGGATCGCGGAAGCCGGGTCCCCCGGGCTCTACAATCTCCGGCGCGCCGTATCCCAGAGGCATAACGACGATCATGGGCTTGGCCTTCCCTTGGGCAATCAGGTTGTCGAGAATGACGTTCGCCCGGCCAACCGAAACCCAGGCGCTCGCATCGTCGCTGAAACCATGCAGAAGATAGAGCACAGGGTATTGTTTCTTCGCCTGCGGATCGTATCCCGGCGGAGTGTAGACGAAGAAATCCCGTGTATCCCCGACAACGGCGGATTTGTACCAGCGCTCCTGGACGGCCCCGTGAGGGACGTCGTTGACCTCCCAGGGAAGCGAGCCAGGCCCGGGTACGTGCACCATATTGGTGAGCGTTAGTAGGTTCGGTTTGATCAGGTGATTGGAGGGGTCTACCAGACGCACTCCATCGGCCAGGAAAGAGTATCCGTAGAAATCCGGTTCCAGAGGGTCCGTTGTGACGCTCCAAACGCCCCGCTCGTCCTTCTGCATCGGAACCGGCTGTGGGAGTCCCTCGCGGGCAACCGCCACTTCTTTTGCGTTGGGAGCGCGAAAACGGAAAGTGACGCGATGGTCCGGTAGCACCTCGGGCGAACGAACCGGCTCGGGCGCCTGGGCGAACACCAAGAAGGCCATCAGCTCCAAGCACAGCGAAGCGAAAAACAGCCGTGGCAACATACTCCTCCTTTCTCCGCCAATCCGCCATGCAGCCACGGGCAGCGGTGCACGGGCGGCAACGAATGGCGAATCCGTACAGCGAGTATAACCGTTCCCTGCCTTTCCGTCTTTTGCCCGCGCGGCCGGCCCAGAGGCGCTGCTGAGCACCCAGCATTGTGCGGCGAAGACCGGAACACGGAACTTAACATCGGCCGCGCAGCCGTCGCTCCAAGAGACCGGGCACGAGCGGAACGGCGACCGCGGCCGCCGGCTTTCCCTCCGGGCAGACAAAAATTTTACACTTGTTCAGCTATTGTCAAGACCGTAAGCGCATGGCGCGCTTCTCCAGCTTGACCATGCCCTGAGTTTGTGTGGCCAATCAATGGAACCCAACCAAGGATCTACTTTTCGGATCGAGGTTGTGCGTTCGCCGGTCCTAATAAAATCGCGCATTCCGAAAGCCGGCGCAGAGATTTCTGCGGGCGCTCTCCGGCCAACACTTGCTCTTAGGTGGCGCCCCAGGCACAGCCCGAATCGAAAGTTCTAGGGGGACTTGCCTACCGGTTAGTACTACCGCTTGATTCTGGGATTCTGCCCTTGCAATTTCGATTTTTCGTCTTATACTGAGTCCAGCACGCGTTTGATAAGGATGCTTTGGGGAGTGGGCCTGAACGGACTCAGCTTTCGAACTGGCGCCGCCGGGGTGGCGATGCCGGATATTCGTGTCCTTCGCTTTTCTTAGAGGCTTGATAGATAAGCGCCAGTGAAGTTGTTTCGCCGGCGCCCCTAAAGCAGCACAGCCTGAAAAGCCGTGCGGTATCGGGAGTGTGTCGCCTTAGCCGGCGATGGGAGGAAACGATGGTCCATCCAGGACGACTGAAGTATGGGGCTTTACTGCTGGCGTTGGCCGTCTTCGCATGTGTATCGCCTTCGTCACTTTCAGCGCAGACCTTGAAGGGAACGATTCTCGGAACTATTACTGACGCCTCGCATGCGGTGATCCCAGGAGTGCAGGTTAACATCACGGAAACCAACACAAACTTTCATCGAGTGGAAACAACTAATGAGAGCGGATTCTACGCCTTCGCGAATCTGGATCCAGGGAATTACCGGGTCGAGGTCGAGCAACCCGGTTTTCGCAAGGTGGTCCGGTCCGATATCGAGTTGGCCGCCAACACAACGGTGCGTGTGGACTTGGAGCTCCAGCCGGGGCAGGTGACCGAAGTGGTCGATGTGACTGCCGAAGCTCCGGTCCTACAGACCGATCGGGCGGATACGGGCGGCAAAATCGAGAGCCAGCAACTGGCTAACCTGCCGTTGCTCAACAACCGCAATTATCAGAACACGCTCATGCTGGTACCCGGGGTCCAGAGGAGCTACCGCTCGAATTCCCCGTTTTTCAACTCCCAGGAGCACCTCCAGTCAGTCGTAAACGGGCTTGATGAGAAGAACAACTACATGATCGAGGGCATCGACAACAA
Organism: Bryobacterales bacterium; assembly: GCA_035652135.1. Classification (GTDB taxonomy): domain Bacteria; phylum Acidobacteriota; class Terriglobia; order Bryobacterales; family JACQDG01; genus DASREK01. Next base: position 3,637 of record DASREK010000190.1, on the reverse strand, counting down.
TATCGAGGGATACATGACGGCCGTTGTCTTGCCCGCCGATGCGATAGCCACGGTAGACGTCAGCACGACGAACTACGATCCTGAGTTGGGCCGGGCCGGCGGCGCGGTGGTTAATGTGATCATGAAATCCGGTACCAACGATTTTCATGGCAGCTTGTTCGAATATCATCGGGACAGCGACTTGCAGGCCAGGAATGTTTTCGCCACCACCGTGCCGCACGGCGTTTACAACCAGTTCGGCGGCAGCGGCGGCGGGCATATCATCCGCGACAAGTTGTTCTTCTTCGGCGATTATCAGGGCAGCCGGGAGATCGTCGGTCAAAACGCGATTCCCACGATTCCGACGATGCCCATGCGCGGGGGCGACTTCAGCGCATCGCCGACCACCATCTACGATCCGAATACCGGCGATTCGAGCGGCAGAGGGCGCACACCTTTCCCGAATAATCAGATTCCGGCCAACCGGATCAGTCCGATTGCCGCGCAATACCTGAGCTTCCTGCCGCCGCCCACCACTCCCGGGCTGTCGAACAATTACCAGGGACCCAATTCGCAAAATAAGGCAATCGATCAGTTCGATACGAAAATCGACTATGTGATCGGAGCCAACGACCGGATGTTCTTCCGGTATAGTTTCCAGCGGGCATTCGTAACCAATCCCGGGTTATATGGCCCCGGTCTGGGCATCTATGGCGGCCCCTCGAACAACGGCTTTGACGCTACCGGGCCCTCGCGCAACCAAAGTCCCGGACTCAACTATTCGCACATCTTCAGCCCGACATTGGTCATGGAGGCGCGCTTCGGCATCGTGCGGAATCGCAACGATGCGACCAACGTTGACACGGGCCTGCCGCTGTCGCAGAAGCTCGGAATTCCCAATGGCAACCTGGGCGATTTCTGGACGAGCGGCCTCGCAGAGGTTTTCGTTAACGGCTACGACACGCCGATGATCGGCATCAACGGCTGTCTTCCGTGGCGGCGCGCTGTCACCAACTTCGACTTTGTGAACAACTGGACGAAGACCAAGGGCACGCACGTGGTCAAGTGGGGGTTTGATTTGCGCCGCGAGCGCCGCGACCTGCTGCAAACTGCTACATTCAGCCCCCGCGGCCGGTTCACGTTCACGCCTGGCCCGACGGCATTGAACGGCGGTCCCGCCAGCGGCCAGTTCAACGCTTTCGCCGCCTTCCTGCTGGACCAGCCGAACAGCGTTGGTCGCGACCTGGCGGTTGTCTTCCCCACCCAGCGGGACTGGGTCTACAACCTTTATTTCCAAGACAAGTGGCAGGTGACGCGCAAACTGACTTTGGACCTTGGCCTGCGCTGGGAATACTGGCCGGCGGGCACATCGGCATTCCCTGGCGGGGCTTCCAATTACATTCCGGCCAACAACACGCTCCAGCTCAATGGGCTGGGGAACATCCCCATGGATTCGGGCATCGACAACCACCCCTTAGGCTTCGGCCCTCGGTTTGGCGTGGCCTATCGGCTGGATGAGAAGACGGTCCTCCGCGGCGGGTTTGGCATCAGCCAGTTCTATCGCTACACTACCAGTTCGTTGTGGCAATATCCGGTAAAGCAGAATCAGCAGCTCGTGGCGCCGAACTCTTTCGTCGCCGCCGGCTCAATGGCCACCGGATTTCCTGCGCCGATTCCAGCCGTGATTCCCTCCAACGGGATCATCACCAATCCGCCTAACCAGACCTTCACGGCTTTGCCGAAAAACGTTCCCGTGCCGTACGTTGAGTCCTGGAATATTGCAGTGCAACGCTCGCTTCCGGCCAATCTCGCTTTGGACGTGGCCTTCGTGGGCAATCACGGCGTGCACATAGGGCCCCCCACGGGCAACTCGATCAACATTAACGCCAGCCGGATCCCGGGCAGCGGAACGGCGGGCGAGCCGCTGAATATTTTGTTCGGACGGACCGCCGCCACCAACGTGCCAGATTTCGAATCGACCTTTTACGATGCGTTGCAGATTAAGCTCAATCGCCGTTTCTCCAACGGCTTCACGATGACTACGTCGTACGCCTTTGGGAAATCGATCGACTACCTCGCGGGCAGCAGCGGCCTGAATAACCTGGATATCAAACGAAACAAAGGGCTTGCTGACTGGGACCGCAGGCACATCTTTACCTACAGCGGCACCTACGACCTGCCTTTCGGCCAGGGTAAGAAGTGGGCGACGAGCGGTCCGGCCAAGTGGGCGCTGGGAGGCTGGCAAGTTACCGGCCTGTGGACCTGGGAAAGCGGGCTGCCTCTCGACATCATTACCAGCTCTACCAGCCTGAATGCTCCAGGCCTGACGAATCGTCCGAACCAAGTCGCACCGGTAAAAATTCTCGGCAACGTCGGACCCGGGCAGTACTGGTTTACGGCTTCCTCGTTCGCCAATCCCCCGGCCCTGACCTTCGGCAACGTGGGGCGGAATATTCTCAACGGTCCGCGTCTGTTCAACATCGACTTCTCGTTGCTCCGGCGATTCCGGATCACGGAGCGCGTGCACATGGAGTTCACCGCTTCCGCGTTCAACCTGAGCAACACGCCGTGGTTCGACCGGCCGGATACCAACCTTCAGGATGCTGCGTTCGGTCAGGTAACGACGGCACAGGGAAATCAGGCGGTCAAAGTAAACATGAATCGTTCGATGCAAGGCAGCTTGCGGCTGACTTTCTGACCTCGGAAGCTTCGCAGCAGCGGCGCACAATGGCCGCTGCTGCCGGAGCTCTTCATTCTCAGGGATCGATCTGCCCGAAGCGACTTTTCAGCCGCTTCGGGCGTCTCGTTTCCCGCGTTTCTGAAATTCCGAGAGGCGGCTTCAAAGCTACAGATCCGGGGCGCTGGAGTAGTCTGCGCAGCTTGCCCGGCGCCGGCGCTTACCGACCTATTTCGATTGGGTAGCTTGCGACGCAGCCAGCGCTTCCGGATGCTGCGCGGGGCAAGCGCCGCGGTAATGGGGACACTGAAAGCAGTGTTTGCCCACATGTAGTGGGAAGATCTGGCTCGACTGCGCCTGATAAAGTTCCTCAACTTTGGCTCGAGCGGCTTCGAGCGATGCGTCATCTACGGGGATTTCGGCCGCCGTATTCGGGCGAAGAAAGTAAAGAACGGCCCGGTCTGGCCGCTTGCGCGCAATTTGCTCCAGGGCAAGAGCGTACAAACGTAGTTGCAGCGCGTACTCGGCCGCTTTTCCGGCGACTTCCGCCGCGCTCGCCTGGTCCGTCTTATAGTCGAGCAGCACGATCTCTCCGGCATCCTCAAACCACAAGTCCATTTGGCCGCGCAGCAGACGCTGCTCGGCCGGAGGTCCCACCAGAATCAAAAACTCCTGTTCCCGCTCGATGCGTGTTGCTCGAAGCAGACGCCGGCCCCACTCGCTGCCTTCGAAATTTTTGACCAGCCTTAGGGCTTCGGGCCCCGCCCCGGGCGCATCCTCTCCGGCCAGCAGAGCATGTACCTGCCGGCCAAACTCGCTCGGGTCGGTCTCGTCTCTTTCGCTATCGGAAGTATCATCCTTCGGAAGCGGCTGGGAGCTCATCCTGCTTTCTTCAAAGCCCAGATACCGCGACAGATAATACTTCCGGGGACAGACTGCGAACAGCGTCACTGCGCTGGCCGAAACGGCAGTGTCACTCTG
>DASREK010000189.1:0-4517 GCA_035652135.1 Bryobacterales bacterium | reverse complement strand
CGGTGCTGGTGACGCATGTCGCCGTTTCCACGACATTTCTGCGGCAACAGCTCGGGCCCCAAATTCGCCAACTCGAGTACGCGGCGCTGATAAGCCTGCTGGCGGCCCTGGCCCTCTCCGTGGCGTTTTCCAGGATCGCATTTCGGCCCCTCGACCGGCTCGGAGAGGCGATCGACCGCATGACGCGCGGCGAATTCGCCGGCGCGCTGCCGGCAGACGTTCCCAAGGGCAGCGAATACGCGGTTATCCGGTCAAAACTCAACCTGCTCGGGCAACAGTTCCGCGACGCACGGGAAGGCATCTCTTCGCTGCGCGGCAACATGGAACAGTTGATGCGCCAGCTTGAGGGAGCGGTGCTGCTTTTCGACGCAAACGACCGGCTGATCATCGCCAGCGCCGCCGCCGAGGAGTTTTTGGGCCTGGGGCGGTGGCAGATGATGGGGCTGACGATCGACGAAATCTTTCCGGCGGGCACTCAGTTGGGGGCCTTGGTGGGCAGCGCCACCCGCCTGCGGCAGCCGATACAGAACCAAACAGTGGAACTGGAGCCCGGCCCGAACGGCCAGGTGGGCGCCAACGGGACCGCACGGCCCTCCCGCCTGCTGCTCACAGTGGAACTCATGGAGGACTTCGCAAACCACCGCCGCCTGGGCACTCTCGTTCTGCTCCGCGACGCCGAGACCCGCCGGGAGATCCAGACCCAAGTGGAAATTTCCAACCGCCTGGCGGCCATCAGCAGGCTTACTAGCGGCGTGGCGCATGAAATCAAAAATCCACTGAATGCCATCACCCTGCATCTTGAGCTGCTGAAAAACCGTTTGAGCGGGGTGCTGCCGGAAACGCCTCAGGAATTGAATGTGATCCTGCGCGAGATGGCGCGGCTCGATCACGTGGTCAAAACTTTTCTCGACTTTACCCGGCCTGTCAATCTGCGGCTCACCGAAGTCGAACTGGACAAGCTGCTCGAGGAGATCGCGAACTTGGCACGGCCCGAAGCCGCCCAGCATCAAGTGCGCATTCAGATCCTCAACGGCTGTAATGGCACTGTCATCAAGGGCGACCGGGAGTTGCTTGTCCAGGCTCTGCTGAATCTCGCGGTGAATGGGATTCAGGCTATGCCTCAGGGCGGCGATCTCACGATGGCGCTGGCGCGGGCGGGACCGGAGGTGGAGCTAACCGTGACGGATCAGGGCGTTGGCATCCGCTCAGAAGATAAAGAGAAGATCTTTCGTCTCTACTTCACGACCAAGAAGACGGGGTCCGGAATTGGGCTGGCTATGACCTTCCGCGTGGTGCAGCTCCACAATGGTACAATCGACTTTTCCAGCGAAGTGGGCCGAGGTACAACTTTCCGAGTCAGGTTTCCTTTAGTGGAGGCCAGATGATCGGCCGTAGCAGCTTGGTTATCCAGGAAACCGGCGCGGTTTTGGTGACGGTGCTTCTTCTCTCGTCCGGCTGCATTTTCCAGCACCGCACTCCGCAGGCGGCCGCACCTCCGGTGGCGGCTCCGGCGCCGGGGCCTCTCTCTTCGCCGCAGATTACAGAGACGCTGCCTCCTCCCCAACCGATTCCGGCAGGCGCGGTCCCGCCGGAGATCGGAGCGCCGGTGGCGGCTTCTCTCCCCTCGCCGGAGATTCCCCCGGCCCCGCCGCCACGACCTGTCCGCCGCAATGTGCGTCCCACCACTGTACCGCCGCCGGCGGCAGCAGCAGTTGCGCCACCCGCCCGCAACGAGGGAAATCCCTCGGTTGCCACGGCCGCCTCTCCGCAGCTCCGTCCGATGCTCACCGCCGCGCAAGAGCGGCAATTGCAGCAGAGCATCAACCGGAGCCTGGCTAACGCCGAACAGCTTTTGGCGCGCTTAGGCAACGTACAATCGGACAGGGAGCGCGCCGCCTCGGTGGCTTTGGTCCGCTCGTTTATTGAACAGGCGCAACAGGCCCGCCGCAAAGGCGATTTGAATGGGGCCCGCAGTCTGGCCGAGCGCGCCGAATTGATGGCGGCTGACCTATCGCAGGGCGCCAAATAGCCCATCCTGGAAATGCGCGGCTGAGGAAATCCGAAACTGTGTTTCCCTTCAGCAACCTCCGTCCCTTTGGCCTCGATATCGGCTCCGCCACGCTAAAGGCGGTGGAACTCGAGAGAAAAAATGGAACGATCACCGCTCCCCGCGCGGCGATCGCCTCCATGCCCGGAGGCGCCTTTTCCGGCGGGGTGTTGCTGGATCCTCCCGCGGCTGCCGAGGCGATCCGCAAGCTTTGCCGCGAGCACCGGTTTCGAGGCAAGCACGTCATCACGGGTGTGAGCGGCAGTGATGTGTTTGTCGCCCGGGTCAAGCTGGAGCGCGGCGCGCCCGAGACGCTGGCGGCGCGGATCCGGGAAAGGGCCTGCGACGCCGCGCCGTTTTCTCTCGAACAGGCATATCTGGATTATCAATTGATTGATAATTTTTCCGATTCCCAGTGGGTCGATGTGCTCGTAGCTGCCGTGAAGCCCGGGCGATTGGACGTTTTGCAGGATGTATTGCGCCGGGCGGGAAAGCGCGCGACGATTGTTGACGTTGTCTCCTGCGCCCTGGCCAATGTCTTCGAGGTGAATTATGCGCCCGCTCCTTCGGCGGTCTCGGGATTGCTTCATGTGGGGGCGTCCACTTTGACCGTTTGCATCGTACGCGGCTCCACGCCGTTGATCGCGGAAGAGGTTTCTCTTACGACCGTCGCAGGGGAAACTGCGGAGCTCAATCGCGCCGAACGGGTCGCCATCGAGCTGGAGCGAATCTTCGAGCAAATGGATGAAATCGCCGATGAGCATCCGCTCGAGCCGGGATCAGGCCAGATCGAGCGGCTGTTCCTTTCCGGGGGTGGCGCCCGCAGCCGCGGTCTTCCCGAGGTGCTGAAGGAACGCATTGGCCTGCCGTTCGAGGAGCTAAATCCTTTCCGTAAAATCGAATTGTCCGGCTCAGACACTCTTAGCCGCCTGGTTTGGGACCATGCGCACTGCATGCCCGTGGCAGTTGGCCTGGCCTTGCGCGGACTGGACGAGAGAGGATGAGAATTCACGCGCCTTCATGATCCGAATCAATTTACTGAGGCAAAGCAGCCGGCAAAGTCCGAGAGAGGCGCTTGATCACTCAGGCGGCAGCGCCTGGATCACCCGCCGTGAGGCGTGGACCGGTATCCTGCTGCTTGCCAGCGCGGTGGCAATTTTATTCTATTTGGCGGAACGGCGAACAGTGCGCGTTCCGGCGCCAGTGCAAAGCGGGGAACCGAAGGATGCGGGGAAGAGCTTCGCCAAAAGCGAAGCGGCCGCCCAAAGTCCGATCCCCGCCCGCGGCGCAGAGATGGAAAACCAATCCAAAGCGCCCGGCGCGCCTTCGCCGGCTCCAGCCCCTTCCTCCTCTGGCGCTTCAGAAGCCGCGAGCGCTCCACCGGCGTCTTTGGATGGCCATTCTTTGCGGGCATTCTCTTCGGCCCCCTCCGGAGAGAGATCGAGCGAAGCGGCGGGACAGCCGGGCGGAGAATTTCACCTGAATCAGGTCTCTCTCATCCGCGAGCGCGACGGCTTGACCGTGGCTCTGGGAATCGAGCCTGGCGCCAAATACCAAACCATGACGCTGGCCCATCCGAACCGGGTGGTCATCGATTTTCTAAATTGCCGCCTGACCGTTCCTCCACCCTACTCGCGGCCCCTCGATACGCCGCCCGTGAAGCGATTGCGCATCAGCCAGTTCCAGCTCGAGCCGCCAATCACCCGGCTGGTTCTCGACGCCGATACTATCCCTCAGTACCGCATACAACCGAGCTCGACAGGAATTGAAATCCACATGACAGGCGGCAGCCTATGAATGATGAGCGGCTGCGCCGGCTGCGAGACCTGTTGGCGGAGGCCCGGGTGGAGGGTCTTGTCGTTTCGGCTCTGCCGAATATTCGCTACCTGACGGGATTTACAGGCAGCAACGCGCTGCTGCTCGTCACTGGCGAGGATGCACTCTTTCTGACCGACGGCCGGTATGAGATTCAGGCGGCCCGGGAAGTCCAAGGGGCCAGGGTGCGGGTGCCGGGCGGATCCTTGATGCGCGCCCTGATCGCCTCCGTCAAAAGGCGCCGGCTGAAATCGTTGGGCTTCGAAGCCAAGCGGGCGAGCTTCGAGCTGTATCAGGCATTGCATACCGGCCTAAAGGCGTGCCGTTTGCGGCCGCTGGCCGGGCTTCCGGAGAGGCTCCGGGCGATCAAGAGCGCCGAAGAGATCACTGCGATTCGCCGATCGGTTCATCTGAACTCAGCGGCCTTCGAAAAATCAATCCCTGAAATCCGCAATGGACGAACGGAAGCGGAACTGGCCGCCATCATCGAATACGAGATGCATGCACTGGGCGGCGAGAAGCCGGCCTTCGAGACGATCGTGGCATCGGGACTGCGATCGGCTCTGCCCCACGCCCGGCCAACCGATAAACCCTTGCAGAAAAAACAACTTATCATTGTAGATCAAGGTGTTATACTCGATGGATATTCAAGCGA
>DASREK010000188.1:0-3251 GCA_035652135.1 Bryobacterales bacterium | reverse complement strand
AACGGGAGGGCCGGGGTTTGTGCAGGCTTCAGGCGCATCCTATCGCGAGATTTTCGACCTTTCCGACTGGGACCGCTCGGTGGCGATCAACGCTCCGGGGCAATCCGGCCAGCCGGGCAGCCCGCACTATGCCGACCTGTTGCCTCTGTGGGCCGACGGGGAGTATTTTCCGCTGCCGTATTCTCGTGCCGCCGTCGAAAAGAACACGGCCCGCAGACTGGTGCTGGAACCCAAATAGGAACACTGCCGAAAAGAAGCCGGCTGCCGTAGGCGACTCTTCGAGCCGGCTCACCCCTCCGCGTCCACAGCCCGGATCAGCGCTTTGATGTAGCCGAACGTATAGGCAAACGCCTGGTAGCCGTGCGCGTCGCCCTGGATCTGCGGGACGTGATCGGGCATCATCATACCGTCGTAGCCGACCTCCTTGTACACGCGCATGGCTTGCAGCATGTCGACGTCGCCGTCGTCGATAAACGTCTCCTGGAAATTGAGAAATTTTCCGCGGATGTTGCGGAAGTGGACATTGAAAATTTTCTTGCGGCTGCCGAAATAGCGGATCACGTCGTAAATCTCTTTGCCGGGATTTTCGAGCATTTCCGACACCGTGCCCTGGCAAAAATTGAGGCCGTGATACGGGCTGGGGTTGATCTCGATAAAGCGCTTCAGCCCCTCGACGCTCCCGAGCACGCGGTGGACGCCGCGAAAGCCCCTGTCGCGCGGCATTCCGGGATCGTGCGGATGGCAGGCCATGCGGATTTTGTATTCCTCGGCCACCGGGATCACACGCTTCAGGAAATACGTAATGCGCTCCCAGGCTTGCTCATCGCTGACCGGACCGGCTTCCGTGAGCGGCGGCTCCTGTTTGGCCTTGTCGTACACAAACGTGCTATAGCTCGCTCCGCCGCGTCCCGGGGTGCGCTCAGTGCGTACGACGCCGAGAATCGACATGTTGTACTTCAAAGCGGGAATACCTGCCTGCTTCGCATTCCGAATCATCTGGCAGATATTATCGATCTCGCGGTCGCGTTCGGGACTCTTGCCAAGCATGATGTTGGGATTTTCGGACCGGGTGATGTAACTGGAGCTGAGCGGCAGCGGGACCATGTCGAGCTTGATGCCGAAGGATTCGACCCGCTCCCGAAGCCGTGTCAGGCCTTCGGCCGACCACTTTTCATCGAAGCGGGGCGAGGGCAGGGCGCTGCAAATATTATTCACTCCGAGCGCCGCCAGCACGCGAAGGATTTCATCGGAATCCCCGTGCTGCGTGCCAACCTTCATGAGAGCGCGCCGCGGCGATGCGCCTTTTTTCGCGCGGGCGGCCGCGTCGGCCGGGACTGCCGAGGCTGCTCCCGCGGCCCCCATACCCACCAACTGTACGAACTTTCTGCGTTGCATTGCGGTCCTCCAGTCCTGCGGCGGCAGAATTTCTTAGGAGAGATTAGCACGGGTTTCCCGGCGGGCATAGAAAGCGGCCGGACACAGCCTAGCGCCGAAACCGGCGCCGCGAAGCGCGCTTGCGCTCGGCGGCCCGCACCTGGGCCTCGTTCATGCCGAAATAGTGAGCGATTTCATGCCAAAGCGTGTCGTAGATGACCTCCCGAATGTCGTCCGCCCGTTGCGCGGCCCGTTCAATGGGACCTTGAAAAAGAGAAATCTTGTCGGGAAGCACCATGCCGTAGCTCGCGCCGCGGTGGATGAGCGGCACGCCGTGATAGAGGCCGAGCAGAGCGTAACCCGGCGGAAGGCCATTCTGGCGCAGAAGCTCGGGACTTGGCTCATCTTCTACGACGATGGCCAGGTTGTGAACCCGCTGGCGGAACTTGGCGGGAATGGCAAGCCAGGCTTCCCGTACGGCCTGTTCGAATGCTTCGCGCCTCATGCGAAAGGATGTAGTCACGCCAGCCGCTGGCCTCCTCCGGGTTCCCATCCGGACGCTCCCGCCGCGCTTCCAACGCGGCCGCGGCGGGGCGTGATACCGGCGCAATGGCCGCCCCGGGCGGGGTTCGCAGCCGCCCGTTCCTATTGTATTCTGGATCGGGGATGAGTCTGCTTGAGCAGGTCCGGCAGCAGATCGCACGCTACGAGCATCCGCTTTTCGATTTTTCTGCGCGGGAACGCGCCGGCCGCATCGAACTGGTAATCGACTGCAAGGTGAAGAATTTGGGCCTGCATACCTATTACCTGGAGCTGCATCCGCGAGACTTGGAAAGCACGCAGTTTCCTTGGACCTTTCAGCGGCTGCTCTACGACGGTATGAACGACTATGTCGTAGAGATGTTCACTCGTACGCCGCAAAGCCGGAACGAGAAGTGACGGAACTGGAACGCGAAATTCGCTCCGAAATCGCCGCTCGGGGGCCGATGTCATTCGAGCGCTTCATGTCGCTCGCTCTGTATCACCCGAAGCACGGCTACTACCGCAGCAAGCATGACCCGTTCGGAGTCGCCGGTGATTACTACACCAGCTCGCAGTTGCAGCCGGTATTTGGCCGTTTGATAGCGGATCAAATCGCCAGATGGCGTGTCCAGGCCGGCGGCGCCGGGTTCACCGCGGTCGAATTGGGCGCAGGGCGCGGCGAAACCGCCCGCGAGATTCGGTCCCGGTTGCCGGGAGTGCCCTGTATCGAGGTGGAACACCAGATGGGCGACCTGCCGGAACATATGACCGGGGTCATTTTTTCCAATGAGTTTTTCGATGCTTTGCCGGTGCACGTGGTGAGATGCGGCGAGCAAGGCATTTTGGAGCGATTTGTCGGGCTGCTGGAAGGGAAATTGACTTGGGTGGAGGCCGAGCCTTCTTCGCCGGCGATTGTGGAGTATGTGCAGCGATTTGCTCCGGCGCTGGCGCGCTGGCAGGTGATCGAGGTGAATCTGGAGGCGCTCAAATGGACCGAGCGCATCGCTTCTTCGCTCGATCGCGGCTGGGTGGTCACAATCGATTACGGCTACACGGCCGACGAAATCGCCGGAGGGAAGCGGTTCCCGGAAGGATCGCTGATGAGCTACTACCGGCACAGCGCCTACGAGGATGTGCTGCGCGATCCCGGAGAGCGGGACATCACCGCTCACGTCAACTTCACGGCCCTTGCCGAATACGGCGCCTCGCTCGGCCTGCGCGCCTTGCCCTTGCAAACGCAGGCGCAGTTCTTACTCTCCATCGGCCAGGCGGATGGATTCGAGTCGGCCGTGGCCGGGCTGACTCAAGCCGAAATCGAGCGCCACCGGCTGCAACTCAAAACCCTGCTCTACGGC
>DASREK010000187.1:0-44065 GCA_035652135.1 Bryobacterales bacterium | reverse complement strand
GGCCGTTGATCGCGTAAACCTTCTTGTCTTTTGCGGAATAGATCAGGATCGGGCATTCGCCGCCGATGCCAAACAGATTGAACTCGAGAACCGCCTGCGCGAACACCTGGGCGACGCCAGCATCTATGGCGTTGCCGCCCTGCTCGAGCATTTTCATTCCGGCGCGCGCCGCCAGCGGATGGCCGCTCACCGCCATGCCATGAGTTCCCATGACGATCGGGCGCGTAGCGGCGCTCAGCAGGCCGCCGCCGCAAAGGACCATAACCAGAAGCAGTACCAGCACAGTGCGCGCGGATTTGCTCATGAGTTCGCCTCCAAATGTTCTTGATACTAGCACGCACGCCGCGGGGTTGCATCTGCGGACGCCCCGTGGACGCGGCGCCGCCCGAGGCTCCCCGCGCTTCGCCCGGCCGGCGGCCTGCGGGTGCTGTTATCCCGTCTCAGACGGCGGTCCGGTCAACACTGGTCTCTGATAGGCTGAGACGGCGTTCCGGCTTCTCTGACAAGCGGAGGAAAGAAAGTGTTTCCGGCCCGGGGGTCCGCCCATAGAAATTCTAAGTGTGATACGAAGTGCGGCTCGGGCGCATCAGGCCCGGCGATTGTCAGACACAGCCCGCTCGGGCCGATGAACTCGGCGGGGAAGCACGATCTCCGTCTTGCAGGCCGCGCCGCACCCCCCGCACCATGGCTTGGGGGAACTGGGCAGCGCGAGTTCCGCGTCAGGCTTTCGGGGGCTCGTCGCCCTTTATGGCCGCCTTGAAGTTGCGGATCCCTTCGCCCAGGCCCTTGGCAAGATCTGGGATCTTGTTGCTGCCAAAGAACAGCACAGCAATCCCGAAAATGATCAGTAACTCCGGAAAACCTATCGATCGCATACTAAGTCTCTTGTACCATAAAGGCGCTCCGCGTGCGAGAGCCGTTACTCGTGGATCGGCCGGTGTGGCGAATGCGCCCGGCTGCCGGACGACAGGCGGCGCCACCCAGGGCGAACACAGGCTTGGCGCGTGTCGCCAGAGCAAGGAAGGCGAGTACGGCATCCGCCGCCTGATAATCTACCCGTAAACCGGTCAAAAAGCGCGCCGGCCATCGCGGCCAGCCAGGCGGCCTAGATTTTCACGCGAAACCGCTGTAGAACGTGTCTTACTTCGACACGGTGAACTGGTCCAGTACGGCGCCGTCCTCCGCCACCTGCGTTACGTCCAGCCTCTTGCCGTCCACATTCACCAGGGTGAACGAATGCTGGTTGGAAAAAAATCGGGCGGTGAACTCCTGCCATGACGACCTGTCATTCTGCTGATCGGGGTCATACAGCCCGGCGCCGCCCGCGCCGGTCACCAGGTAAAGAATCCCATTGGGCCTGGTGCGCGCTTTCCCATCGAAATTGCGGTCGAGCGCAAAGGCGCCATCCACGCGCCCGCTGCGGGCAAGAAGATTGCCGTCCGAGCCGGCTTTTGGGGTGAACCGCAGCGGCAAAGACCGCTGATAGTTGTGGACATGTCCGGCAAAGACAATGTCCACGTTGCCGGCCTGAAAGACATCCGCCAGCACCCGCATCCACTGATCTTCGAAATGCCTGTGCGAGGAATGGAAGGGCGGATGGTGAAAAACAACGAAGCGCCAGGCGGCGCGGCGCGCAGCCGAGAGGTCCCCAGCCACCCAGGCGCGCAGCGCAGGGGAGTTCCAATCGACGTAACGATTGCTGTCGAGCACGGTCCAATGGGAATTGCCGTAGTTGAACGAGAAATTTCCCATGCGGGGGTATGTTGACCCTGCAGCCCGCAAAAACGCCGCTTGGTCCTCGTCACCCGGCAATGCAGGCGCATGCATGGAACTAGACTCAGCGATCGGCCCGTTGAGCGGCTGGTCCCAGTACAGAAAATACGCCAGCCCGTCAGGAAAACGGTTGGACATGTCGTGATTTCCCGGCGCGGCGAGAAACAGTGTGGATCGTATGAGCGGTGCGCCGGTCATGGAGGGCCCATCGGCGTTATAAATGGGAAAGAATTTTGTCCGATATTCGGAAATTCTCCCATTGCCGTAGACGATATCGCCTGCCGTAACAACGAAATCGGGCTTGGCCTGGAAGATCTGATAGGCCACCGCGGCCTGCGAAGCCGTCCCCGCGCCACAGTCGCCGAAAACCACAAACCGGTAAGGCCGACCGACAGGTTTGCGGCTCCGCCCCTGTGCGCGGAAGACTTCCTTTCCGTTTTTCAGAACCCGATATTCGAACTCTTCTCCGGGCGGCAGCCGCGAGAGCACGGCCCTGTACACCCGATGCGGGGGGATGCCGGATACCGCGATGCGCCGCTCAACAGGGGAGTCGCAGGCGGACCACTCATTCGCTGCGGATGACTTCACCTCCACTCGCCAGTCGGCATCGGCGCCTGCGGTATGCCACAGCAGAGCCAGACGCTCCGGATTGGACGGCTGGGCGTAGTTGCCGAGCTGCAAGTAGGGCTTTACCAGAAACGGGCTCTGCGCTGCATCGACGCCCTGGGGGGAAGGCGCAGAACAAAGGATCCCGCTCAGGCCGATGAGGGCAGCCAGAACGGCCCCGCGAAAGGTGGTCATTTTTCAGAGCTCAGAAATCCAGTCTTAACATAAATTGCAGCCGGCGCGGCGCGCCCGTGCCGACCGCCCCGTTATTCAGCACGCTCGTGATTCTCCCGAAGCTGGAGGACGAAATGTTGGCCGCGGGATTGGCAAAGATAGGATGGTTGAAGAGGTTGAAGGCCTCGGCGCGGAAGCTCAGGTTCGCGCGCTCGAAAACCGGAATCCGCTTCTGGAGCGCGGTATCTATTTCCCACAGGCCCGGCCCTCGCGCGATGTTGCGTCCAAGGTTGCCCCACGTGCCCTTCGCGGGCACAGCAAACGCCGCTGGGTTGAACCACTGGTAGATGCTCCGGCCGCTGGCGGGGTAAATCGGCACGCCCGGAACCAGGTCCGGCCGCTGGTTCGATCGGTTGCCGTCCAGCAAACTTGACGCGCTCCGCGTGACCAGGATGTTCACGGGCCGTCCGGTGCTGGCGGCGCCTAGCCCGCTCAGTTCCCAGCCGCCGATCAGCTTGCCAGCCAGACTCTCCGCGTGCAAAAAGGGCTTACCAGGGCCGAAGGGCAACTGGTAAACCGAATTTATGGTGATGGTGTGGCGCACGTCGTAGGGCGAGTCGCTGCGGTCGCAGGCGCGGCAGGAAGCGTTCTGCACCGCCACGCTCTCGCCCGCCCCGACCGAGCCGTCGGTAATAGCGTGCGACCACATATATTGCGTCTGCCATAGCCAGCCGCCGGTGAAGGAACGCTGTAGCGACGCCTGAAGCGCGTTGAAGTTGCTGTTCGCGTCATCGCTCTTCACATTGAATTGGCCGAACTGCGACAAGGGACGTTTCCCGGTCAATGGATTGATCAGATTGACGGCCCGCGAAGTGAAGAGCCTGTGGCCTTCGCTGCCCACGTAGCCGACTTGGCCTACAAAGTTGCGCGGCAATTGCTGCTGTATCAGGAAATCCCAGTTTTCGTAATAGGGATCCTGGCGGTTCCGGTCGATGCCCTTCGGGCTCAGCCCCTGGGATTGGAGTTGGCCCAGAAAGGGAGTGATGGGATAGGAAAGATTGGGCACGTCGGCGGAGGAGAGAGCAAACCGGCCTGCTGTGCTTTCGTGGGGATCGCTGAAGTCGTCATTCTGGTTCGCGCCAAAGTAAATGCCGAAGCCCGTCCGGATGACCGTCTTCCCCTTAAGGCTTGACGGGGACCATGCAATGCCGACCCGCGGGGCGAAGTTGTCGCGGTCCGGCGAATAAAACGGCGTGCCGACCGGGCAAAAGCCTCCGCAGCCCAGGATATCCACCACCAGAGCCCGGTTTTTCACTTCATGCATCACGGAGTAGTATTCGTATCGCAGCCCGAGATTGATCGTGAGGTTGGGGCGCGCCTTGAACTCGTCCTGCCCATAGCCCATCCAGAAAGTGCGCCGCATCCCGCCGATGCCCAGCGCGGCATTCACGCTGATGGAGTCGACGGCATTGTTGATGAAGTCTTTCAGGCTGGCATACGAGATTGTCGTAGTGTCGATGGCGTTGCCGGAATTGTTGAGGCGGACGCGCCGGATGTCCGCGCCCATCTTGAAGGTGTGGCGCCCGCGGATAATGGTCAGATTGTCGGCGTAAGTAAAAGTGGTGCCGATTTCCTCGTCCAGCGAACTGTTTGGCAAGTCATCGAATCCAGGAGCGCTGATGTCCTGCGGGAAGATCCCCACAACAGTGTGAACGTACGCCGAACGGTTCATACCAGCCTTGGTTTCATTGATTATGGTGGGCGAAAAAATGTGCATCAACTGGAGGGCAAGGTTCGAAGGGCGGATGGCGATAGTATCCTTGGCCCCGAGGGCGCCGCTTGGCGATTGCACGAGCCCGTCGTCCACGTTGTAGCGGGCGAACATGGAAGTTTTGTCCGTAAAGCGATGATCGACTCGGACCATGCCGCTGTCCTCGCGGAGCGAGTTGCGGCCTTGCACGGTCAACTGATAGGTATTGGCATCCACGGGCGTCTGGCCCGCCGGATAGGCCTGCATCATCGATTGCAGCGCAGGCGAGGCGGCGATGACCTGCTGACGGAACGAGGGGCTCGGCACAAATCCGATCAACGTCTGTCCCAGCCGCTGCTCCAAGCCTTCATAATTTACGAAGAAGAACGTCCGGTCCCTGGCGATCGGCCCGCCGACGCTGCCCCCAAACTGGTTCAGATGGAAGGGCGGCAACTGGGAAGGGTCGAAGGGGGTCCGGGCGTTAAGCTTGTCGTTGCGCAGAAACTCGAACGCCCCGCCGTGCCACTGGTTGGTTCCGGTCTTTGAAACCACGTTGATCTCGGCTCCGCCGGCGGCGCCGCTTTCGGCTGTATACGCCGCGGCATTTACGCGGAACTCGGCGATGGACTCGAGTGAAATATTCAGCCGCACGTCCGACTTCTGCGGCTGCTCCTGCACGCCGCTGGCGTCAATGCCGTCAAACGTGTAGTTGTTGTCGTCGCGCGAGCGGCCCACAAACCGGATACTTCGCTGGTCCCCTCCGCCCACGTTGATCGCCCCCGGCGCCAGCGTCATCAGGCTGGCCCAGTTCCGCCCGTTCAGCGGGATGTCCCGCACCTGCTGCGACTCGATAACCCCGCCGATCTCAGCCGAACTGCGATTGATCGCGGCTGCCGTGGCCTGCACCTCGACCTGCGAGGCCACCGCACTCACATCCAATTGGGCATCCAGGGTGCGGGTTTGGCCGACGAAAAGCGAGACATCCTTGAACTGGACCGCTCTGAAACCTTCCTTCGAAATCGTGACGTTATAGCTGCCGATGGGCAGCCCAGGGATGTCGTACCCGCCGTTGAGACCCGTCAGCATTTCACGCCGGAGGCCGGTACCCAGGGCGACGACCTCCACCCTGGCGCCCGGGATGACGCCGCCGCTAGCATCGGTCACGGTTCCGTTGATGGCTGCGCGATCGACTTGCGCCGCGGCGGGAAAGATAAACAGCCAGATACAGGCGGGCAAAAGGAACTTCGGTTGGAACCGCATATCACCTCCTCAGCGGCCCTTTTGGGTGGCAGCATTGTAGCACGACATTCCGGCTTTACAACAGCTCGAAAAATCCGGCAGGGCCGGAGATTGAGCTTTATATCGGCGCCCGCCAAGGGCCGTCGCAAATCCCTCGAAAAACACTTATATGAAGTATTCGGATGTATTCAGGAAAGCCTTTGTGTCCGCCTTCATCCGTCAACCCTGCGTCCCACCAGCCTGCCTATGGCGGCGCCGCTGACGCGAGGGATGGGCAGGTTCATTAAAAAGTTTGGCAGTCTGCTCGCAGCGCCGCCGCTCGGGCCCGTCTTTAGGATGCATTCATGAAAAGGGGCAAGCAAGACAAGCGTGATACATTACAAGGAAATCAGGGCAAACGAAGAGCTGGCTTTGCGGCGCGTCACTCCGCTGCTGGGGCGGGGCCGCGAAATCGGTAGAGGTCGGCTGTGCTCACTGGCGCTCCGAGCAGCTTCAGGTAGAAGAAGAGCTGGTGCTTGTGGTTGATCAAGTGCTCCAGGTTGCCGAGCAGCAGGGTCAACAGCGGCTCGCCCTCAGGCACGAAGACCGTTTGCACGGGCCGCACCAAGTCCTGGCCGGCGAGCAACGCGAAACCTTCTTCGATGCAGCCCGCGTATTCCCGCACGCGATCGAGGGCCTCCGCGGTCCCGCAGGCATGATTGACCTTACGGCCGCGCAGATCGGCGAAGCGGGCCAGGCGCACCGGGTCAAACGCGCACAAAGCGGCGCAGAAGCCTGCCAGGCAATCCAGCAAGTGGCCCAGCAGTTCTGCTATTGAGCGCGCGCCGGGGATATCGGGCTTCCACCCGAGTTTGTCCGGCGGGATCAATGCGATCAGGTGCTCAGTCCGCTCGATCTGCTCCCGGAGCTTCGCCAGAACCAGGCGGGGGAGAACGTCAGGAGCAGCCACAGCACAATTGAAGCATGAAGATGGAGGCGGCCGCAGTCCCTGAGCCGGAAAGAATCAATTCGCTGCCAGGGCCGAGCGAGGGAACTCATCGCAAGACGATTTTAGAAATATCTATGGTCACGGGCGGAAACTGCGGATCCATCTCCTCGAGCTTGTCAACAATCGTCCCTGCCACAACATAATTGCGGAACCACTTATGGTTGGCCGGAACGACGTGCCAGGGCGCCCAGGGCGTAGAGCATCGTGAGAGCATGTCCTCGAATGCTTCCTGGTAGGCGCCCCAAAGGCGCCGTTCTTCGAAGTCGGGCAGGCTCAGCTTCCAGTGCTTGGAAGGATCGTCGAGGCGCTCCTGAAAACGCTGGCGCTGCTCGTCCTTCGAGATGTGAAGGAAAAACTTCAGGATCTCGGTCCCGGTTTCGGCCACTTCCTGCTCAAAATTATTGATCTGCTGGTAGCGTTGCTCCCAAACTTCTTTCGGCACGAGCTGGTGCACGCGCGGCACGAGCACATCTTCATAGTGAGAACGGTTGAAGATGCCGATCTCCCCTTTTCCCGGCAAAGCGCGATGAATGCGCCACAGAAAATCGTGTTCCGCCTCTTCCCCTGCCGGCTTCTTGAAACTGTGAACCCGGCACGACTGCGGATTCAGACCGGACATGACGTGCTTGATGGTCCCATCTTTACCCGACGCATCGATGCCTTGCAGCACGATCAGCAAGGAGCGCCGGTGCTCCGCGTAGAGTCGCACCTCCAGTTCGGCCATGCGGCCGATATCGTCTGCCAGAGCCTTGGAAAGTTTGGGGTCGTGGCGCGGGCTCCAGTGGCGGGCTGGATCAAAGTTCTTAAGCCGCACTTTGGCGCCCGGCTTAACGCGAAACTCTTTTATAGATTCGTTGACCTTGCGCTTGGACACGTGTCACCGCGGAAACAGCGCCGCCGGACAGTTTACCGAAATTGGACCGGCTTCGCCGCCTGATATGATGAAACTCGCCTATGCTGGCCGCCGAACTCGTGGGTGTCCGCAAGTTGCGCGTCGCGGAAATTTCAAACCCGCCCGATCCCGGGCCGGGGGAAGTTCAGGTACGCGTGCGGGCGGTCGGCATCTGCGGCTCCGATCTGCACTGTTACTGGGAAGGAGGCATCGGAGATACGCCGTGCATCTTCCCGATGGTTCTGGGGCACGAGCCCGCGGGCGAGGTGCTGCGAGCCGGTGCGGGCGTAACCGGATTGGAGCCGGGCATGGCGGCGGCTTTGGAACCGGCGATCTATTGCGGGAGGTGCGAGTATTGTCTTGCGGGCCGTCAGAATGTTTGCGAGCGGATCCGGTTTCTGAGCAACCCCGGGGAACCGGGTTTCTTCCGGGAAGTGATCAATTTGCCCGCCGCGAACGTAACGCCCCTGCCGCGTACGATTTCGATGGAAGAGGCCGTGCTTCACGAGCCTCTGGCCGTAGCGTTGAATGCAATGCGATTGGCCGATCTGCGGCCCGGCGAGACAGCGGCGGTGTTCGGCGCCGGGCCGATTGGTCTTCTCACAATGGCAGCCGCGAGGTTGTGCGGGGCAGGCCGGATCTATGCTGTGGACCGCATTCCCGCCCGGCTGGAACTGGCGCGCCAGGTGGGCGCGGACTGCGCCATCGATTTTTCAGCCGTGCCTCCTGATAAGGCCATACTGGCCGAAACCAGTGGGCGCGGCGTGGATGTCGCGTTCGAGGCGGCAGGTAAGGCGGAAGCCATCAACCACTGCTTGCGGGTGGCGCGGAATGCGGGCCGCGTCGTGCTCATCGGCATTCCGGCCGAACTGAGCGTGCCTGTGGAGTTTCACGGGATGCGAAGGAAAGAGCTCGCTTTATTCAACGTCCGGCGGCAGAATCGCAACGCTGCCGCCGCAATCTGGCTTCTGGTGGAGCGGCGGCTCCGCGCCGGCGAGATCGTGACCCACACCCGGCCGCTCGAAAGCATCGCCGCGGCTTTTCAACTCCTCGAAAATTATGACGATGGCGTGGGGAAAGCCGTCATTACCATGAAATGAAGGCACGCCCGGAGGCCCGGGCGCACGATCAGCCGGCCTGCGGCTGCCTGGCGGCAATCCTCGGACCGGCGCGCCGCCCGTTACCAGGCATCCGCGTAACGCATACCATAGGGGTCGGCGCCGGCCTCGATTACGCCGGTTTCCGGAAGAATCCGAATGGCGGTCGGCGCCGCTCCGTTCTGCCACGCAGGCCGCCGCTCCACCCTGTGCCCCCGGGCGGCAAGCTCGCGGAAAACAGCCGTAGGAATGCGCTCATCAAGCAGCAGGCTGTTGGGATGCGTCGCATGGGCGTCGAAGCTGGAGACGAGATGCCGGGTCTGGAATCGCGGAGCCTCGACGGCCAATTGCGGGTTCATGCCGAACTCCACGACGTCCAGGAAAATCTGGAGCAGGCTTTGCTCCTGATTGTCGCCGCCGGGGGTGGAAAGAGCCATATAGGGCTGGCCCTGACGCGTCACCAGCGTTGGCGACAGGGTCACGCGCGGGCGTTTGCCCGGCTCGATGACATTAGGATGACCGGGAATCAGCAAAAAGCTTTGGCCGCGCTGGGTTAAGGGAATGCCCGTGTCGCCGGCGATCACCGAGACAGGCAGCAGCCAGGCTCCCGAAGGCGTCGAGGAGAAAATCACGCCGTCGCGATCGATCGCGTTCAGGCAAGTGGTGTCGTGGGCGGCCAGCACGTCGCTCAGGGGATTGATCCGGCCGGCGTAGGCGGAAGGGTGCATCGGCTTTCGGAGGCTGATTTCCCCCGGCCGGAATTCTGCGGATGCCAGATGAGGATCGATGAGTTTGTCCCTTTGCGCAGCGTACTCTTTGGTCAAAAGCTCCATCGGGGCCGGCGAGAACTTGGGGTCGCCATAGTAGGCGTCACGGTCGGCGTAAGCTAATTTCAAGGCTTCCACCATGGTATGGAGGTAATCCGCCGAGTTGTAGCGCATGCCGACCAGGTCGAACTTCTCCAGCATGTTCAGGGCCTCGAGGAACGCCGGCCCTTGCGACCAGAAGCCGCTCTTATAGACTTCATAGCCCCGGTATGTGGTGTGCACCGGCTCTTCGGGCTCGATGCGGAAGGAAGCCATGTCTTCGTAGCGCAGCAAGCCGTCGTTGGCGCGCATGAAGGCGTCAATCTTTCGGGCGATTTCGCCGCGATAAAAATAATCGCGCACCGCCTCGATGCCGGCGACGCGGTCTCCCTTATGGCGCGCCAGGGCGCTTTTTTCGGCTGCCGCCATAGCGCGCAGGGTGCGAGCCAAGTCCGGCTGCCGAAAGATCTCCCCAGGACGAGGAACGCGGCCGTTGGGCATGAATACATGCTGCGACGTCGGCCACTTCTGGAAATAGCGGACCGAGTGGGCGATGGCGGAGCTGCGCGTTTCGTCGATCGGAGCGCCGTCCGCCAGCTCAATGGCCGGCTGGATTATCTCGCCGAAGCTCTTCGTGCCGAAGCGCTCAAGAGCCACCAGCCCGGCGTCGACCATGCCGGGCACGAGCGCCGGCAGAATCCCGAACGACGGAATCGGGCCTTCCCGTTCGTCCGCGTCCGGGTTCATCTTTTCTTCCGGGGAAAGCTTGCGGTGAAGAAAATAGTCCAGCGTGGCGAGTTTCGGAGCAGTGCCGACGCCCGGGATGGAGTACACGTGGCCGTCTTTGGTGCGGATCAGGATCGGGGCTTCGCCGCCGAAGCCGAAGTGCGAATACTCGACCACCGCCCCTGCGAACAATGCGGCGACTCCGGCATCGACCGCATTCCCGCCGGCATGAAACATCCGCATTCCGGCGTCGGTGCCCATGGAAGTTCCACCGGCGACGGCCCCTCGAGTGCCGCGCACGACGGGGCGCAGCGGCCACATATATTCGGCGTTGCGCTGGGAAGGAGCAGGCAGGCACAGCAGGAAAATAGATAAGACGATCAGGATGAGACTACAAACCCGAAAGGGCCGCATGGCGGGCCTCCCACCGGATTATAGCAGTGCAACGGGTGTATAATTCGACCGACGGAGCAGCCTTTATGAAAAATAGAAAATCGGCTTGGAGCCGGCGGCGCTTTCTGCAAGGCGCAGGAATCAGCCCTGTGGCCGCCGGATTGGCGGCCGGCGCTTCTGCCCGGCTGGCCGGGCAGCAAACGGCCCAAGTTCAGGCCGCTCCAGACAACATCTACGCCGAACTGGGAGTGCGGACATTGATAAACGCCCGGGGCGTGGATCCCTATTATTCGAGCACACTGATGCCGGATGAAGTGCACCAGGCGATGCGGCGGGCCTCGCAATACTTCGTGGAAATCGTGGAATTGCAGAAGGAAGTGGGGCAGCGGCTGGCGCGTTTCGCTGGAACCGAAGACGCCATGGTATCGAGCGGAGCCGCCGCCTGCATCGCACAGGCCACGGCCGGCTGCATGGCGGGCACGGATCCGGAAAAAATCGCGCGGCTGCCGGACACCACCGGGATGAAAAACGAGGTCATTATCACCCGCCGCAGCGTTTGGGACCGGAGCATCGCGCTGACCGGCGCCAAGCTGGTAGTCGTAAGCAGCTTGGCCGACCTTGAGCGGTCGATTAACGAGCGCACCGCTATGATGGAGTTCGAATACGGCGACCCCGGCCCGGTGCCCCTGGAGCAGGCCATCTCGATTTGCAAGCGCCACGGAGTGCCGTTTCTGCTGGACGCCGCGGCCATGTGTCCGCCTTTTGAGCGTCTGCGATTTCTGGCAAGCCTCGGTCCGGACATGTTTTGCGTGAGCGGAGGGAAGGGTCTGCGCGGCCCCGACTGCACCGGGATCCTCTTCGGCCGTTCTCACCTGATCGAGGCAGCGCTGCGGAACGGATCGCCTTATGAGGGTTCGATTTGCCGGCCGATGAAAGTCGGCAAGGAGGAAATCATCGGCGTGCTCGCGGCCGTGCAATGGTCGTCGAAGCGCAACTACGCGGCGGATTGCCGGGTCTGGGAGATCCAGATGCGGCAGATCGTTACGGCCCTGTCAAAAATTCCGGGCGTGAAGGCGGAAATTTTTTACCGGCGGCTCGGCAATGAAGTGCCCCATGTGGGCATACGCTGGGACGAAAAAGAATTCAAGCTGACCCGGCAGCAGTGCATCGATGCGCTGCGGCGCGGCAAGCCGCAGATCGAGGTAATCGGCGAGGAGCGCGGAATCGTGCTGCCCAGGGTTTCGGCGATGCTCAGCGAGCAGGGGGTGCAGTCGGGCCCGGCACCTCTCATTTCGATTGTTTCGAATACGCTGAAGCCGGGCGAGGAGAAAATCATCGCCCAGAGGCTGACGGACATTCTCGCCCCTGCATCGCAGTCCAACCGGGCTTAGCGGAGAGCCTGATCCTTAAATCCGCCGGTATCCCGCCGTCAGCGCTGCGGCGGATCATCTGCTCCTGGCCCGGCTGTTCCCCATCCAGTTCGACACGATCCCGGCTTGCGAGGCAGCGAACACGCCAAGCCGCGGCGCGGGCCGTCGATCAGCCGCCGAACTGTTGCTGCAACTCGTCACTCGGCCATGCGCCAGGGCGAGCGGTCGCGCCAGCTCTTCAAGGCTTCCGAGGCCCATGCGGTAGATTTGTCTTTGTGGCAGGCATTGCAAGCATTCGGGACTTTCAGAGTTTCGGTCTTGGCCGGAGTGATGAAGCGGAAAGTGTGGGCGCGAACGTTCACGTCCGCGATGGTCTGCTGGATCTGCGGCATGTGGCAGGCGATGCACTCGCTGCCCGAACTGCCGGCTTTATGATGCGTGTGCTGCTCGATGCTGGAGGCGTGCGGCCCGTTCGGAGAGTTGGGGCCATGGCATTCCAGGCAAAGCACGCTGGCGGGTTTCACCAGATCGGCGTTATTGCCCGTGCCGTGCACATCGTGGCAACTGAAACAGGCGACCCCGCGCGTATACATCAGGCTCGTCACGAAATCATTTCCTTGCATCCGGTTCTTATGGGCGGTCCCGTCGGCGAAATGGGTGAATGAGGTTTCGCCGAGCTTGTGCTCCTCGAGCTTCCAGTAATCGCTCAGCCTCAGGCCAACCCGAAAGCCCACAGGCCAGTCGTAGTATTTTCCCTGGATGGGGTTATTCAAGGGCTGGCCTTGCGAATGGCACTGAATGCAGACGTCGTTGGCCTGCACGTAGTCTAGCCGGGCCGGATTCACAATGTTGGATCGCAACGGCCGTTTCACGTGCTCGCCTCCGGGGCCGTGGCATTTCTCGCAGCCCACATTCCATTCGGATACTCTGTGGGTGGCGATGTTGTAATTTACAGAATGGCAGCCGTCGCACAGAGGGCCGGTGGGGCGCTGGAAATTATCGCCAGGGTAAAAGCGAACCCACCAGTCAGTCCCGGGTTGGACCACATAGGGCCTCCAGATCCGGTGCGTGACGTCCCATTGGGCCGGAAAGGCGTAGTAATCATCGCCGACCTTCTTGAAGTAGCGCTGTTTCCACTTGCTGCCATAAACGAACGCAATATCGTCTTTAGAGAACTTGACGAGCGGGTCGGGCCGGGAAAGATCGGGAATAATGGCGTCCGGATGTTCGCGCGGGTCGCGCACTACGTTCGCCATTCGGGTCTTGACCCATCGGGCGTAGATGGAGGCGTGGCAGGTTTTGCAGGCCGCCGACCCGACATAAGAACCGGCGTCCGGAGCAGCAACCGGAGGACCTTGCGCGTAACCTGCCAGGACCGAGAACGACAAAAAGCAGCAGGAAGCAACCGCCGAGCGTGCCGGAAACATGCGACCGTTGCTAGCATACACCCCTTGCCGCTCCCTGACAATCATTGGCGGCCCGCCGAAATCTTTTTACATCTTTTTTTACCTGGAGGGATTGGGGAGCGGCATCGGAGTTGTTGTGTTTGCGATGGATCTTTCGGAGATCGCACGCCAGCTCGAGGGGCGGGAGTGCGCAGAGGCTCAACGGCGCCCGGCGCCGCCGGAAACACCCCCGGGGCGGAAGCTGCCACTCGCGAGAGCAATACCGCGAGGCGGGATTCTCGGCGTCGCCGCCCGGAACCCGCCGGGCGGAACACCGTGAAAGGCGTGCGCGATACGCGGCACACTCCGGAAGCCTCTGCCGGGGACCCGCCGGCGGTAGTAAGAGCCCGCTATCACGGGATAGTGGTAATACACTATGGGGGCGTTCCAAACCCAAGCCGGCGCGTAAAACGCGAAGCCGAACGGGCTGTATATGACGCCCCAGGCCGGCACATAGGAATAGAAACCCCAGAAGGGGTCCCAATACCAGCCCGGACCGTACCAGCCCCCGTACATGACCACAGTCCTGGCCGTGTCGATATTCGCCCTCGCCAGATACTCGCTGCGCAGCTTGCTCCAGCGATAGAGAGGATCGGCCTGGATTGTCTTTTCGTCGAGCTTCCGCGCCTTTAGAGGATGCTGCTCCAGCAAGACCTCCTCGTTCTTCTGAACCGTAACATGCGAGTCGTCCTGATAAACAACTGCCTTGCCGTCTAGGACGGCAATTGCCGGCTGGCTCGCGCTGAATTCGTATAAACCTTTCTTCTCCACCTTGGCGGTCGCCTCGCCGACCGAGACTGCCAGGTTGTTCTCCTTGAACAGTTCGGCGGCTTCCAGCATTGCCGATCCCCGAATCACCGCCACTTTCACATCAGCCAAGCCGGCCGAGCTCATGCGCATCTCGCTCCCGTCACCGACGCGGAGAAACACGCCCGGCGTCAAAAGCAATTCCGCCTTTCCCTGGCCTGTTTGCAACACCTGATGCGGCGCAAGCACGGTGGAACGCACGGCGCCTGGCGGCAATGGCCGCCCATCCACGTAAACCTGGCCCTCGATGTAATTCAGGGCGCCTGGCGCAGGCATAGATGCTGTTTGGGCGAAAAGAAGCCCTGCCGCCACAAACACAAGGAGCAATAGCGGCGCGGTTCGCCCAACTTGCTTCCAGTTGCGTTTCATAAAACCTCAGCCATTACATTGGATGCGAATTTTCACACCCCGACGCGGGCGCGGGTGAGAAAGCAGACGAAACATCCGCCAATACCTTCTCGGGCTGAAGGAGGCTTTCAGCCAGGCGCTTTCGCTTTTCGCAAAGCGATATTGCAAGCGGTGGGCAAGCGCACATCTGGTAGCGCAACAGGTGTAAAGAAGCGGGTTCTGCGGGTTGGGCGCAACTACCGGCGTGCTAGCCTCGGCACAAAAGGGGGACTTATGAATGTATCGGTCCAGCGTCTCGGCTTCCTGGCTGCTTGTGGCCTGCTCGCCGGCGCGGCCGCTTTCGCCGGCAGCCTGAATGGTTCGGCCGGCGACATGCCGGCTTACTACGACGCCCAACTCTTCACCATCAACTTCAAGCAGTTGCCGTCCGGCGGAGAAAACGCGAACCTGCAACACAACGGCTCAATCAACACGATCTATATGTGCGACCAGTGCGAATTGGGCGCTTCGGGTTTCCTATTTATCGCGGTGATCGACGCGATCCAAGGCGACGGCTTCAATCCCCTGTGGGCGGAAGTGCAAATCACATTCAACAGCAGCAACCCGCCGCGCCAGTTCACCTCAGATGGCCAGATTGTTGAGGCGGCTCAAAGCGGCGAGATCACCCTCACGCCCACTGGAGAGCTGTATCGCTGCTCCGTAGTCGGGGCCAAGAAATAGGGAACTCGCCCTTACAGGGGGTCTGAAAGCGGAAAAACTGCGCGTGAGCCGCCGGAAGCCGCACGGCGAGGAGCCTCGTTTGGAGTCGCCAGATCGGCTATATTCAAAGCGTGCCCTCGCTGTTCGAAGCCGCATGCCGCCGGGAACCGGTGGAGCGCACGCCGGTTTGGTTTATGCGCCAGGCGGGCCGCTACATGGAGCAATATCGGGCGGTTCGCTCGCGGCACACGATTCTCGAAATGTGCAAGCGGCCGGCGATTGCGGCGGAAGTGACCTTACAGCCGGTGGCGGCTCTCGGCGTAGATGCTGCCATTATTTTCGCCGACCTGCTTCTTCCTGCGGAGCCGATGGGCCTGAAGCTGGAGTTTGTCGCCGGCGAAGGGCCGCACATTGCCAATCCCGTGCGCACGGCCGCCGACGTGGCAGCGCTCGAGTCGAACCATATCGGCGATCTCGGCTACGTCGCCGAGGCGATCCAACTCGTTCGCCGCTCGCTCGACGGCAAAATTCCCGTGATCGGCTTCGTCGGCGCCCCATTCACCCTGGGCAGCTATCTGATCGAAGGCGGCGCGTCGAGGCATTATCTCCACACCAAGCGGATGATGTTCGGGACGCCCGAGCTGTGGTCGCTGCTAATGGAAAAGCTGGTCTCGGTGCTCGCTTCGTACGCCAGACTGCAAGCCACCGCCGGCGCTGCGGCGATTCAGGTATTTGACAGTTGGGCCGGCGCTCTGGCGCCTGGAGACTATTACCGTTATGTACTGCCGCACTCGCGCGCTCTGATCCGCAGCGTCCGCAGCGCGGGCGTTCCCGTAATCCACTTCGCCACCGGCGTGGGATCTTATTACCCGATGCTGCACAAGGCCGGCGCCGATGTTCTGGGTCTCGACTGGCGGGTGGAACTGGATCAGATTTGGCGCTCGATCCGCTATCGGGCCGGCGTGCAGGGCAACCTCGATCCGGCGGCCCTGTTTGCGCCGCTCAAGGAACTCCGGATTCGGGTGGAAGACATTCTCAGCCGGGCAGGGCGCCGGCCGGGCCACATCTTTAATCTTGGCCACGGCATTCTTCCGGAGACGCCGGTGGAGAACGTCAAGGCGGTGGTGGAAATGGTCCATGAATATGGAGCTTCCTGAAGCGGCGGAACAGATACGGCAAAACCGATGAAACAAGCGGTCCTCCTGCTGGCTCACGGCGCGCCGGTGAGCCTGGATCAAATCGACGAATACCTCCTGAACGTCCGCGCCGGCCGGCCGCTCGCCCCTGCGGTGGTCGAGGAGATCCGCCAGCGTTACGCGGCGATCGGAGGCGGCTCGCCGCTGCTGGCGATCACTCTCCGGCAGGCCAAGGCGCTCGAGGCGGAACTGGGGGTTCCCGTCTACGTGGGCATGCGCAACTGGAAGCCCTATATTCGGGATACCGTGGCCCAAATGGCGGCCGACGGCATCGGGCGGGCCGTGGCGATGTGCATGGCTCCGCAGTATTCGACGATGAGCGTGGGCTTCTACTTCCGCCGCACGCGCGAAGCGCTCGAGCAGATCGGCGGCCGCATCGAGGTCTCCTGGGTGGAAAGTTTTCACCGGCATCCGTTGTTGATCGCAGCCTTTGCCGAACGCCTGCGCCCGGCTCTGCACGCGCATTCCTGCCCTGTTTTATTCACCGCCCACAGTTTGCCCGCGAAAGTGCTCGCGCAGGGCGATCCCTATGATGCCGAAGTGCGCGCCACAGCGGCCGCCGTGGCCTCCGAGCTAAGATTGCAGCACTGGGATTTCGCTTATCAGAGCCAGGGTCTCACGGAAGAGAAATGGCTGGGGCCGACTGTGGAGTCGCGGATCGATACGCTGTGTGCGGCCGGCGCGAAAGAGTTTGTGCTTCATCCGATCGGCTTCGTCTGCGATCATGTCGAGATCCTGTACGACGTGGATATTGTGTTCCGGCAATACGCGTCGGAACGCGGCATGACTCTGCGGCGGCCGGAGTCGCTGAATGATTCGCCGCTGTTTATTCAAGCGCTGGCCGCGGTGGCGCGGGAGCACTTGCGATGAGGCATGTATGCATCATCGGCGGCGGCATTTCCGGCTTGGCGGCGGCCTATTACCTTTCTCGTAGAGGATGCCGCTGCACGCTGATTGAGCGCGAAGCGCGCCTGGGCGGCGTGATTCGCACGGAACACATAGAGGGCTGCGTCGTTGAGGGCGGGCCGGATAGCTTTCTCTCGCAAAAGCCCTGGGCGCTGGCGTTGATCCGCGAACTGGGAATCGAGCGGGACGTCATCGGTTCCAACGATCATTTGCGCCAGACCTACATTCTGCGGCGGGGCCGGCTCATACCCATGCCGGAAGGCTTGTATCTGATGATCCCGACAGCCATGCGCCCCATACTCACTACGCGCTTGCTCGGCTGGCGAACCAAGCTCCGGATGGCGGCTGATATGCTGCGGCGCCCGGCGGCGGGCCGGGCCGAGGAACCGGGACCGGGAGAAGACGCAGAATCCGGCGCCCCATTTGATTCTTCGACTGCGGACGTGTCAGCAGCCAGCTTTCTTCGCGCCCATTACGGAGACGAGGCGGTCGATTATCTCGCCGAACCGCTCCTGGCGGGCATTTACGGCGGTGACGCCGCCGACCTGAGCGCCAGAAGCGTTTTACCGCGCCTGGTCGAGTTGGAGCGCCGCTACGGCAGCCTGACTCGCGGGGCGCTGGCAAGCCGCGCCCAGGCGGCGGGATCGGGCAGCGAGCCGCAGGCCATTTTTCTCAGCCTCAGGGGCGGGATGCAGCAGCTCGTCGACGCCCTTGCGCGAGCCATCGCCGGGCGGGTCGCGGTGCTTCGAGGCGAAGCCGAGCGAATCGAGGAGACGGGCGAAGGTTGCCGCATTTTCTTCGGCGGACAATGGATCGAGGCTTCCGACGTCATCGTGGCTGCGCCCGCCTACATCGCCGGCCGCTTGCTGCAAGCCGTGGAGGGATGCGCCGCCGAGTTGCTCTCCGGCGTCCGATATCATTCTTCGCTGACTGTGTCTCTCGGGTACAATCGCGCTCACTTCTCGCACCCGCTGAACGGCTTCGGCTTTCTGACGCCCAAGGTCGAGCGCCGCAGGCTTACGGCATGCACATGGGTGGGCACGAAATTTCCCAACCGCGTCACCGGGCGCCGCGTCTTGCTCCGCGGCTTTATCGGCGCTGGAAATGAGGGCGATCTGCTGCAATGCAACGATGAGGAACTGGTCGAGGGAGTTCGAGAAGAGCTCGCGCAATATATGGGCGTAGCGGCGGCGCCCGAATTTTTCAAAGTTTATCGCTGGCCTCGCGCGATGGCCCAATACAACGTGGGCCACGAACGCCGTATCGCGGAGATTCAGCGCCGGCTGGCGCCTTTCCGCTGGCTTCACTTGGCCGGAAATGCCTATAGCGGGATCGGAATTCCGGATTGCATCCGCACTGCGAAATCAGCCGCCGATAGGGTCCTCGCCGCGCCCGCAGAGGCCGCGCCTCTGGCGCACACCAATATCAAATCCGGACAGGGGTAGATTTTAAAAATCCGGCCAAATTCGTTTCCCTTCCCTGCGCTTCTTCCGCCGGCCCTCTCCGGCGCTGGCGCGGAAAAAGGGCGCGTAGCCTCCGCTGTCCGGCAGATCGCCCCGCACTTCCGTCAGCAGGACCCGCCGGCGGCTTTGCAATCTGGAATCCTGCTGTGTCTTAATCCGGAACTTCGAAGCGATCGAGAGTCAGAAATTCACGAATATGTGGGTTCTGGCTGCTCTCCAGCTCATCGAGAGGGCCGAAGAATATCACGTGGCCTTCGTGCAGGAACACCACATCGTCGGCCACCTTGCGCATCAAATCAAGATCATGCGTCACCACTACTGAGGTGAGCTTCAACTGGCTCTTCAAGCGCTGGATGAGATCCCCGATGTGCTCGGAGGCGGGCGGATCCACCATGGTTGTCGGCTCATCGTAAAGGATCGCTTCCGGCTGCGCGGCAAGAGCGCGGGCAATGGCCACCGCGCGCTTCATTCCCGTGGACAACTCGGCGGGATACATATCGGCGTACTGCCCGATTTCAACCATATCGAGCAGACCGCGCACGACCTCATCGATGTTGCGCGCTGTTTCACCTTGGTCCTCCAGAGGAAACGCTACGTTCTCGGCGACGGTCAGAGAGTCGAACAGCGCTCCGGACTGGAACACCATCGTTACCTTCTTGCGGATCCGGTTCAGCTCGCTCTCCGGATAGTCGGTGATATCTTCGTGCGCCACGATGACGCGGCCTCTGTCGGGTTTGAGAAAACCCATCAGGTGGGAGAGGGTCACCGACTTCCCTACTCCGCTGCGGCCGATAATGGACAGGGTTTTTCCGCTGTCCAGATGAAAGCTACAGTCGATCAGTACGGGCTGCTCAAAGGCCTTGGATACGCCGCGAAACTCGATGTAGTGAGGGTACTGTTGGTCCTCGGGCATGGTTCCCTTACGGGGCGGCGTGCGCCGCGTCCAGGTCGGCCCGGGTGTTCACATTGGCAAAGAGCAGCCCGCCGGCGTCGTATGCCGCCCAGTCGGCGTAGGGCGTCTCGTACACCCGGAGATTCCGGAAGGCGCCAGTGATCTTTCTGACTCCGCCAAGCAAGGCCTCTTGAATCGCCGGCTGGCAGCGCTTCGCATAAACAGCGCAGAGCGGCTCCGGGCGCCCGGCCTGATCGACCGGCACGAGGGCATCGCAATCCCCAGCGCGGCGGAAGGCAAGCGAGAGCAGGAACTCCAGAAAATCGGCGCGCAAGTGAGGCATATCGCACGCAACCACCAGATTCCACGCGGCGGAAGAGTGACCAAGAGCAGCCGCCAGGCCCGCCAGCGGGCCTGCTCCGCTGACCGGATCCGGGATCACCGGCAGTCCCAACGGCCGATATGTCTCAGGATCGCCTATGAGCACCACGGAACCCGCGGCTTGGCGCACCTGTTCCGCCACCCGAAGCGCTAAAGGGCGCCCCTGCCAGGAGAAAAACGCTTTGTTCGACCCAAAGCGGGAACTGCGCCCACCTACCAGTACGTAGCCGGCCGTATCGGCAGCCATGATTGATTTTACATCGGCGCTCTTCCGGTCCGGGGCTTCCGGCCGGCGGCCAGCGGCCGCTGCTATCATATGGCTCCGTGTATTGGCATTCGGTGCGCGACTCCCGGCTGATCCCGCCGGCGTTGCTGGCGTGCGTCCTGTTAACAGCGGCCCGCCTGCACTGGATCTACGCACAGGTGTTTGAAATTTTGCCCGACGACATCCTCCTGATGGGCGTCAGCCGGAAAATCGCTGGCGATTGGTCTGAGATCCGGAAATTGCTTTGGACCCCGCAGCACATCCACGTCCTGCCCCTGTTCCGGCTGCTTCGCTTGCCGTTCGATTTGCATTTCCCGGCTTGGTATGCCGGCTTCCACGCGGTGGTGGAGGCCGCGCACCTGGCAAGCGCGGCTCTTCTCTATGCCCTGGCGCGCCGCTACCTGCGCAGCCCGTGGGCGGCGCTGGCGACCGCGGCGTCCTTCGCCTGGTCAACGGCCGGGGATGAGGCGCTAGCCTGGAAAGCGGCATCACCGTTTGCGCTCTCGTGGACGTTCCTGTTGCTGGGGATCTGGCTGCTGACGCAAAACACCGGAATGTCGGAGTGGATTGCGGCCGCGTCCCTGCTCGGCTCGGTTGGCCTGTTTTCGGGAGCTCTTTTCGCTTTGCCGGGTGTGATTGCGGCTGTGGCGCTGCTCGAGCCAGCGGCCGCGGCCCGGGCCCTTCGGGCGTCCGGCGCCGCATGGACGCTCGGCGCCGTTTCCTGGCTGGCGCTGGTTCCGAGGTCGGCGAATCTGCGGCATTATTGGCGCGCCGGGGGCGCTTCGGCCGGAGTCCTGCTGCGGCTGGCATGGGCCGCAAGAGACACGCTGCATTCGTCCATCTATCAGTTCGGCCTCGCGATTCGTGTCCTGCCGGGAACTTATCGATTCTCGATCTTGTTCGCCGTTCCGGCGCTCATTTTGGCTGCGTTGTGGAGCTGGACCAACCTGCGCTGGGTCTTGGCATCGGCCTGCCTGACGCTGCCTCCCCTGTTTGTCATCATGCTGGTCCGCGCGGAGCCCGAGGTTTGGAAAATCAGCCGTTATGCGTACCAAAGTTTCACGCTTTGGGCGATGTTCTCCGGAGCCGTGTGGGACGGGCTTCAGCGGAAATGGCAAAAGCGGCCGCGCCTGCGGCTCGCACTCGCCTTGGCGGCGGCCGCGCTAGCGCTCTGCTATCTGAGCTCGCAGCTTTCCGTGGCCCGTCACCATCGCGACGAACTCCTCGCGCAGCCTATAAACCAGCCGGCCTTCTGGTTCGGGTGGGACGCCGTATTTCACGCCGCCTCGCAGCGGAGCCTGCAAGCCGGCAAGCCAATGCGGATACCGTTTGTCCAGGCAATCCCAGGACTCGAGCTTACCGAGGTGTACCGGATCTGCGAGCCGCGTGGATTGCCCGGCCTCTTTGCCGAGCATGGAGTGGCAGGGAGCGCGGCCGAGAGGGCCGAGTGGGAGCGCGCCATCGAGCAGGCGCATGTCCCGCTGCCGGGTTGGAGCGCGCAATAGCCCGAAAAGAGCAAGGGGCCGGCGGTTTAATGGCCGCCGCCCGCCCGGCGCTTGAAAAACTGGATTTGGCGCTCGTGCTGCTCGGCGGCCTCGCGCGTTGCAAAAGTTCCCAGGTTTCTGCGCCGGCCTGTTCTTGGATCGATTTTTCGGGAGTAAAGGCGATACTCTCCGGATTTCAGCTTGCGGATCCGGCGTGCCTCGATCCGTGATCTGGTCCGTTGGCATACCAGGATTGCCGCTTTGGGTGCTACGCTGGTGAACCCGGGCACGTCTGTTAGATAAGAGGCGGACTATGGCACAGGTCCTTGTGAACTGGCTTCTGAGCGCGGTTAGCCTACTCATTGTGGCTCATGTGATTCGCGGGTTCGAAATCAGCGGCCTGGGAACGGCGCTTGTGGCCGCCATTGTTATAGGCTTCGTCAACGCGACATTGGGATTTTTCCTTAAGATTGTCACCCTTCCCCTCACCGTTGTCACCCTCGGAGTCTTTTGGCTCATTATCAACGCCTTAATGTTGAAGGTGGCCGCGGCCCTGGTACCCGGATTTGCGATCCGCGGGTTTCTGCCGGCGTTCTTCGGCGGCATCATCCTGAGCCTTGTAAATCTCGGCTTACGCTACCTGGTTGCGGGGGTGTAGAGGCTTCCAGCCGGACACGGCGCCGCATCGACGCAAGCGCCGCGGGTTACCTTTTGTGTATTTCCTCGCTATTCGGCCGGTCCGATTAGAGGCTCTCTGCGTGTTTTCACGCTCGCGCAAATGGTATACTTCGCTCCAGTCGGCGGCTGGGACCGCTGAGGAGAAGGGATGCTGTTGGCCGAAGGATGCCGAATCTGGTAACCGAAGTCGTGGCTCGATCTCTGCCCTAAAACAATCTCGCCGGAGTTTTTTGAAGAACGCCGCAGGCGCGTTGGGCGCCGTTGCGGCCGCGCCCATGATCAACCGGGGCAGGTTCCGCCTGTTTGCCCAGGAAGAGACTACATACTCCGGGCGAACGATTGAGCTCGTCGGGCGCACCACGGTGATCGACATGCTGGGTTTGGTCACGCTGGATTTCCCGAAACTCTACGCCTGGCAACTCGCTCCGGAGACCTTTCAACCGCCGGATTTCGAGAAACTGCAAAACTCCGGCATCACCATTTTCCACCCCGCCGTGGGCCACGACGAGGGAGACATCTACTCCGCGTCGCTTCTCGATATGCGCCGGTGGAATAACCTCATTGCCAAGCAGAGCCGCTATTTTCTGCGCATCGACCGCGCCGGAGATTTTGCGGTGCCCAAGCGGCAGAACAAGATCGGCATTCTGCTGGGCGAGCAGAATTCGGAACACTTCCGATCGGTCGATGACGTAAACCGCTTCTTTGCGCTGGGTCAGCGCGTTTCTCAACTCGCCTACCGCACGAACCGGATCGGAGCCGGAGCTTTTGATCCGCGCGATCCCGGCCTGAGCGAGTTTGGGCGGCGCATTATCGAGCGGATGAACGAGGTCGGGATGGCGATAGATGTCTCACATTGCGGGGACCGGACGACGCTGGATGCCTTTGAGGCGTCGCGCAAGCCCGTGCTGGTGACTCACTCGAATTGCCGCGCGCTGGTCCCGAACCGCTGCCGGTGCAAGACGGACGAAGCCATTCAAAAGATGGCCGCCAAGGGCGGAGTCATGGGCATCACCATGATCCGAAGCTTCGTCCGGAACGGGGGCCCGGCCACGATGGACGCGGTATTGGATCACATCGAGTGGGTGGTGCGGCTGGCGGGAGTGGAACACGTCGGCGTGGGAAGCGATGTGGATCTGGATGGACGATCGCGCCTTCCACCTGAAATCCAGCGGGCCCAGGGAATCCGGCCGGGCGAAAAGATCGATCTGGACGGAATCGATTACGAGAAGAAGATCTTCGATCTAACCGAGGGCCTGGTCCGGCGAGGCTACACGGATCGCCAGATCGAGCTCATTTTGGGCGGGAATTTCCAAAGGGCCCTCTCGGAGATTTGGACGATTCATACCTGAAAGCGGCCCGCCTCCAGCCGCCGCTGGCAAGTCTGGGACAACCCTCAGCGCTAGCTCGCGCTGATGTTTGCCGCTTGGAAGATCCCGTACAGAGGGGCGAGACT
Organism: Bryobacterales bacterium; assembly: GCA_035652135.1. Taxonomy (GTDB): domain Bacteria; phylum Acidobacteriota; class Terriglobia; order Bryobacterales; family JACQDG01; genus DASREK01. Next base: position 20,234 of record DASREK010000187.1, on the reverse strand, counting down.
ACTTCGCAGGGCCCAGATTTTCGTACCACTTGATATTCGCCGTAGCGCCGCCGATCATGACGATGTCCGGCCGGCCGTCGCCGTTGATATCGGCCACCTGGCATCCTGAGGCCGACATGCCGAGATGATCGAGCTCTTCATGCCGCCAGCGCGCGCCGGCGTCGTCGAGGGAATAAAAAATGTGAGAGCTGGCGACTTTACCCCTGGCGCGGTCGCCGGCTACGATATCGTCGCGGCCGTCGCCGTTGAAGTCGCCGACGCAGACTTCGTGGCCTTCCGTGAGCTGATCGTAGATCACCTGGCGCTTCCAGCCTCCCTTGCCGTCATCGGTGTAAACGACGACTTCGTTGCCGTGCCAGGGCTCGACCGCGGCTAAAAACCGGCGTTTGCCCAGGTGGGCGACTTTCACATCGCTGGTTCCGAGCCGCGGAGCCTCCTCCGTATCGTGGCCTTTTACGAGCAGCTTGTGCTCCCATTGCAACTTGTCGCCTTTGCCCGAAGCGGAGTGGAGGATCACGCCATCGAACCCTGCGGTCAGCAGTTGTTCGCGCTTGCCTGTTCCGTTCCAATGCACCACCCGGACCCGGTGTGTGATGCCGTTGAGCTGATCATCGATCATCAGGCGCTTCCAATCGCTGGACCAGTCTTTCGGCACCCGATAGAAAACCAGCGGCGTTTTGCCCTCGTACTTCGGGGCCACGTTGGTCGCGCCGATCAACGGAGCGTTGATCAGCTCTTTCTTGCCGTCGCCGTCAACATCGGCCCAGGCTATGTGGTGGGAGGTGGTGAGGGCGTCGATCCGCCTGGCTTTCCACAGTTGCTTCGGATCGCCCTGGTGCTGGAGCAGCCACACGAGTCCTTCGCTTTTGGCGGCTACCATGCTGAATCCACTTTCAATCGCCAGTTCGGGGACCCCGTCGCCATCGATGTCGTAAGCAGCTAGATTGACCATGCCAGTCATGTCGTCGATGATGACGTGCGGCTCCCAGGAAGGATTTTCGTACCATTTAAGCTGGCGCACCTGTTGCGTCATTCCGATCACGTCCGGCTTTCCGTCGTGATTCACGTCCACGACAATGACCGAGTAGCCGCCCGGAATTTTGGATTCAATGACATGGGCGCGGAACTGGACTTGCTGGCCGGCGGCGAGACCGGCAGCGCTGAGGAGAAGCAGAAGGATCCTCGACATAATGGCCTATAATAACGCCGGAGGCCGGGCTTGACAGCAGGAAAAAACGGCACTCGCCGCGCCGGAGCGGCCGGGCGCCGCGGGATGCCGGCTCCGGGCGGGGGGCTGCCGGCGGCGATTCGGCCCGGCTGGATCGGGAACCGGGCAGAAATCTCGCGGTCACACACAATTTCAATCGACCTGCCATGATAAAAACCACGGTTGTCGGCAGCTATCCGATCCCCCTCTGGCTCAATGGGAATCCATCCAGGGCGGCGTTGCGGGACGCCGTTATGGTGGTATTGAAAACACAGGAGCTGGCCGGACTCGATGTAATCGCCTCGGGCGAATTGGAACGCTTCGATCCCAGCCATCCTGAAACCAACGGCATGATTGATTACTTCGTGAGCCGCATGTCGGGCGTCGAGACACGGTACTCGATTTCGGATCTCGCCGCCTTCCGAGCCGATGCCGGCATGGGGTTCCGGAAGGCTCCCGCCGGGATCGTCCGCGGGGAGCCAGGAGAGGGGTCGCTCAACCTGCCCGGTGATTTCGAATTCGCGAGTGCTTTGACTCGTTCCCCTTTGAAATTTACTTGTACCGGCCCGCATATGCTCGCCAAGACCCTCGTGGACCGGCATTATCGCGATCCAGGAAGGCTTTCGATGGCCCTGGCCGCCGTACTGCGGAACCAGTTGGCCGCCGTTTGCTCCACGGCCACCCCCCCGGCGGTAATCCAGTTGGATGAAGCCAATATCAGCGGGCACCCCGAGGACCAAACCTGGGCGGTGGAAGCGATCAATCATGTTCTGGATGGGATTGCCGTCGAGCGGGCCGTGCATATCTGCTTCGGAAATTACGGCGGTCAGAGTGTTCAGAAAGGTTTCTGGCGAAACCTGCTGCCTTTTCTGAATGGATTGCACGCCGGGCACGCTGTGCTCGAATTCGCCCGCCGCGGCTATGAGGAACTGGCGGCCTTTCGCGACCTCGATCCTAAGATCGGCCTGGGACTGGGCGTGGTGGATATCAAGGACAATGAAATTGAGGCTCCGGACCTGATTGCTGCGCGGATTGAGCAGGCGTTCGAGGTTCTGGGCGAAGGGCGGGTAAAGTGGGTTCACCCGGACTGCGGGTTCTGGATGCTGCCGCGCAACGTGGCCGACGGAAAGATGCGTGCGCTGGTCGAGGGGCGGAACCTGTTCTACGGCCGCGGAATCCACAATTTGTTTACAGCCGGTCCGGCTCGGGCGATATAGAATCGCTGCTGACTAAACGCGCTATACTAAGTGTTTGATATCGCGCTACGGGGAGAGATTTCCCATGGCTGCCGTTCCGAGCTGCGCAGCGGAAACTCGCGGCGGAGGGTTGTGATGAGACGCTATGGCAAGTTCGTAGCCTTGGTGGTAATCGTACTCGGGACCTTGGTGTGGCTCGCTCTGGCCGGCATCAACGAGAGCAAAACCTACTACATAACCGTATCGGAACTGCAAGCGATGCAGGATAAGGCGCTGGACAAGCGCCTGCGCGTGGCGGGCGACGTGGAGCCCAACTCGATCCGGCGCAGCGCGGACCGGGTAGAATTCGTCCTTTTGCAGGACAATCGAAGGCTGAAAGTCGTATATACCGGGCGAGACCCCCTGCCCGATACGTTCAAAGACAGAGCGCAGTGTCTGGCCGATGGGCGACTCGGCCGTGATGGAGTATTTGAGGCGAAGAGGATACAGGCCAAGTGCGCTTCCAAATATGAAGCCATGCCCGGCGGCCAGCCGTCGGCCAACCGGCAAGAGCCGCAGCGGTCGAGCTGATTCGAGCAAGCCTGGCGCAAATTTATGGAAAACCTTGGATCGTTAGCCCTCCTGCTGGCTTTCTGCCTTTCCATTTACACAATCCTGGCGGCGCTGGTCGGCAAATGGAAGAAGAAACCGTATCTGTCGCTCAGCGCGGAGCGAGGTGTGCTGGCGATCTGGGGGTTGGTGACTTCGGCCGCCGCGATCCTGATCTATCTACTTTTCGCCAATGACTTCCGGCTCAGCTTCGTGGCCGCGCACAGCAACCGCGATTTGCCGGCCATATATAAGTTTGCGGCCTGGTGGGGCGGCCAGGAAGGATCACTGCTGTTCTGGCTCTGGATCCTCAGCACGTATTGTGTGGTTTCCGTCTACTGGAATCGCCGCAAGCATCGGGATATGATCGCCTATGTCATCGCGATACTCGGCGGCATTGAAACATTTTTCTTGGTTTTGGTCAATTTCGTCGCCAATCCCTTCAGAGTTCTGACATCGGCCGGGCAAATCATGGCCGTGCCGGACGGCCAGGGACTGAACCCCCTGCTGCAATATTGGACCATGGTGATCCATCCGCCCATGCTGTATCTGGGCTACGTTGGTTTTTCCGTTCCGTTTGCTTTCGCCATGGCATCGCTCATCACCCGCCAGAAGGGCGACGGATGGATCGGAACCACGCGGATCTGGACGATGGTGACATGGCTGTTTCAGACCTGCGGCATCTGCCTCGGGATGCGCTGGGCGTACGCCGTGCTCGGCTGGGGCGGCTATTGGGAATGGGACCCTGTGGAGAATGCGTCCCTGCTGCCCTGGATCACGGCGACTGCCTTTTTGCACTCGGTGATGATGCAAGAGAAGAAGGGCATGATGAAGGTGTGGAACATGGTGCTGGTCTCCGCAACCTTCTTCCTGTGCATTTTCGGCACGATGCTGACTCGCAGCGGCCTGGTCAGTTCCGTACACGCCTTCGCGGAAGGTCCCATCGGGAAATATTTCGTTACTTTCCTGGCGATCGGCATCGCGGGAACCATTTACCTGATTCTGAACCGGCTGGATTACTTGAAGAGCGAAAATCAGCTCGAATCGGTGGTCTCGCGCGAGTCGAGCTTTCTGTTTAACAACCTGGTCCTCCTCGGGTCCTGCTTCGCCGTGCTGTGGGGAACGCTGTTCCCGGTGATCAGCGAATGGGTGACCGGCTCGAAGATCAGCGTGGGGCCGCCCTTTTTCAACCGCGTGAACGTGCCCATCGCGCTGTTTCTGCTGTTCCTGACCGGCGTAGGGCCGCTGTTTGCCTGGCGGCGCACATCGGTTGAGAGCCTCAAGCGGAATTTCCTTTGGCCCTCAGTGGCGGCGCTGGCGCTGGGCGCGCTGCTGCTGGCGGCGGTGACTCGCAATTTCTATGCCCTGATGTCTTTCATGCTGTGCACGTTTGTCGGCGTAACGGTTCTGGCCGAGTTTTATAGGGGCGCGCGGGCTATCCAGGCGAAAAACGGCGGGTCGCTTCTTGGCTGCGCGGTCGAGTTGACCCACCGTAATACCCGCCGCTACGGCGGCTACATCGTACATTTGGGCATTGTGATCATGTTCATCGGCTTCACCGGCCAGGTGTTCAGCCGCGAGGCCCAGGATGCATTGCAAGTCGGCGACACCCTGCAAGTCGCCCCCTATGCGTTCCGCATCGCCGATATCAAGCAGGGCGAGAACGGGAATTACGCGTACGAAACAGCCACGATCGAGGTTTCGAAAAACGGGCAGCCGCTCGGTAAAATGTATCCCGAACGCAGGCTGTATCGCGCGAGCCAGCAGTTGACTTCAGAGGTGGCCATCCGGCCGCGGCTGAGCGAGGATCTCTACATTTCGTTCGCCGGCAGGACCAATGATGGCTCTAAGCCGGTCTTTCAAGTATTTGTCAATCCATTGGTGAACTGGGTGTGGTTGGGCGCGTTCGTCGTGATACTGGGAACTCTGACCGCTCTAGTGCCTAGCAAAGTCAAGCTGTCCTACGCTCGCACGCAGGTAATCGCTACGGCAAAAACACATGAGGTTTTGGCGGAAAGATAACGAAGCGGCGGCCTGGGGATTGCCGGGCGGCAGGATCAAAACCCCCAACGCGGCCGCGTGGATAGCCGGCTGCGTCTGTGCCATCGTCCTACTCGGTGTCGGGCTTTCGGCGCAAACCGTGAGCACGGGCGACCCGATGCACAAGCGGCTCCGGGCCATCGGGCAAAAGCTGCAATGCCAATGCGAGCCGTGCGGCAAAACCGTCGGCGATTGCGATATGGGGGGCTGCCGCTATCGCGACCAGGTAAACAGCGAAATCCGCCCGATGCTGGACTCCGGGATGGACGAGGCCGCCATTTTGGCGAAGCTTCGAGAGAAGTTTGGGACCTTGATCTTGGCTTCGCCGCCAGCCCAAGGCTTCAGCCTGCTGAGCTGGATCATGCCTTTTGCAGCTCTGGCGGCGGGGTTGATCGTGATCCGCATGGTGCTGAAGCGATGGATGCGGCCTGAACCGGCGGCCACCGTCGCTGCCGGGAGCCAGACGGGCGCCGGCGCGCCCTCCAGCCTGCTGCTGGAAAAGTACCGTGACGAGATCGAAAAAGAGCTGGAAGAAGCCGAGTGACACGGCGGAGGATGCGACCTGCCTAGCGCCAGCCAGGTGGAGCAAATAGACATTTGATGATTTTTGCCGCCGCTGCCGTTTTGATCGTTGCGGTCCTGGCGTTCACTCTGGTGGTCCGCCAAAAGGACTTGCCCCAGCCCGAACCGGTTTCGCCCACCCTGCACTTGGAAGAGAAGAAGAAGGCGATCTACGACAATCTGCGGGATTTGCAGTTTGAATACCGTATGGGCAAGCTCTCCGACGAGGATTACGCGGCGACCAAGCTCGAGTTGCAGCGCGAGCTGGCTGCTGTGCTGGCGGAAATCGACAATGTCTTGAAGAAAACGGCGCAGAAGCCGGCGGAGGGAGCCGGGACCGTGCGCCCGCAGGAAGCGGGAGCGGCGCGAGCGCACATGAAGAGCCCGGCAAAGTGCGTCTGCCCGCACTGTCTCGCTGAGTTTCCGCAGCCCATGAAGTTCTGCGGCGAATGCGGGCAGGCCATTGCAGCTACGTCATGAAAGCAGCCAGTTTCAACATCCAGATCAGGAGAAAACTCCTGCCGCTGCGCCAGGACGAGGATATGGGGGCTCAAAGAAGGCGGCCAGGGGCCGCTGTTCTGCCGCTGTTTCGCCGGGGCTTGGTGTGCGCTCTTCTGCTGGCGACCCCGGCCGCCGCCGCGGTCGAAGGTGTCGTGATCAACGGCACCACAGGCCGCGAGCAACCGGGCGTGGAAGTGACTTTGATCAAGCTCGATCAGGGCATGGTCCCGGTGGGGACAACCAAGAGCGACGCCGCAGGGAAATTCCGGTTTGCGGTTGACGCCGAGCCTGGCGCTCCGATGCTGCTGCGCGGCGACTTTGAAGGCGTCAACTACAATCAGATGATTCCTCCCGGATCCCGCGCCGCCGATGTGCGGCTGACCGTTTACCGGTCCGCGCCGGCTCGCGACACGGCCGGGGCTCCCGAACAGAGGATCATTCTGCTCGAACCCTCGGGCGGACAGATGATTGTCAGCGAATTTTACGTTTACCGGAACAACGCGCAGCCGCCGGTTACTTACGTTGACCCCAAACAGGGCACGCTGCGCTTCTATCTGCCGCCGGCGGCGAAGGGCGTAGTGCAAGTGAACGCCACGGGTCCTGGCGGCATGCCGCTGAAGCAGACGGCCGAGAAAGCCAATCAACCCGATTTCTACAAGGTCAATTTTCCGATCAAGCCGGGCGAGACTCGTCTGGATATCACCTATCTCGTGCCGTATCACTCCCCATTGGAATTCGAGGTTCGCAGCGCTTATGACTGGCTGACGACGCGGGTAGCTGCGCCCAGCGGCGTGACTCTCCAGGGGGAAGGCATGGAGGCTCTCCCCGAAAATCCGCAGATCAAAGCGTCCATTTTCGGCCTCCCGGAAGCGAAGTCTTATAAGATGACGATCTCGGGGGAAGGGAGACTGTCGCGGGGCGAGGAGCAGGGGGGCGAGCAGAACGCTGATTCGATTTCCATCTCTCCGGCGCCGATCAACAACAAGCTCTGGCTGGTGCTCGGCTTTGCGATGGGGATTCTGGCGCTCGGCTTTTATGCTCTTTACAACGCCGGGCCGGGCGGCGCGGCAGAGGCCGCGGCGCAGAGTGCGGGCAAGCCGCAGGCAATGTCAATGAAAAACGCCGGCCCTTCGCAGCAGAAGAGTTCCCGCGCGCGAAGCAAGCGCAAGGCATGAGGGCCGCCCCGCTGATCTCGGCTAAGGGAGTCTGGAAATTTTACGGCGATTTCGCCGCGCTGCGCGACATCAATCTTGATGTGGCCCCGGGAGTCACGCTGGCGCTGCTCGGCCGCAACGGCGCCGGCAAGACGACTCTTCTGCGGATGTTCGCCGCGCTCTCCAGCCCCTCGCGCGGAAGTATTACCATTTCCGGCGCGGCCGCTGGAGCCGAGGAGACTCTACGCAGCCCCGCGCAACGGCGCCGGATCGGCGTCATCGGCCACAGTATTTGGATCTACGACGACTTGACGGCTGCCGAGAACCTTGAGTTTTTCGCCCGTCTTTACGGCCCTCACGCCCCGCACGACAAAATCGACCACTGGCTGGAGACGACGGGCCTCGATCACGTGCGCAACCGGCAGGCGCGCGAGTTCTCGCGCGGCATGCGGCAGCGGCTGGCGATTGCGCGAGCCTTTTTTCACGATCCGGAAATTCTTCTGCTCGACGAACCTTTCACGGCTCTCGACGACCGGGCCGCCGCGTTGTTATCGCGCCTGATCGAGCAAGCCCACGCCTCGGGACGCACCGCCGTCATCAGCACCCATAATTTGCGCGAGGCCCTGGCGCTGGCGACGGACGTGGCCATTCTCGATCGCGGACGGCTTGCCTTCCGAGGCCCCAGCACCGCTGAGCTCCGTGCCGCGCCCGAAGATTTTTACCGCACATATACGGAGCCGCGGGCCTGATGGATGTGCTGCGCGGAACCCTTATCATCGCGCTCAAGGACCTGCGCGTCGAACTGCGCAGCAAGGAAGTCATCAACGCAGCCCTGTCGTTCGCACTGGTGATCCTCCTGCTGTTCAGCTTCGCGTTCGATCCCTCCGCCGAGGAGACCCGGGAGATTGCCGGCGGGCTTTTGTGGCTCGTATTCATCTTTGCAGGAATTCTAGTGCTGAACCGCAGCTTCGCCCGGGAAACCGTAAATGATTGCCTGGATGGGCTGGTGGCTTCTCCCCTTTCCGGCGCGCCTATCCTGCTGGGCAAAGCGGTGTCGAACACGGTTCTGCTCCTGGTGCTGGAGCTGGTCACGCTGCCCATCTTCGGCATCTTTTACAATGTGCGGTGGACCGTGGGACTGGGCTGGTTGCTGCTGGTGCTGCTGCTCGGCACCTGGGGTTTGACCGTCGTGGGCACCCTTTTCAGCGCGTTGACAGTGAACGTCTCCCTTCGCGAGGCGATGCTGCCGCTGCTCGTGTTTCCGATTACACTGCCCATTCTGATGGCAGCGGTGCAATTGACGACGACCCTGTTTTCCGGCGAGCCCATTGCGCCCGATATGATTTGGCTGCGCGTGCTCATCGGCTGCGACATTATTTTCACCGTACTGGCCGGGGCGCTCGTGGAAAGCGTACTGGTGGGATGAAGATATGAAGAATCGGTCCAGCGCGATTCTGGCCGCGGTGAGCGGTGTGATGCTGGTCATCACGCTGTATCTGACATTTCTGTGGGTTCCCATGGAGAGGACCATGGGCGTCGTGCAGCGGATCTTATATTTTCACGTACCGCCGTTTTTCGTCGCCAGCCTGGCGATTCTGGCCGGCCTCGTGGCCAGTATCCGTTTCCTGATAACCCGCGATTACCGGTTCGACGACCTGGCCGTCTCCGCCATCGAGGTAGGCTGGGTTTTCGACAGCATCAATCTGGTCATGGGGCCTTTTTGGGCTCGGCCGGTATGGGGCATCTGGTGGACCTGGGACGCGCGGCTGACCTCCGCGTTCGTCCTGTGGCTAATGTTTGCCGGGTACCTGATCTTGCGGCGGGCGGTGGCCGACCCAAGCGCGCGCGCGGTGATGTGCTCCGTTGTGGTTATCTTCCAGGCGGTCGGCGGCGTGATTGTTTATATGGCTAACCGCTGGTGGCGCACCCAGCATCCCCAGCCGGTAATGGCGGGCGGCCAGGGCTCGGGCCTTGACCCAAGAATGTGGTACGTGTTTCTGTTCTCCCTGGCCACCATGCTGGTACTCTTCGGAGCTTTGCTGCAAATCCGGCGGCGGCTGGAGCGGTTGCGGCGGGAAATCGACGGCCTGCGGCGCACCGTGCACTCGGAGGCGTAAAGAAAGATTTATATGGAAGAAAACTTCAAATGGCTTTGGTATGCGTTCTCTGCGGCCTGGGTTCTAGTGGTCGCGTACTTGTTCAGCCTGGGCCGCCGCGAAAGCAAGCTGCGCGATGAGCTGGAATCTCTGAAGTCCATGATCGAGGAGAGGCAGCGGAAATAGTCGCCCGCCGCAGCCAGAGAATCCGGGCCATTCCCATGCGGCCGGAACCGGGCGTCCCCCCGGGCTTCCCGAAGCCTGCTCAAAACAGACGGAGGCTGCGGCGAGCAGCACGCCAAAGAGCCCGACCCGAAAGCAGAAGGATCAAGACAAACCCGCCCAAGCTGGCGGTCACCACAATCAGCCGGGTTCGCGGCGAAGCATAGCTGACGGGCAGCGTTTCGGGATCGGGCCCGGTCGTAAGCGTCACGTCCATTTCCACGCGGCAGCGGCGGTGAGTCTCCGGAGGGCTGTTGATGACCACGGCATAGCGGCCTGACTCGGGCAATTGCACTTGCAGGGTCCCCTCGCGGCGGTAGCTCAGGAAGGCGAGATCCTGATGGGGCTGATGCTGGCGAAGGCGCTCGAATTGGTCTTGCTTTTCCACTGCCACCCGGATGCCGGGGAATCTTTGAGGCGACCGCACTTCAAACTCCACACGGAGCCGCGCCCCGGCTTCCTTGGTGGGAATCTCGAAGTAGCGAGATTCACCCGAATCTACGTCGAAGCTGTAATTGAAGGTTTCGCGATGCTGGGCGGCCGCGCCGGCAGTTGCGAAAGACGTTAGCCAGGCCAGAAAGCTTACCCAGCCCGCGCAGGAGCGTCTTACCATATACTCTAGATTGTAGGCCCGAAAGCGGTCCTGGGCTGATCCGGCTTTGCCACCATGACTGAATCGGATTCCCTAAATTACCGACCGGCTCTATCGGCTTCTTTCTTCCGGCCGAGATGGAAAACCGCCATCGAATGGGCGGCAGCCCTGGCAATGGCCGCGCTGTGGCTCAGCGCTGGCCTGTGGAAGTTGAGCGACCTGAGCGGCTGGCAGGTAAAACTGACGCAGATGCTGGTGCCGCACGGCATCAGCATGGCGGGCGCCGTGTTCTTTGGCGCTGCGGAAACGTTCGCGGGCATCCTGCTGCTGGCCCCCCAATGGAGGCGCTGGGGGGCGTGGCTTTCGGTTTTTCTGCTTTCTGCCTTTATGATCTACATCGGCGTCCACTACCGCGCTCTCACCGGCGCCGATTGCAGTTGCTTCCCGTGGCTCAAGCGGGCCATCGGCCCGATGTTTTTCGTCGAGGACGGCGCCATGATGGCGGTGGCAGTGCTGGCCGGCGCCATGGCCGGCAGGTCGCGCGGCGGTGGCAAAGCCAGCGCGATGCTGGGGCTGGTTCTGTTGCTGGCCGGAGCTTCCGTGGCGATGGACCGCGTACGAGGCCAGGGCGTGACGGGCCCGGAGTCAATCACCGCCGGCGGCAAGCAGTTCTCTTTGCGGGAAGGCCGGGTCTTCCTTTTCTTCTTCAATCCGTATTGTCCGCATTGCTTCCAGGCCGCTCAGGCGATGTCGGTCTTGAGCTGGCAGGCGGCGATCATCGCAGTCCCCACGCAGGCGATGAATGATGCGCCGGGATTTCTACAATCCTCCGGGCTTACCAGCGCGCTGCTTTCACCAGATCTCGAAAAACTGAAACAGTCCTTCCCATTCCAGGACACACCGTACGCTGTCGCTCTCGAAAATGGGCGCCTGGTCGATAAAGTTACGTTTTTCGACGAGCCGGATCTCGGAAAACAACTGAGAAAGGCCGGATTTATCAAGTAACCGGCGGCAGCAAACGCCCGGCCGGCGCGCCCCGTCCCGAACAATCGGCATCACCGCTGCCGCCCTTGCGCCGCTTACGGCCGAACGGAGGGCTGCGGGTTATTCGTATCTGAGCGCCTCAATCGGATTCAGCCGTGATGCCTTGATGGCAGGGAAAATCCCGCTGAGCAGGCCCACAACGGCCAGCAAACCAATCGAACGCAGCGTGGTGATCCAGGACATTTGCAAGTGGATGTCGGCGCGGCCCGAGTCATCATTCCAGGTCTGGCCCAACAACGGCAGCACCCCAACAAAGTGGACCACGACATAGGAAACTCCCAGACCGATGAGGCCCCCGGCTGCTACGATTACCAGGGCTTCGAGGAGAAACTGGATTCGGATTTGCCGGCGTGTGGCGCCGATCGCCATGCGGACGCCGATCTCGCGGGTCCGCTCTTGGACTGATACGAGCATGATATTCATCACCCCGACGCCTCCGATGCCCAGCGTCAGGGCGCCCACTACGATGAGCAAAAGCTCGATGCCAATGGTAATCCCATCGATGACCGGGCGGACTTGTTCGCGGCTGAAAATCTGCACGGCGCGCTCGTCGCGCGGCGAAAACCGCTGGCGGCGCGCCAAAATTTCGCGGAGCTGGCGAACGGCGGCGGCGCTGAAGCTGCGGGCGACCGGCTCCGCGACAATAACGCTCAGATAACGCGTATCCCAAAGATCGGCGCCGGCGGTCAAAGGGATGAAAACGGACTCGTCATCCGAACGGAAGTAGCTGGAGAAGCTGAGTTTCTTTTCCATCCAGCCGATGACGATAAAACGGGCGTTGTTCAGCAGAATCGCCTGCCCTATCGGGTCGATATTTCCGAACAGCTTGCGCCGCGCCTCGCTGCCGAGAAACACCACGCGCCGGCGCTGGGCCAGATCCTCGTCGCTGATAAACCGGCCCTCGGCCGGCGTTTCGTTGCGGATTTCCCCATAGCAGGGATGCACGGCGCGCACGCCGACGCTGGCCTGCCGCACTCCGTTGACCGCCTGCGCCGGCTTAAAAAGCTCCGGGCTGGCGCTGCGAATCAGCGTGCCGTCTTCGCGGATGCGGCGTACATCTTCGAGCTCCAGCCGGATCTTTCTCCCCGCGCGCTCGCCTCCGGCCTGCTGACTTGTCTGGCCGGGCCAGACCATAATCACGTCGGGCCCGAAGGCGTCGAAGGCGCGAACTACGGCCTGGCGGAACCCATCGCCATAGGACTGCAACATGCTCACCGCCGTGATGCCCCAGACAATTCCCAGTACCGTGAGACACGACCGGAAGATGTTGCGCCGAAGAGCCATCGCGGCTTGCCGAATCAGTTCCATAACGTCTCAGACCTGCCCACCTTCCAGAAAACGGCGTATAAAATGGGAGCGGCTTTCTTCACCGCTCATATCGCAGCGCCTCAATGGGGGTCATATCGGCGGCGACTTTCGCCGGATAAAGCCCGCTCGCGACGCCGACAAGGGTCAGCACCAGGGAAGCGAACAAACCCACCCACGGCGTGACCATCAAGCCCGCGAAATATTGCGGCATGGGAAGCCGGTTCACGGCGAGGCAGATCCCGTATCCGATCGCCAGACCGGCGCCGCCGCTTACCAGAGTGAGCAACAGCGCTTCGCTGAAAAACTGGATTAGGACCACGCGTCGTGTCGCCCCGAGCGCCTTCCTCAAGCCGATTTCGCGCGTGCGTTCGGTGATCGACACCAGCATGATATTCATAACGCCGATGCCGCCGAGAAGAAGCGTGATGACGCCAACCACGCCCATGAACAGTTCCATAGAGTCGAAAACCCGGCTGAAAATCCTCGCGCTCTTAATCGTGTTCCAGACAAAAACAGCGTCTTTATCAGCAGGATCAAATTGATGTAGGCGCGCGAAGGCGCGGCGGAGCTCGGCTTCGGCCTCTTCGTGGCGGCTGACGGACACCGGCGTGGCGACCACGCGATCTACGCTATTGGGGGCGGCCGGGGGCAGACTGGGGAAGTCGGTGCTGACGGCGGCCAGCGGGACGAAGATCTTCTGATTATCGGGACCGTCGTAGTTGGAATCCTGGTCTTTCCGCGCGAGAACCCCGATCACCTGATAGGGAAAATCGCCCACCTGGATCGTTTCGCCGACAGCGTTGCGGGACGCGAATAACTGTTTGCGTACCTCGTCGCCCAGCACCGCCACGCGCAGGCGCATCTGCTCGTCGGCGTAGGTCCAGAAGCGCCCTTTGGCGACGTCAAGCGACCGGATATCCTGAAAAAAAGGCAGGGCTCCGGTAACCCGAAAGCTTCCGCTGTTATAAGCCGACCGGACGTAAACGCCCGGACGGCCAAGCTCCGGCGTCAACTGGGCGACATCCGGACAATCGCGGCGGACTGCATCCAGGTCGGAGAGCTGGAAGAAAATGCGGCGCCCGGCCCGCAGGCCTCCGGCCTGCATCGACGTGCGGCCGGGAAAAGCGATAAGGATATCTTTGCCGAGAGTGCGCTGGGCCGCAGCCTGACCCATTTTCAGGCCTTCGCCTGCCGCAATCATCAGCGTGATGGACAAGATGCCCCAGGCGATGCCAAACATGGTCAGAAAACTGCGCATTTTGTTGGCTGCTAGGGCGCGCAAGGTCTCGGCAAACAGTTCCCGCCAGCGCATACGGATTACTACGGAACGGCAGGGCGCAGGGTTCCCCGCGGAGGGACGCTCTCGGCCGTCCGGTTGGCAGCGCCAACGTAACCATGTTAGACTCATAAATTCGAGGTCGGAAAGCAGAGCTATGGCGCAAGCGTGTGAACTTTGTGGCAAGAAACCCATGACCGGGCACCGGATCAGCCACGCCCACAATCTGACCAAGCGGCGCTGGCTGCCGAATTTGCAGCGCGTACACGCCGTCGTCGGCGGCGCTCACAAGACCATTCGCGTTTGTGTTTCCTGCATCCGTAGCGGGAAGGTGAAGAAGGCGTAGTGGTTGCCGTTTCCGGAAAAGATCCCCGTTAAAATCAGTTCAGAGGCTGCCGGCTACGTCAGCATCACGCCTGTGGTGGCCGAGCAGATGCGGGCGCCCGACTTGATCGAGCACATCCTGCGGGTGGCCGGCAAGGATGTGGCGCGAGCCCAGGAGATTCTCCGGCAAGGAATCGTCGTCAGCGGCGCTTCGCGGATCCGCTGGAGTCCGATCGAAGCTTCTTCGGAGGAGATTGCCGGAGCGTTCGCCGCGTTTCCCGACCCAGAGCCCGGGCGTCCTTTCGATGCATCGAAATGCGTGCGCGCCGCTCTTGAAGGCGGGCGCGCCGTGATTGAACTGCCGCGCGAGGCCGCTTCCCGGAAGCGGTGGTTCCGGCGGCAAAGTTTCTGGGAAACCCTCATGGAAACCGCGTCCCGCCTTCCATTAAAGTATCAGCAGTACTCTTATGGCGATCGAGCCGATGTGTACCGCGGGGAACTGCCTTTGGAACCGGCGAGGATCCTGCGGGAGCGGGCCTGGATGCTCCGTTACGCCTCGCTCGAGATGCAAGTGCGGGAGTATGCTTACGACCGGATCGGGCTCTGGGTGGCCCGGTAACGCTAGCGCTTCGCTTGAAGTCTTCCGAGCGCAATGTCTGGGCGCGTTCGATCCGGCGTACCGCTTGCGTACTGGACGGGAAAGTTTGAAGCAACCCTGCTTCGCTCTGCGGCCGGCGCTCAAGCATGGAGAAGCGCTCCCGAGAGCTCCGGACCGGGGAAATCCGATCCTACTTTTGGCCGCCAACCGGCACTTCCACCGTCCCGGTGTCTTGACCGAGGATACGGATTGTGCCGCGGCGCGGCGTCTTCCCCGCCGGGCTCGGCCGGTCCGCTCCCGAGACCGCGACGTTTCCGCCTGAGACGGCAGGGCCGCCGAAGCGGCGAGCCGAGGCGTTCTTCGCAGAGGCTTGCATCTCGGCGTAGACTTTCCTGACTTCCTGCTCGGTGAGCGAGAGGCTGACATTCACAGTGGATGCCTGCGGCTTGATCTCGATCCGGCGCAACGCATCCAGCGCTTCTGGCTTTGCCTGCTGGCTGAGGGCGGCCAGTGCCAGCAAACCCTGAACGGCCGCTGCCAGGTTTTTCCCTGCCTCGGCCGATTTGGCGCGCAGACCGACTTGTAAACGCAATCCGCCGGAGAAGGAAACGCCGAGATCCAGGCCTCTCAAATTCGAGAGAATCTCCGGCGAGGGGACAAAGGCGGCGGAAGTCCCGGAACCGCGCGCTTGCGGTGGAGGGGGTTGAAAGCCGCCGGGAGGAGCGTCGATCAGGAGCCACAGGTCGTTTTGTTTGGCCAAGACTTCCGCGCGGTCGAGCAGCGTGGTCCTGGTTTTTCCCGCCGGCTGGGGCGCGGACGGAGCCGCCAGCCTGTCCAAGGCCGCCATCATCTCCTTGCGGTCGCCGATCAGAATGGTGCCCTCATCGAGCATGGCGACGCGGGTTTGCGGCGGGCTGACGCCGGGCGGTGTCATTAACAAAACCCGCCGGTAGATCTCGCCGTGGCCTCGCAGCAGCCCCTGCATCCGCGTGCGGTCAAAACGGCCCCTGACGATCGCCAGAACCGGCGTCTGGCGGCCCGCTGCAACGTCGCGGGCTGTGGAGCCGGCGACGTACACGGCATCGATGTCTTCCAGGATTACGGATTCGGCGTCCGCCGCGTCCGCCGACGCCGCAAGACCCGAGACCGCGAGTTGCTTTTTCAAAATGTCCGCCGGCAGCAGGCTGAGCGCTTTGCGCCATTGGACGCCCAACAGAAAGCCGCTCTCGGGCCGTAACAAGCCCCGTACCGCAGGATCGAGGCCTCCGCTATTTTCCTGCGAGAATCCCGCAATCGTGAAGAGAGCAGCCGCCAGAAGGGTAGAAACAATGCGCATGCCGGTCCGCCAACCAAGGTACCGCGGTAAAGCCGGCAAAGCTACACTTCGATCACCTAAATTCCACGTACGCTTCCACCTTAGTACTCCCGTTCTCGAACGGGGATGCTCTTTTTTGAACTTGGCGCCCCGGTTGAAGGCCGGGGCCTGTTGTACCAGGGCAGACCGGCCGGATCGGTTCAATCGTAAAAGCTTCCTGAAACTCCCTGGAAGCCCCGGGCGGCCTGCCGTAGAACCCACTTGATCACGCGACCGTCGTTGTAGCAGTACCCCAGGTTATGATTCAGCGTAGAAAAACAGTGGGTCTGGCAGGACTGCTTCATTTCATTGAGCTGCTTCACCTCGAATTTCGGGTTCTCGATAGCGCCCCAATCATACGTAGCGGAATACATCGGGAAGCAGGGGGCCAGCGTGCCGTCCACCCGGATAATCAGCGAGTTCTGGCCGGCGCGGCAGTTCCACGGCTCGACTTTGCCGCGCATAAAATCGCGCATGTCTTGCAGCCTCCTCACAGAGTTGACCATCTTATAGCCGGCGCGGTTCTTCTCGATAATCCAGTCGATAAGCCCGTCCACTTTGGGCCAATCCTCAGGCCGGATATAGGTGTCATTTTCTTCGAGGTGCTGGAAGTGGTCCTGCTCGATCATGGGCGATTCATTGATGTGGTAGTCGGTGGCAATACCGTTATCGTGAGCAATCTCGGTGAGCTGTTTGACGTCTTCCAGATTATTGCGGCAAATGTTGATATTGAAGAACACGCAGTAGCCGTACTTATACTGTTTGCGAATCAGGTAGTCGAAATACTTACGGACAGGATTCAGGGCTTTCGGCAGGCCCGGCTTTTCGTCCACTACGTCCACCGCGAAGTTCACGATCGCCACGCCGGCGTCGGCTATGCGGTCGATCACATCCGGGCGCAGCAGCCGCGCGTTCGTGGGCAAATATACCCAGAACCCTTTTTTGGCCGCGTAGTACACGACCTTGTGCACAAATTGAGGCCGCAGCAGGGGCTCGCCGCCCATAAGCGCCAGCACCCGGCAAGTGGTCGTGTGCAGCCAATCGATCGACCTCTTGGCGGTATCCTCGCTCATCCCCTTTACGTGATTGTCAAACGCCCAGCAGTAGTAGCAGTCGAGATTGCATTTCCATTCGGTGAAGAGATAAGCGATGATGGGGTGAAAATCTCCCGGCAGAATCCGAGATTTGAAATAAGGAAACAGCCAGCCGCGCATCGCCCGATAAACGAGCGGCGCCGTCCACCGGCGGCGGTAAGGAGAAGCACCCGGCCTGTGCGCGGGAACATAGTCTCCATGGTCGCCCAACAGTTCCGGATGCTGGGGGAACACCGGGTCGGGCAGCTTTTGCGGTTCGGCCGCAGGAAGCGGCGCCGGTGGTCTGGGGGCCTGTTTTCGAAGCAGATCGTGCAGAGTCACATCCAGCCGGAAAGGCGGAATACCGCCGGCTGGATCATGTTGCTGGAACGCTGTAGCCATAGAATCCTCCTGAACGAAGTTTCAGCGAACATTTTGGGGAACTCTTTGACCGAGCGGCAGTCTAGGCGCCAACACCGCATACCTGCGCTCAGAATCTATGAATATAAAAATGGTACCACCTTGAAGAATTCTGTCTCAACCGGCAAGGCGGAGCCTGCCGGATCGTTCTTCACGATGCAGTCCCGCTTCTGTACGGAGACCGCCAGGATAGGGCACAGTCTTTATCCAGCCCGCCCTAGCGGATTCTGGAAACAGACTGCTGGTCTTCCTGAATAAGGATGAATTGATTGACGGGGAGGTTGGAAAGAACCTGATGCGCTCCGCTGGGCCAGTCGATCTCCAGCAAATCTACTCTGGCGTCGCGGCCCAAACCGAAGGTCAGCGGCAATTCGCTTTGAGAGCAATAGCTCGACCCGCTGTGGACGCTTTGCCATTGCGATCCCGAAGCTGACCGCAGGCGGACGACCGCGCCGATGCCATCGCGGTTCGACCTGCTGCCCCTCGTCTTGATGCGGAGAAAATTGTTCCGGTTTCCACCGTC
The DNA here is from genome assembly GCA_035652135.1 of Bryobacterales bacterium. Classification (GTDB taxonomy): domain Bacteria; phylum Acidobacteriota; class Terriglobia; order Bryobacterales; family JACQDG01; genus DASREK01. The sequence goes on along the minus strand of DASREK010000187.1, from coordinate 2,157 downwards.
ATTGCGATACAGATATGCCGGGCCGCCGTTGGTGGTGATCAGGATATCCAGGTCGCCGTCGAGATCGTAATCGGCGTAAGCAGCCCCTCGAGCGACGATCGGCCGGCGAAGAAACGGCCCGACCTGGTCGGTAGCCAGCTCAAATCTTCTCCCTCCCAAATTGTGAAACAGCAGCGGCGGCTGTTCGTAGTGGACTTTGGGCTGCACGCGGTTGATTTCGTCCTCAATGTGCCCGTTGGCGGTGAAGATGTCAGGGTGGCCGTCGAGGTCGTAATCAAAAAAGAAAAGACCAAAAGTAAGCGAGAGCAGGCTCGCGCGGCCGACGGCGCTCGCAGGAGCCTCGTCCACAAAGAGAGCCTTCCCTTCGTTGTGATACAGGGCCAACATCTGGTTGGAGAAATTGCCGACCAGAAGATGCGGGCGGCCGGAGCGATCATAGTCGGCGGCGTCCACTCCCATCGCGCCCCGGGCTACGCCATCTTCTCCGAAGGCGACTCCGGCAGCCACGCCTATATCGGTAAAGGTCCCGTCGCGGTTGTTGCGATAGAGCTTGTTTGGCTGGGTGTCGTTGGCGACGAACAGGTCCGGCCAGCCGTCGCCGTCAAAATCGAGGACCGCCACTCCCAGCGATTTGCCAGCCGGGTCGGCGATACCCGCTTTGCGGGACACATCCTCAAATTTTCCGCCGCCGAGATTGTGATAGAGCTTCGCGGGCAGGCCCTTGTACGATTCGGGCGTGCAGTATGATTTGGTGCGCCCGTCGAGAGAACACCAGAGATCGGTCTGGGGCGACCACTGGACGTAGTTGGCCACGAACACATCGAGCTGGCCGTCCCGATCATAATCAAACCAGGCGGCGCTTGTGCCAAAGCCGGCATTGTTGATTCCGGCGGCGCGCGTCACATCGCGGAATGTTCCATTGTGTTCGTTGTGAAGCAAGCGGTCGCCGTCGAGAGCGGTGATGTAGAGATCCTGCCAGCCGTCGTTGTCATAATCGCCGACTGCAACGCCCATGGCGTGCATCTCTATCGCCAGGCCCGCTGCGGCGGTCACGTCGGTGAAAGAACCGTTTCCATTGTTGCGATAAAGAGCCGGATACGAATGCCGCGCCGCGCTTGCCGCCGGATTCCAATCCTTGCCGTTCAGGAGGAGAATATCCGCATAGTTGTCATTGTTGAAATCCAGGAAGGCGCATCCGGAGCCGAGAGTTTCGGGAAGATATTTTTTGCCCGAACGGCCCGTATTGTGGCGGAAGCGGATGCCGGCAGTCGTGGTTACATCGGTAAATTGAACTCCCGCCGGCGCCGCGGCAATGACCACGCAGCAGGCGGCCAGAAACGCGCCCAGTCCCATTCGCGGCGGCTTCAACTGCCGCCTCCGGCCGCCACGGCGGGCGCAGGCTCGATGCGCCGGACCGCTTTTGCGATCGGAGCGGATTCGTGCTCGTGAATCGGCTGCCGCTCATTGTTGTCCTCCGGACTGGTGCGGCGCGGGCGCTCGGTGATCGCTTGCGAGGCTTCGTCCGCTTTAAACCGCCGGAACAATCTTTCCTCGCGGGCTGCGGCATCGACCTCGCCAAGACCGCGATGGCACAGCATCTTGGTGTAATGCATGGCCAGGTCCTCCGGATCCACGGCGCATACACGGTCGAGTATGGCGAGAGCCCCCCGATAATCCCGCTTTAAGAACAGGATGCGGGCAATTTGGTTGAGCACGACGCGATCGCGGGGATATTGGGCCGCAGCGGCGCGCAGCGAGCGCAGGGCGGCATCATAATCGCCATCCGCTTTTTCCACCAGCGCCCGGAAATAATAAATGCGGCCGAGATGCGGGTTGAGCGACAAAGCTTTTTCAATGTAAGGCTTGGCCGCATCGGTTTGCCCTTCCTGAATATACGCGCGAGCCACATTCAGCCAGCCGTCCGCGTAGCTGGGCTCCGCCTCGGTGACTTTCTGGAAAGCGTATTCAGCGCCCTTGAGATCTCCTTGCAGCAGCAACCCGATGCCCCAGTCATTCCAACGTTCGCGGTCTTCGCGCCGCACCACCGGTTGCCAGGAATCAGGCGCCGCGTCCGGCGCGCTGACGCGCAGCGCCGCTTGGGCACTGGCGATCGTCACGATTGGAAGGTCGGGAATGCGGCCCTTGATCTTCCCGGAC
>DASREK010000186.1:0-3129 GCA_035652135.1 Bryobacterales bacterium | reverse complement strand
GCGTATGTTTTCTGCGCGCTGCGGCCGTGTCAGGCCGATCTGCGATGCTGTCGTCCTGGAGCGCGCCAGAATGCCGGACGCAAGCTGTGCATCCGGCAGACTCAGCCGCCTCAACGCCTTGCGCGCAATCAGCTCAGCCTGATTGAACCCTCGCTGCCGTTTTTTGGACCGATGCAACGGAACCGGAATGACCAGTAGCGGTCCCGGCGCGAGATCCAGCTTCTGAATCGCCTGCGCCAGCATTCTCCCGAGAACTTTCGCGGCCGGGACCACCCCGTCGTATTTCAAAAGATGGATCAACTCGCGAAGCTCACCGTCATAGGAACCGTAAGCGACGGCCCGGGTGAAGGACGGGCGGCTCTCCTGGCACGCCGGGCACGGCGCGACTCCCACGGCAAAAACCTGCGAGGAGACCGTCTCCCCGCAGATTCCACAGGTTTCTCCCGCGATCGGTCCCATGGCGGCGAGGCAATTCGTGCATACCGGGAGCCTGGAAATCTTCGTGAGAGGCAAGCCGCAGAGACGGCAATCGGAGGGGAAAAGCGCAGCGAAGAGGCCTTCGGCGAGAGCGCCGGCTCCGGAAACCGCAGACCTCAGCTTGGCTTGGGTAAATGCCCTGGCACGCACGAAAAAGGCGTTCTGAGGCGGAGCGGGTACCGTGGTGCGAGTTATGTCTCCGATACTGCTGAAGACCAGCCTCCCTCGTACGGCGCCTGGTTAGGCTCCAGCCGGACGAATTGCATCCAGTATAGCGGCAGCCGGAGACGCAAGCAATTCGCTAAGCGGCACGGGGCTTGATCGCGGAGCGGGTCTCGCGCGGGCGTGCAACTACAAACACCGAGACGCTGCTGCGCCGGAAACAATTGGCGCAACGCACCGGACGCAGCAACAGAAACGGGAGCACATATCTCTCGAAAACACTGCGACGCCGGGAACGATAAGCAGCGGACCCGCCGCAGTCCGGGCAGCGGAACTGGCTGGAAAACACGACACTACCTCCCCGACTTTCTGGAATTTCCAACCAAGTGGCTTGTCCTGATTCTAGCAGCCCGAGCAAGCACCGCGGCGAGAAACGCCCAGTACCCCGGCGGCGCTTACCGTTTTTCCCGGCGCTCGTTTATACTTTCCTTTCATTCAACCGTATTGCAGAGGACAGGAGCGCAGGATTTTTCATGCCAAAACGTACATTCCAGCCCAACCGCCGCCGCCGTTCGAAGACGCACGGCTTTCGCGTCCGCATGAAGACAAAGCAGGGGCGCGCGGTCCTTTCGCGGCGCCGGGCCAAGGGGCGCAAGCGGGTTTCCGTAAAGCCTGGATTTCGCGAATAGAGGCAGCTTCAGGCTTCAGGCAGAAGCGGTCGAACTCCTGAAGCCCGGCGCCTAAAGCCTGGAGTCGGCCTGTGAGCCATCCTGTCCCGCAGAACGCGAAGTTTGCGAAGAGCCGCCGGCTATTGCGGCATGCGGACTTTGAGCGGGTTTACAAACAGGGGCGGCGGCACTTCGCGGCGCACATGACCGTGTTCTACCTCCGCCGTGCCGAGGGCGAATCTGGCGACAGCCGGGTTGGGCTGACTGTGGGGAGGATCCTGGGAGGGGCGGTTCAGCGCAATCGCATCAAGCGGCGACTGCGGGAAGCTGTCCGGTTAAGCCGGCCGGGCTTCTCCGCACCGGTGGACATGGTCATTAATCCCAAGCGGTCGGCTCTGAATATGGATTTTGTGGATCTCCGGCAGGAGCTCACCACGGCCTTCCAGGTGATCGAGAGATCGCTGGAGAAAGAGAAAGGGAACCCGCGCGGATGAAACGCCATCAGCCTGCAAGCTCCGGGCTCCGAGTTTTGTCGTTTGCCCAAACCTCACTGCTGGGCCTTTTTCGCGTTTACAAGCGGGCGCTCTCGCCGTTTCTTCCAGTGGCTTGCCGTTACGTGCCGACCTGCTCGGAATACGCTGCCGAAGCTGTGGAACGGCATGGCGTTCTACGCGGATCGGCCCTGGCGGCCGGACGCGTTTTGCGCTGTCACCCCTTTGTGCGCGGAGGTTTTGACCCGGTGCCACCGAAGAATGTACCCTCGGATGCCCTCAACCGCGGCGCAGGGGGCGCACGTACGAGTCCGCGCCTGCATGGTTCGATATCGTGAGCGCTGATCGCGATGCCTGAGTACAAGAACCCACAAACCGAACCTGGCATGGACCGCAACCTGCTGCTGGTGTTTCTGGTCCTGGCGGTGGCGATCTTCGGATCGCAGCTCTTTATGCGAAAGTACGCCCCGCCGGCTTCGCCTCCCACTTCGGCAAAACCTGCGCAGGTAACTCCGCCAGCCTCCGGAAATCCACCAGTCTCTGCGGCCACGCCCGCGCCCGCTCCGGCGCCGGCCACGCGTGTTCCCGTGCCGTCAGTTTCGAAGCAGGCCGCTTCCGAATCCGAAACCGTCGTCGAGAACGACCTTTACCGCATCACCTTTACGAACCGAGGCGCACAGGCGAAGTCGTGGGTGCTGAAAAAGTATCAGGACGATCAGGGCAAGCCGCTCGATCTGGTGAATTCCGCGGCCGCCGCCAAGTTCGGCTATCCGCTCTCGCTCTGGACTTACGACGAATCTCTCCGGAACAAGTTGAATTCGGCCCTGTACGTCTCCAGCGCGGCTTCGCAGAATCTCTCCACACCCGCGGAGATTGTGTTCGACTATGCCGATTCCGGTCTCGTCGTGCACAAGGCCTTCCAGTTCGATGATAGCTACGTCGTGAGCGTGACCACCTCGGTGCTGTCAGGAGGCAGTCCGGTTTATGGCTTTCCGGCGTGGCCCGCCGGATTCGGCGATCAAGTCAGCCTGGCCGCCTATGGCGCGGGCCAGCTCGAATATCAGTTCAATAACGACACCGAGCACCTCGGCCTGAAGAAAGTCGCGGGAGGCGCGACGCTTCACGGTTCATACGACTGGGCGGGCGTCAGCAGCCAATATTTCACCGCGGTCTTCATTCCCAACACTCCGGAAAATGTGCAGATGGTCACCCTGCACTACCCTCTCGACATTGCGCCCGATCCCGGCAAGCCCAATGAAACCAGGCCTGCGGATGTTCTCGGCGTCGCTGTGGGCAGGCCGGGAGAGTCTGTGGAGCGGCTGTTCGTCGGG
>DASREK010000185.1:0-4446 GCA_035652135.1 Bryobacterales bacterium | reverse complement strand
ATGCAAGCGATCAACAGCGGCAGCAGGGCGTTCAAATCGTGAGTGAGCTCGACGGCGAAAATCACGCCGGTGAATGGGGCGCGCATTGTGCCGCCCAGAATGGCTCCCATGCTGACCAGAGGCCAGAACCCGGTCCCTTCGTTCGGCAGCACCATAGCTTCGAGGCCGCCCAGCGCTCCGCCCATCATCAACAGCGGCGCGAGCACGCCGCCCGAGGTTCCCGATCCCAGCGATACAGCCCAGATGATCGACTTCACCAGCAGAATGCCCAATATGACCTGCTTTGCAACATTGCCTTGCAGCAAGTCGGCGATTGTGTCGTAGCCGACGCCGAGCGCCTGCGGGAAGATCAGGCCGCCGAGGCCGATCACCAAGCCTCCGATGGCCGGCCACCACATCCAGTGGATTGGCAGCTTGTGGAATGCGTCCTCGGAGGCGTACACAGCCAGGGTGACCAGAACGGAGAGCGCGCCAGCCAGCAAGCCGGATGCGGCGCATCCCAGCAATCCCCCGGGACCGACAAAAGCCGGATGCGGCGGCGCAGGAAAAATCGGGCCTAAACCCATCAAATGGCGCCGCACCGCCGCCGCCGTAGCACTGGCCAAAGCCACGGGAATCAGGCTGCGAGGCTTCCATTCGAACAGTAACAGTTCGACGCCCAGCAAAACGGCCGCGACTGGAGCAGCGAACGTCGCCGACATGCCTCCGGCTGCGCCCGCCACCAACAGCGTCTTGCGCTCGGCGCTGGTGAGGTGCAAAAACTGGGCGATCATCGAGCCAAAGGCGCCGCCCGTCATGATGATGGGGCCTTCGGCCCCGAAGGGCCCACCCGATCCGATGGAAATCGCCGAGGAAAGCGGCTTTAGAAACGCTACCTTCGGCTCGACGCGGCTTCCATTGATCAGAATCGCTTCAATCGCTTCCGGAATGCCATGACCTCGAATGCGTTCCGATCCGTAGCGCGCCATGAATCCGACGATCAGCGCTCCGATAATCGGGACCACAATCACAAACGGGCCCAAATGGTGATCCGCCGGCGAAACCAGGTTGGTAGCCCATCGCTGGTAAAAAAAGAGATTGGTAAACAGGCCGATCAGCCGCAACAGCGCAAGGGCCACGTATGCGCTCAACACGCCGATGGCGATCGCGACCAGCGACAGGGGCAGCACCCGGATGCTTGTGGTGAAATCGCCCAGTTTGCCGGATGGCTCGAAGCTCTCCACAGAAGCGAGTTTGCTTTCGCCCGCGCTCACCGGCATGCGGCCTCCTGAGCGGCGGGAGTCCGGACCGTGAGTTGCTCGAGGGCGCGCACCAAGGCGGGGCCAGCCGATTGCAATTCAGCCCGGTGGTGCAGCGAGAGCTCCCGAAGAATCTTTTCTCCGCGTTCCGTCAGGCGAACTAAAACTTCCCGGTGATCTTCCGAACTGCGGGTCCGTTCGGCGAGGCCCCGTTCCTGCAAACGGTCGAGCAGCTCCACAGCGCTGTGATGCTGGATTTGGAGGCGCTCAGCGATCTGGCGGATCGAAGGAACGCTTCCCTCCGGAAGACCCTTCAGAGCCAATAGCAACTGGTGGTGCTGCGGCTCGAGGCCAGCCGCCCGCGCCGCCTTTTCGCTGAAATGGAGAAAGCGCCGGATCTGATGGCGGAACTCCGCCAAAGCTCGATACTCGGAATCCGATATATCAACCCCTGTTGTGTCCATGTTTAAAATTATATCGTATTGCGATACGAAAAGCTCTGCTTGGTTTCTGCGCCGCTCAGGGAGGCTATTTGGCGCGGTGCAACACCATCCTGGACAACCGTCGCCGCCGAAGGGATGTTCGCGCCCCAACTTGGAGGACGCGGCAGACGTCCAATTTAGTGGAATTGCTACGAAGAGGAGGAGCGAATGCCGATGGCAAGAAGGGTGACCTTCGCACTCATCCTGGCTTTGCTGCTGCTTGGTTTGCTCGCGCCGTCCGCCGCCGCGAGCGCCTCTTCTGGCGTTTCATCCAATTCGCAAAGCCGAGATCGGGAGGGTTCCACACAGGCGCCGGAAACAGAGCGCTCCCGGCTGGCTGTGCAAATGCTCGAGCAAACCAATCTGGCGCGCGAAGCTATCCAAAAGGGCGCGGCGCAGGCCGCGCGCGATCATCTGAAGCGGGCTATGGGTCTCGCGGAGGCGCTGCAATCGAACGCTCAGGTTCAGGCGGATGGGAATCTCGTCCCGGTGTATAACCAGCTTGAGCAGGCGTCCGTTATCGCGCCGGTTCTGCACTGGCAGGCAGGGCCACAGGGTGCGCCGGCTACCGGCGCGGCGGACCCTGCGGAAGGGGAAAGCGCCGGTCGTCCTGTTCCACCGGATGCAGCGGGCAGCGCTTCGGCCCGCCGGCCGGGCAGCAGCCTGGCGGAGCGGGCCCGCAGCGGCGGCGAAGTGATCCGGCCGACCGGGCCCTCCACTATGGTGGCGGTGGATGTGACGCTCGCCAAAAACCATTTGGAGGCCGCGGCTACGGCATTGGAAAACCGGGACCTGAGCCGCGCAGATGCCGCTCTGGTTTTCGTGGAGAACGGAATCTTTGTGATTCCGGCGCAGCTAAACCCAGCGCTGGTGCAAGCGCGAGAGCATCTGTCGGCCGCCCGATCGCATGCTCTCGACGGCGACTATGACGCGGCCACGCAACCTCTAAAGGCTGCCGCGCAAGCTTTGTCCAGTTATCAAAACGGGCGGCAGAAGGATGCAGCGAGAAGCGTGCAGCGGCAGATTTCCGCTTACCTCGAGAACCGGCCGAAGAATCATGCCCACGAGGTGACCCGAATCGATAGCTGGTGGGATCAGGTAACGGGCTGGATGTTGCAGCCCGCGCAGTCCCGCGGGGACGCCGCTGGGATGAACCCTTCCGGCACAAACACAGAATTTGCGAGCCGCCCGGGTGCAGAAGCGCGGGGCACGGCGCATCCCAGCACTATACCGGGCGCGGCACATTCCGGCGCAGGGCGACCCACCGCCAACCAGCCGGGCGGCACAAGCCCGAGCCCTTATACGGCCCAGCCGGGGGCCGCTTTTCCTGGCGCCACTCCGGGCACCCGCGGTGGAACCGCGCCCGGTGTGAGTCAGCCCAGCGGCGCAAGCCAGCCGAATATTCCCGGACCATCCGGCCTCCCGAATGGGCCGGCGAGCCCGGGCACGCCACTGCGCTAGCGCGAACGCCCACAAACGAACAGAAAGCGGATGAGACCGTTTTTTCGCGGAGGAGATCCCGGTTCGCCCTAGGCGATGAGGCCTGTCTACTTTGCTGCATCCGCGAGGGAATCCGCGGCAGAGAAGCACCTCCCGCTCTCGCTCATCCGCGGAGAACGGATCGCTGAAATAGAGATCCTCCGGGCACAAACAGCAAGCCGGACGAGCCGTCTCGCGCGGGAGCGTTTCCCTTCTTCGCTCGTCGGCGGATCTCTGCGGAGCCGGGTTTTCGGCGCTGGCGGCGTTCAACTTGCGTTTTCAAAATGTCCAATCGAAACGTGGAGTACTCATTTCGCGGCGGATGCCGCGCCGCGCATCCCGCCAATGCGGCTCCGATTCAGATCCACATCGAGGCCGGCTTCGGGCCCAGGTCCCGGAACCGGCCCGCCGCGCTTGCGGTGTTGCGTTCATTCCCGGCCGCGATGGAGATGGAATGAGCGCCGCGAGCCGCGTGCTATGATGATTTTCTAAAGCGGTACATCCCGCGGGCCGCCTGGGAAAGAAAAGCCGCAGATCTGGAAGCCGCCGCCATTTCAGCCAGGCGGTGCGGCACGGCTTCGCTGACTGGAGAATCCACTATGCCTGAAACCACGGAACCACGCCGCCAGATAGTCAATTTCATTCTCTACAAACTCGATCCGGCCTGGCGGCTGCTGCCGGAAGAGCAAAAGCAGCGGGACCGGGAAGAGCTTTGCCGCGTCATCACCTCGTGGAGTCATCCCGGCCGCATGCTGATTCTTCCTTATTCGACCGTGGGTCTCCGCGCCGACAGCGATATCATGCTGTGGCGTATCTGCTATCAGCTCGAGGACCTGCAACAAATGTCCACCGAAATTTCGCAGACCGGCTTGGGGAAATACCTGCACACCAGCCACAGCTTCCTCTCCATGACCAAGCGCTCCACGTACGTGCTCGAGCACGTGCACGAAGGACAAGCAGATTCCCGCGGAACGCTCGTTCCGGGCAAGTACAAATACATTTTCGTATATCCTTTCATAAAGACCCGGGAATGGTACTTGCTGAACCTCCCCACGCGCCAGGGCATGATGAACGAGCACATCACCGTCGGCCACAAATATCCCAGCGTGAAGTTGAACACGACGTATTCTTTTGGTCTCGACGATCAGGATTTTGTGGTGGCGTTTGAAAGCGACCATCCAGAGGACTTTGTGGACCTGGTGATGGAGCTGCGAGAGACGGACGCCAGCAAATACACGGTCCGCGAT
>DASREK010000184.1:0-2067 GCA_035652135.1 Bryobacterales bacterium | reverse complement strand
CGATCAACTGAGAAATAGTAAAACTCCGGGTCTTCGGGCCGCCGGTCAGCCCATCGCAGATTATGATGCTGTCGAGCGCCGGCAAATCGCCCCACATCGCCAGCACCTTCTCCCTCTGCTCCCGGCCGGAAACAACAGCAGCGCGCGCCGCCGTGCCCTTGAGGACGGCGTACACCTGCTCGGCGCTCAACGAGGGATCGGCAGCCGCACTGACCATGCCCGAGGTCAGCACCGCGAAATCCGCCACTACCCACTCCCAGCGGTTTTCGGAAAACAGAACACAGCAATCCCCTGGACGAAAGCCTAAGCCGCGCAACGCGATGTGCAGCCGGGCCACCCGCCGGTAAAACTCTGCGGATGACAGGGGAACGTATACGCCATCCTCCCTGGCGAAGAGGCGCCGCCCGCTGTCGTGCTCCATGCCGCACACGAACAGCTGAGCCAGCGTCTCGACCTTGGCGGACATGCCAAGGTAATATACGCCTTGCGCAGGGGAAAGAAAAGAACTGAGAGTACCGGGAATGAACTAGCAGTACCTGACCGGATATGACCGGAACGCCGCTAAAACCTAACTCCTTGGCACAGGTCGCCGCCGCTTTCGTGCGCAACATCACAAATCGCCAATCCCTTGAAATTGATAAAGAATGAGCGAGGAACTGAGGCGCGTCAGCCCCGCTTGGCAGCCGAGCGCAGCGCCGCAACCGTCACGCGGGCCGCCGAGTTCAGCAGCCCCCCATCCGAACCGCAGCCGATGAAGCGATAGCCCAGTGACGTATATTTGAGGAGATCTTCCGGGCGCCCAATCAATGTGCCTGCGGCTTTTCCATGACGCTGGGCGGCCGCCACCGTGGCTTGCACCGCTTCCAGAAATCGAGGGTGGTCGAACTGGCCGGCAACGCCAAGACCGTGAGAGAGGTCAAGGGGCCCGAGGAACAAGACGTCCACGCCGTCGGTTTCGGCGATAGCATCCAGATTGTGCAGGCTTTCTTCTGTCTCGATCTGTACGATGCCAAGCAGCGAGGCGTTGGCTTCCAACACATAAGTTCGAAAGCGGGCCCCGAATTCACAAGCGCGGTTCATGGACGCCACGCCCCGAACACCTTGCGGAGGATAGCGCAAGCCTCTCACGGCCGCCAGCGCCTCTTCCTTGTTGCTCACGCGGGGGACCATGATGCCGTGTGCGCCCAAATCGAGAACGCGATGCAGCCGCTGGCGTTGGGACGACTCGACCCGCACCAGAGCGGCGGCCGCCGTGTGTTCCAGCGCCTGGAGCTGGTGCAACACATGGCTCTCGAAGCCGGCTCCATGCTCCAGGTCGATCAGCGCCCAATCAAATCCTGCCATCCCGACAATCTCGGCCGTCAGCGACGACCCGAGATTCAAGAAGCAGCCAAACAGCGTCTCGCCCGCCAGCACACGTTTTCGAAGATTTTTCACTTTAACCGGTAATATTCCCTATATCCCTGGGAGCTCTGGAAAAAGAGGGATTACACAGCGGATATCCGGCCGCTTCCCAGCGATACCACGCCGTCTCCACCCGGCTGGCCGCCGATCGGGCGCTTCCAGCCGAAGCTCTAGACGAGATTGCCGGTTCAGTATTTCGGCACGCGCGGATCGACTTTGTCGCTCCAGGCCAGAATGCCGCCCACCATGTTCTTCGCTTTCTTGAATCCGGCCTTGCGCAGGAAATCCACCGCTTTGGCGCTGCGCATGCCGCTCTTGCAGTGCGCCACGATCTCATCGGCCGAATTCAGCTCATGGACCCGCTTGGGCAATTCGCCGAGCGGGATTAACCGGCTGCCTGGAATCGAGCAGATCTGGTATTCGTGGGGCTCGCGAACGTCGATGAGCACAAATGGCTCATGCCGATCCATCTTGGCTTTCACCTCGACCGGATCGATTTCCCATTCCTTCAGTCCGGGCGCGGGCGGCGGCTCGTGATGCGGAATGCCGCAGAACTCCTGGTAATCGATCAAGTGGTGAATCGTCCGGTGTTCGCCGCAAACCGGGCAGTCCGGGTTCTTGCGGATTTTCAGCTCCCGGAAGCGCATGGCGAGCGCGTCGAAG
>DASREK010000183.1:0-21853 GCA_035652135.1 Bryobacterales bacterium | reverse complement strand
CGAGCGCTATAGCATCGAGGCCCAATGACCATCGCAAAATGCCCCGCGAGTTTGTATTGGAGGCGAGTGAGCTGGGGATGCGGGCAGCATCGTCGAGCAAATCGTATGCCAACACACGATGCCGAAAAGAATCGCCCCATCTTTCGCAAAATCAATCCAGAGCAGCGCGTTCGTTTGTCTGACGGTTGCCGGCATGTACTCTTTTTCTCCTCCGCCGCGTAGAAAGTGCCGGGGTCCCGGTCCGCTGCTCCGGCCGCTTGATGCCGATTGAACTTGGTCCGGCGCTCGCGCATCCAGTTTCAAGGAGGCAGTAGGGCACTCAAAGGAGAGAGCGCTCCCGCTGCCGCGAGTCCGGCGGAATTTGACAGCACGTTGCTGCTGTGTTACAGCTATGGAGTTCACTCACTGGATGGCCGGTCCCTACTGAAACATGGCAGAAGAGCAAAAGCCGGCGGGGCATGCTCCGCCCAAACCCCCGCCTGCAATGGCGGCTAGTCCCTGGCAAAGCCCGCTCACCGAAAAATTGAAGAGCCGGTTCGGAGAGAGCATCCGAGAGTTCTCTACCTATCTGGACCAGAATTTCCTGATCGCGGATTTGCCGGCTGTGGTGCCGATCCTCGAATTTCTGAAAGTCGAGGAAGAGTTTGAATATCTGGTAGATATTACGGCTGTCGATTACCCCAAGCGGGAAAAGCGATTCGATCTGGTCTACATTCTTTATCGTTTTCCACCGCACAATGAGCGGATCCGGGTCAAGACTTTCGTGGCGGATGGAGAAAAGGTCCCCACGGCGACGACAGTGTACCTGGGCGCCGACTGGCTGGAGCGCGAGGTCTACGATATGTTCGGAATCGTTTTTGAAGGCCATCCGAACCTGAAACGGATTCTGCTGCCTGAGGAATGGCAGGGCCACCCATTGCGCAAGGAGTACGGGATTATTCAGCAGGACGTCCGGTGGGTACAGGAGAATTTGCAGATCGAAAGCGGGCAGTGAGGAGAAGCCGCCGGCGGTCGGCTATCAGCCCTCAGCAAAGGCCACAGGCGGCCGCAAGGTCGCGCTGAAAGCTGGCGCCTGAAAGCCGACGGCTGGCAACCGTTTATGCCGGAAACCACTTTCCTAGACGCGAATGAGCTGGTTTTGAACATGGGGCCGCAGCATCCCTCGACGCACGGGGTGCTGCGGGTCATATTGAAGCTGGACGGCGAAAAGGTGCTCGGCTGCGACTGTGTCATCGGCTACCTGCATCGCGGCGTGGAAAAGATCGCCGAAAACCGCACCTACGTCCAGTTCGCGCCCTATGTGGACCGCATGGATTATGTGGCGGCGGTTTCAAACGGTCTCGGCTATTGCCTGGCCGTCGAGAAGCTGATGAAGATCGAAGTTCCGCCGCGGGCGCAGGCGGTGCGGGTGATTCTGACCGAGTTGAACAGGATCACCAGCCATTTGCTCTGGCTCGGCACGCACGCCCTGGATATCGGCGCCATTACGCCGGTCTTCTACACCTTCCGCGAGCGGGAAGAAGCGCTGAAGATTTTCGAGAATTACTGCGGCGCCCGGCTCACCACGCACGCCTTCCGCATCGGCGGCTTGCAGTACGAAACCTACGACACCTTTGAGAAGGATGTGCTGGCTTTCTGCGACATGTTCCCGGCCAAGATCGATGAGTACGAGGAGCTGCTCACCGGAAACCGTATCTGGGTCGGGCGCACGAAAGGCGTCGGCGTTCTCACGGCGGAACAGTGCAAGGAGTATGGCGTGACGGGCCCGGTTCTGCGGGCCGCGGGCGTGCCGTGGGATTTGCGCAAGGCGCAGCCTTACTCCGGCTATGAAAAATACGATTTTGAAATTCCGGTCGGGCAGAATGCGGACACCTACGACCGGTATATCGTGCGCATGCAAGAGATGCGGCAGTCGGTGCGCATCATCCGCCAGGCCGTTGAGGGCCTGCCGACCGGGCCGATTATGGGCAAAGTAGGCAAGGTGCTGAAGCCGCCCACCGGGGAGTGCTACGTCTCGATTGAGGCGCCCAAGGGCGAGCTCGGCTATTTTATCGTGAGCGACAACTCGACGCAGCCGTATCGCGTGCGCGTCCGGCCGCCGTCCTTCGTGAACTTGCAGGCGCTGGACCGCATGTGCCGCGGCTCACTCATCGCGGACGTGGTGGCCATCATCGGCACGATCGATATCGTTTTGGGCGAGGTGGACCGCTAAGCGGAAAGCAACCATGCCGGAAACCGCAGCGCTTCTTCAGATTTATCTCAAGCCGCTCATCCTTACAGCGGTGATCATTCTGGTTTTCCCCCTGGTGGCCGGTTATATTGTGCTGGCCGAGCGCAAAGTGCTCGCTGATTTTCAGGTGCGGCTGGGGCCGATGCGCGTCGGCCCGTACGGCTTCTTGCAGCCTCTGGCGGACGCGGTCAAACTGCTCCTCAAAGAAGATATTATCCCCTCGGCCGCGGACCGCTGGATTTTCTGGCTGGCGCCGGTGCTCTCAACCGTGACGGCGCTGGCGGCGTTTTCCGTGCTGCCGCTCGGGCCGGGGCTGCATGTGGCCGACGTCAACATCGGCCTGCTGGTGATCCTGGCTTTTTCCTCGGTCGGGATATTGGGAATTATTCTCGGCGGCTGGGCCTCTAACAGCCATTATTCGCTGCTGGGATCGCTGCGGTCGGCGGCCCAAATGGTCAGCTACGAGGTTGCGATGGGGTTTGCCATCGTTTCGGGGCTGATGGTGGCGGGCACGCTGAGCATGGAGAAAATTATCCAGGCGCAGCAGGAGCGGCACATCTGGTTTGCCTTTGCGAATTACGGCCTCATGCTGGTTCCTTTCGTCACCTATTCTATCGCGGCGGTGGCGGAAACAAATCGCGCGCCGTTCGATTTGCCCGAGGCCGAGTCCGAGCTGGTGGCCGGTTTTCACACCGAGTACAGCGGATTCCGCTGGTCGTTGTATTTTCTGGCGGAATACGCGAACATGTTCGTCGTTTCGTCGATCGCCGTGACACTGTTTCTGGGCGGCTGGCTGAGGCCTTTTCCGAGCATCGCGGCGCTGCACTATCCGCTGGATTTCGGTTTTCCGGCTCTTCTATTCGGACTCATCGGCTTCGGCTGCGCGATCGGCGTGATGCGGCGGTCTCTTGCTGTAGATAAGGCCATCATGGCGGCCCTGGCTGGCGCCATGTTCGTCCTAGCGGCGGCGTTTCTTGCGCCGGCGGTGAACCAGGCGATTATCGGCGTGTTCTGGTTTTTGTTCAAGGTATCGGTTATCCTGTACTGCTTCATTTGGTACCGGGGCACGTTTCCAAGATACCGCTACGATCAGCTCATGCGGGTAGGCTGGCGGTATATGATTCCGATCGGCCTCGGTTCGCTGATTGTCAACGGCGTGGTGCTGCTGCTGGCTCAGCGGTGAGGGCGATGCGCAGGGTAGAATTAAGTGTATGAAGAAATTCCTGCGAACGATTTTTCTGGTCGATCTGCTCGAAGGGCTTTGGGTGACTTTTCGCAACCAGAAGCCGGAATACATTTACACCGAGCAGTATCCGGCCGAGCGCCCCAAGGTCGCCGAACGTTATCGGGGGGCGCCGCGGCTGAACATCAATCCCGACACTGGAGAGACGCTTTGCATCGCGTGCAATCTGTGCGCCCTGGCCTGTCCCGAGCACCTGATTGTGGTGACCAGCGAGCGCAATGAGGAGACGCGGCGCAAGGAGCTGACTACGTTTACTTACGATACGTCGCGGTGCATGTTCTGCGGGCTGTGTGAGGACGCCTGCCCGGTGGACGCGCTGGAATTGACGCAGGATTTCGAGCTTGCCACCTACACCCGCGAGGGGCAAATCTGGGATCGCCAAATGCTGGAAGAGGGGCCGCGGCCAAAGCAGTATACGCATTAACGGCGAGAGCCGGCGCCTGGCCCCTTGCCGGTTGTTTTTATGATCGACACTTTTCTGTTTTATGTATTCGCGCTGCTGGCGCTGGGCGGCGGCATTCTGACCATCACCCGCCGCAATACGGTGCACAGCGCCATCTGGCTGATCACCAGCCTTCTGGGAGTGGCGGGCCTGTATCTTTTGCAGGGAGCGGAGTTTCTGGCCGGCGTGCAGGTGATTCTTTACGTGGGCGGAATTATGGTCTTGTTCCTGTTCGTGATCATGCTGGTGAATTTGGGGCAGGAATCCAGGCAGAAGCCGTTCACCGGGCAGAGATGGATCGCTCTGGCCTGCATCGCGGCGCTGCTAGTACAGACTCTCCTTTTTGTCAAAGCGGGCTCCGGCCAGTTCCGGCTGGGAGAACCCGGCGGCGGCTTTACGGTGCAAGGTTTGGGCAACTCGGAGCAGATCAGCCGGACGCTCTTTTCCCAGTACTTGCTGCCGTTCGAGCTGGCCTCGATTCTACTGCTGGTGGCGATTATCGGGGCGGTGGTGATGGCCAAGAAGCGCATTTAGGATTGTCATGCACCCGATCACTGTGGTTCATTACATCTTTTTGAGCGCGGCCCTGCTGGCCGTGGGCGCCATTGGGGTGCTCACGCGGCGCAGCATTGTTGTGATTCTGATGTCGATCGAGCTGATCCTGAATGCGGTGAATGTAAACCTGGTCGCCTTCTCGAAATATCTTGGCAACATCAACGGCCAGGTTTTTTCAATTTTCGTCATCACCGACGCGGCGGCGGAAGCCGCGGTCGGGCTGGGCATCCTGATCGCCCTGTTCCGCAACAAGGAAACGGTCAACGCCGACGAGGTGGACATCCTGAAATGGTGAACGGGGCCGAAACCAGCTTTTTCCTCCAGCACATCTGGTTGATTCCGCTGTTTCCGCTGTTCGGCGCGGCGGCAATGCTGCTGTTCGGCCGCAAGCTCGACCCGCAGCCGGAGTGGGGCCGCCAACACGACGCTCTTGATCACCGGGAGCATGGACACCACGAGAGCAGCGGCCGGAGCGTGATCCGGATCCTCTGCCCCGGAATGGTGCTGATCGCGTTTTTGTTCTCCCTCAAGGCGGTGCTCGATCTGGCGGCCTTGCCGGCCGCAGAGCGGCACGCGGAGGTGCTGCTGGCCCCGTGGATCACCGGCGTCGGCGCGTTCCAGGCTCCGTGGGGCTTTCTGCTAGATCCGCTGAGCTCGGTGATGATCCTGGTGGTCACCGGCATCGGATTTCTGATCCACGTCTACTCCATCGGCTACATGGCGCATGACGGGGGCTTTTACCGTTTCTTCGGCTACCTGAACCTGTTCGTCTTCTTCATGCTCACGCTGGTTCTGGCGAACAACTACGTGATGCTGTTCGTGGGCTGGGAGGGAGTGGGTCTATGCAGCTACTTGCTCATCGGCTTCTACACGCTGCGCAAAACGGCCAGCGACGCCGCCAACAAGGCGTTTATCGTGAACCGGATTGGCGATGCGGCGTTCGTCATCGGCATGCTGCTCATGTTCGCCACGCTAGGCACCGTGCAGTTTACCCAAGTCACTGATATTCTGCGGCACGCCACGTATCACCCCGGCTCGGAGCGCTACTTCAACCTGATTGCCCTGTGCCTGTTTATCGGAGCGACCGGGAAATCGGCTCAGATCCCTTTGTATGTATGGCTCCCGGATGCGATGGAAGGCCCGACGCCCGTCTCGGCGCTGATCCACGCCGCCACGATGGTCACAGCCGGGGTTTATATGGTGGCGCGCTCGAACGCGCTTTACGTGCTCGCGCCTGACACGATGCACCTGGTGGCGATTATCGGCGCAGCCACCGCGATTTTCGCCGCCTCCATCGCCCTGGTCCAGACCGATATCAAGAAGGTGCTGGCCTACTCGACCGTGAGCCAGCTCGGGTACATGTTTCTGGCCTGCGGCGTGGGCGCTTTCTGGGTCGGCGTTTTTCACCTGTATACGCACGCTTTCTTCAAAGCGCTGCTGTTCCTCGGATCCGGGTCGGTGATTCACGCCCTCTCCGGCGAGCAGGATATGCGGCGCATGGGCGATCTGAGAGACAAGCTGCCGGTGACTTTCCGGACCATGTTCATCGCGGCGCTGGCGATTTCGGGCATCCCCGGCTTTGCTGGTTTCTTCTCCAAAGACGAGATCTTATGGCAGACCTGGACGTCGGAAAACGGCGCCCATCGTTTCCTATACATCATGGGATTAATCACCGCCGGCTTCACGGCGTTTTACATGTGGCGGCTGATCCACATGACTTTTTACGGGCGGTCCCACGTCGCGCCCGAGGCCGCGCATCATGTGCACGAGTCGCCGAGGACAATGACGCTGCCTTTGGCCGTGCTGGCAGCCGGCAGCATCGTGGCCGGTTGGGTCGGCATTCCCAATGCTTGGCATTTTCCGGAGTCCTGGCCGAAGCTGGAGCACTGGCTGGCTCCCGTGTTCGCAGACCGGCCGGAAGCCATTGCGGCTGCTGCCGAGAGCCACTCGACCGCAGATGAATGGTATTTGATGACTATATCCGTGGTGTTCGCGCTCGGGGGCATTTTCCTGGCGCGGCGCATGTATCACCACAAACCGGAGCTGGCCGATGGGATGGAGCGCCGGCTCAAGCCGATCCACGTTCTTCTTTACAACAAGTATTACGTGGACGAGATTTACAACGCCTTGTTTGTAGATGGGCTGGCGAAGGGCGGCGGAGCGCTGCTGAGCCGCTTTGACGCGGCGGTCGTGGACGGCGGAGTGAATGGAGCGGGTTGGCTGACCCGGTTTACCTCGCGCGTGTCCATGTGGTGGGACACCTGGGTTATCGACGGCTCGGTGCGGCTGGGCTCGTTCCTGGTGAAGCTGGCGTCATACCCCGTGCGCATTCTGCAAACCGGCCTGGTGCAGAGCTACGCGCTGTTTATTGTGATCGGCATGGCGCTGTTCCTGGGGTATTACCTGTGGAGATAGGAGTTCTCTCGGGAGGAAGGCTCTGCATTAAAACGTAGACCTCTCGTGCGAGGCGGCTCGGAAGCGGCGCAATGCCGGCGGCCATGACCGCGATTTGATATGCAACAACATTACTTGAGCATTCTGTTGTTTACGCCACTGGCGGGCATGTTCATTCTTCTGCTGATTCCGAAGGAGAACAAGACGGCCATCCGCGTCTGGGCGAACCTGGTGCTGTTTCTCGGATTTATCCTGTCTGTCCCGCTCTGGTGGATGTATGACCGGTCGAACGCCGACTACCAGTTTGTCGAGCGGGCCAACTGGATTCCGTCCATCGGCGCGCATTATGCTCTGGGCATTGACGGCATCAGCCTGCTGCTGATTTTGCTGACGACCCTGGTGGGCTTTATCTCGGTGCTCTCTTCGTGGTCGGCGATCCAGGATCGCGTGAAAGAGTATTACGCCTTTTTCCTGCTGCTGCAAACCGGCATGCTGGGCGTCTTTATGGCGCTTGATTTCTTCCTGTTTTACGTCTTCTGGGAAGTGATGCTGGTGCCGATGTACTTCATCATCGGCGTGTGGGGCGGTCCGCGGAAACTCTACGCCGCTATCAAGTTTTTTCTGTACACCCTGTTCGGGTCGGTGCTGATGCTGCTCGGCATCCTGACCCTGTACTATCACTACTATAGCCAGTTCGGAACGTATACCTTCGACATCCAGGAACTCACCCGCATGAGCATCCCGCTCACGATGCAGAAATGGGTGTTCTGGGCGTTCTTTCTGGGCTTTGCGATCAAGGTGCCGATGTTTCCCTTCCACACGTGGCTGCCTGATGCGCACGTCGAGGCGCCCACGGCCGGCTCTGTGATTCTGGCCGGCGTTTTGCTGAAGATGGGAACCTACGGTTTTATCCGCTTCTCGCTGCCTCTGCTGCCGGATGCCGCTAAAGACGGTTTCACCGTCAAGATGATCGCGGCGCTGTCGATTATCGGCATCATCTATGGGGCCTTGGTGTCCCTGATGCAGAAGGACTGGAAGAAGCTGGTGGCGTATTCCTCCGTCAGCCACTTGGGCTTCTGTACGCTGGGGATCATCGCTCTGAACCCGAATGGCCTCACGGGCTCGGTGATCCAGCAGATCAATCACGGCATATCGACCGGCATGCTCTTCTTGATCATCGGCATTATTTACGAGCGCCGGCACACGCGCGAAATATCGGAATACGGCGGGCTGTCAAACGTGATGCCGGTCTACGCCGTCATTTTCGTGATCGCGATGCTGAGCTCGGCGGGTATGCCGCTGCTGAACGGCTTTGTCGGGGAGTTCACGATTTTGCAAGGGGCGTTTGAGGTATCCAAGCTGTGGGCCGCCTTTGCCGTTTCCGGCATCGTACTTGGGGCGGCTTATCTGCTCTGGCTCTACCAGCGCACCATGTTCGGCCCCATTACGAACCCTAAGAACGAGCACCTCAAGGATCTCAACGCGCGCGAGATCGCCTACATGCTGCCGCTGATAGCCTGGGCGTTCTGGATCGGCGTTTATCCCAAGCCGTATTTTGAGATTCTCGAAAAGCCGGTCGCCAAAATCGTGAAGCGCGTCCAGCCCGATTACTATCGCGTGCGTAACTTGAAAGATCCGCTTGAACAGCCCGGGCAGGTGGCGCAGATCGCAACTCCATGAATTTCGCCTTCACACAAACTGATTTTTTTGTCCTGAAGCCCGCTATCTTGCTGTGCCTTTTCGGCTGCGGCATTCTGATCACGGACTTCTTTATCGACGTCCGGCAAAAATTCTTCAATGCGATCACGGCCCTGATCGGCCTGGGCTTCACGGCCTATGCGGTCTGGCAGCAGCAGAGTTTTTTGCGGGCGAATGGCCTGGCTGAATTGACGGGCCTTTCCGGAGCGGTCACCGTCGATGGGTTCGGGATTTTCTTCGATTGGATCTTCTTGATCGCCACCGCCCTGGCCGTCATCATCTCCACGCGGTACCTCGAGATTGAGCAAGAGCATCACGGCGAATATTATGCTTTGCTGCTGTTTGCCCAGACGGGCATGGTCTTCCTCGCCACGGGCGCCGAATTGGTCACTCTGTTCATCGGCCTGGAACTGATGGCGTTGAGTTTCTATGTAATGGTCGGATTTCTGCGCGGCGACAAGCGTTCGAACGAGGCCGCCATGAAATATCTTCTTTTAGGCGCTTTTTCGAGCGGATTATTGGCTTACGGCTTCTCCATTTTTTTTGGCATTTCGGGCTCGACCCGCCTCGGCGACATCGCGCGCGCGATCGCCGGCCGGGACCCCCGCGACCCGCTGGTATTTCTGGCGATGGCGACCACCGGGGTGGGGCTGTTTTTCAAAATAGCCGCTGCGCCGTTCCATATGTGGGCCCCGGATGCTTATGAAGGAGCGCCGACAACCGTGACGGCGTACCTTTCCGTCGCATCGAAGGCCGCGTCGTTCGCATTTTTGCTGAGAATCTTTCAAGTGCCGCTGGAATCGATGCGGGCGACTTGGGAGCCGCTGGTGGCGGCAGTGGCCCTGCTTACGATGACCCTCGGCAACCTAGCCGCGATCAGCCAGACCAACATCAAGCGCCTGCTGGCCTACAGTTCCATTTCGCACGCCGGGTACATTCTGCTGGGCCTGGTGAGCGGCAATCAGACCGGGCTGAAGGGCATCGCCGTTTATATCCTGGTTTACACTTTCATGAATTTCGGCGCCTTCACGATCGTAGTGGCAATGCGCAACAAGAATATCATCGGCGACGAGATCGATGATATGTCGGGCTTGATGTTCAAGCATCCGACTTATGCCGTGCTGATGCTGGTGTTTTTGCTCTCTCTGGCAGGCATTCCGCCCACTGCGGGATTCCTCGGAAAATACTACATTTTCCTTTCCCTCATTCAGACGCAGCATTACTATCTGGCGGTGTTTGCGGCCCTCTATGTGGCGGTAGCTCTGTACTATTACTTCCGCATCGTAAAAGTCATGTTCGTGAGCGAAGAAGCGGCGGCCCCGGTGGAACTTTCTGACAGCCTGGGCGTGCGCCTCGCCTTGGGCGTCACCGCGGCGTTTACAGTGCTGATCGGCGTTTATCCCGAGCCGTTTCTTCAGATGGCGCAGCGCTCGCTGTTCGCCGCACTGCGGTGACCGGCTTCGGCGGCCGCGGAGCCCGCCAGGCCACCCAATCCTGCTTGCCCATGCCACAGCAGAAGAAAAACCCGTGGGTGCAGGTCGCGGAATACACTTCGCTTGCTTTCACCTTGCCCGCTTGCACCGCCGCCGGCTATCTGATCGGCTACGGTCTGGACCGCCTGTTTCACACAAGCTTCCTGTCTATCGTCTTCCTGATACTGGGGATCGCGGGCGGCTTCATCGAGCTGATCCGGCAGGTGCAGAAGGATGCGGGAGATCACTGATTCGAAGATGGACGCCGCGCGGCGCGGCCGGAAAGGCGCATTCCGGATGCAATTTTCAATAGCTTTCCAGGCCGGCCGTTCCGCGGGGAAGGCCGGTTCGCAAAGCGTAATCGAAGATGGCGCGCCCATTTTCGAAGCCGGGAAGCGTCACCGGCATTTCACGTTGCGGGTACGATAAAGCGAGAGCCGGCAATGGACGCTGACCCTGCCGCGGACCAAGCAGCCTCGGATTTCTACGCCGCCGCCGAGCGGCGCATCTGGCGCTTTCAGCTTGCCTTCGGAGTTCTCGGCGTCGGCGGAGCCTGGCGATTGGCCGGCGCCCGCGGCGCCCTTGGCTTCACGATGGGGGCCGTGATTTCCGCGGTTAATTTTTTCTGGCTGAAGCAGGCGGTGGACACCCTGGCCGCAAGAGCCGCCGCCGCGGATCTGGGAACGCGGCAGGCCGGAACGGAGCAGACTCGAGGGCGGCCGGGGGTGGCCGATGTGCAGGGCTTGCCGCCTATTGCCGGCGCGGGACTTGCCCGCCGGACCGTACGGCGTGTGATCCGGAGGTTTTTGGGGCGGTACGCTTTGATTGCCGCGGCGGCCTATGCTACATTCAGATATACTGCCTGGAGCGTCAAGGCGCTGCTGGCGGGGCTGTTTCTGTTCGTGGCCGCCATTCTGGCGGAAATCTGCGTGGAAATCGCGATAGGGCTAAAGCAAGACCGGCATGGAACATGAACTGTGGTTTACGAAGCTGCTGAACGGGTATTTGGCGGGCTTGGCCAACGCCATTCTGGCGCTGTTTCATCTGCACGCCGCCAATCCGGAACGCCCGTGGCGGGATTTCATTTCCATGCAAATCCTGGTAGCGCTGATCATTATTGTCCTGTTCGCGCTGCTTCGCGGTCGCCTCACCGTGGAGCGGCCCGGCAATTTCCAGCAGTCGTTCGAGGTGCTTTACGAGTTCGTAGCAGGCCAGGGTGAAGAGATTGTCGGCCACGGCTCGCACCGGTATCTGGCGTTCTTTGGCACGCTGTTTATCTTTATCCTGTTTGCCAATCTGCTCGGAATCATTCCTGGATTCGGCTCGCCTACCCAATACATTCCCGGCCCCGTGCCCTTCGGCTGCGCGCTGGCATCGTTTCTTTATTACAACATTGAGGGCGTTCGGGCGCAGGGCGTGGGGAAATATCTCGCGCATTTTGCCGGGCCGGTCTGGTGGCTGGCCTGGCTCATGGTCCCCATCGAGATTGTCAGCCATTCGGCTCGGGTGATGTCGCTGACGATTCGTCTATTCGCCAACATGTTCGCCGGCGAAATGGTCACCATGATTTTCATCGGCCTCGTCCCCATCGCCATTCCAGCGATTTTCATGGGCCTTCACGTCTTCGTTTCTCTCTTACAGGCTTACATTTTCATGTTGCTGGTGATGGTCTACGTGCAGGGAGCCGTGGCGCACGAACACTGAACGGGCGCTTGCGCTGCCGTGCAGGGAAGCATTGGGGCTCGCCACGAGCGGCGCTCGAGCGCGGTTTTTTCCGGCATGATTCTCTTCCGCGTGAGCCTGGCTGCAAGAGGGGTGTCCAGGAACCACCTCCGGAAGACACTTTATAGACAGGAGAAGAAAATGAGAGTCCTTTCCATTTTGCTGTTGTTTGCGGCGCTGCTTTGCTGGTCCGCTCCGGTGTTCGCCCAGGGCCCGCCGGCCGACGCTTCGCACCAGTGGGTCGTGATTACGGCGGGTTTTGCCATGGCGATCGCCTCCGGCCTCTGCGGGCTGGGGCAGGCCAGGGCCACGGCCGCAGCGGCGGAAGGCATGGCGCGGAATCCGGCGGCCGCCGCAGCCATCCGTTTCGCCCTGATTCTCGGACTGGCGTTGATCGAGTCGCTGGCGCTCTATACGCTGGTGATTATTTTCGTCAAAGTGTCGTGATCGCATCATGGGCCGGGATCGCGCCCGATATTCGGCGGCCCGGCCCCCTTTCATAGAAATAATCAATCACCTCGATAGAAACTTTCGTTTTGTCTTTGCCGCTCCCTGTTGCAAGATGATGGATGGGAGTTAGGCATGAAGCGACCCATGCGGGTAGTGTGTGCCCTTGCGTTATTGCTCGCCCTAGCCTGTTCGCTGGGGCCGGCCGCGGCGCAGACGGCGGCAGCCGGCCCCGATCCCGCGTCGGACCGGCTGGCCAAAATGGAAACGGCGCTGAAGACCGCCCAGAGCGCCGGAGACAACGCGTGGATGCTGGTGAGCTGTGCACTGGTATTGATGATGACCGGCCCGGGGCTGGCGCTCTTCTATGGAGGGCTGGTGAGGACCAAGAACGTGCTGAGCACGATGATGCAAAGCTTTTTTCTCATGGGACTGGTGACGGTCCTGTGGGCGCTGGTGGGCTACAGCCTGGCCTTCAGCGAAGGCAACGCGTTTATCGGGGGCCTCCACTACGCTTTCTTGCACGGCGTAGGACTGGCGCCGAACGCCGATTACGCGGCGACCGTTCCTCATCAGACCTACATGATGTTTCAGTTGATGTTCGCCATCATCACCCCGGCTCTCATTACCGGAGCTTTCGCCGAGCGGATAAAATTCAGCGCCATGGTGTTATTCATGATTCTGTGGTCGCTGGCCGTGTACTTCCCGATGGCGCACATGGTGTGGGGCAAAGGCGGATTGCTGAACGCCTCGCTCGGCGGCAAAATTCCCTGCTTTGATTTCGCGGGCGGCACCGTGGTGCACATTTCTTCCGGCGTGTCGGCGCTGGTTTGCGCCCTCTATCTGGGCAAGCGCTACGGATATCCGCACGAACCGATGAAGCCGCATAGCGTCGTGCTGAGCGTGATCGGCGCATCGTTGCTTTGGGTAGGGTGGTTCGGGTTCAATGCCGGAAGCGCCGTCGCGGCTTCGGGCCTTGCCACCAGCGCTTTCGTCAACACGCATTTCGCGGCGGCTGCGGCGGCGCTCGGCTGGAGCATTGGAGAATGGCTCAAGAACGGCAAACCCAGCGTGCTCGGCGCAATCTCCGGAGCCGTGGCGGGTCTGGTGGCCATCACGCCCGGCTCCGGCTTTGTCGCCCCGATGTCGGCGCTCTTCATCGGGCTGATCGCCGGACTGGTGTGTTTCCTGATGGTGATGGTGGTGAAGGGTAAAATGGGGTATGACGATTCCCTGGACGCTTTCGGCGTTCATGGAGCCGGCGGCACGCTCGGCGCTCTGCTGACCGGGGTCTTCGCCACCAACGCTATCAACAATACAATGCAGGACCCCAGCGGCCACAGCCGCGCGCTGGGGCTTGCCGACGGCAACGCCGGCCAGATCCTCAACCAGTTGTGGGGCGTGCTCATCTGTTGGCTCCTGGCGGCTCTGGCGACGTTTATCATTCTCAAAATCGTGGATGCCCTGCTCGGCGTGCGTGTGAGCAAGGAAGACGAGATCGAGGGTCTGGACCTCTCCCAGCACGGAGAAGAAGGCTACAATTTTGAAGGTTAGCGCCTCTTCGCGCCTGTCCGGTCCGGCTTGCGAGCCGGGCCGCACCCTGCGGGCAAGGGGCCGGGACCAGGCGCCCCCAGCCGTGTCTTCAAGGCACAGCCGCGAAGCGGCAGGACACATGACAGGACGGCTCCGTTATGAAAAAGATCGAGGCGGTGATTCAGCCGCACAAACTGGAAGACGTGAGAGAAGCGCTGAAGGAAGTGGGCATCGACGGGATGACCATTTCGGACGTGCGCGGCCACGGCCGGCAAAAGGGCCACCGCGAGGTGTATCGGGGCCAGGAGTACACGGTCGATCTTCTGCCTAAAGTGAAGATCGAGATCGTGGTTCCCGACAGCCGTTTGGAAGAGACGGTGAAGGCGCTCGGCGACGCGGCCCGAACTGGCAAGCTCGGCGACGGCAAGATCTTCATTTCCTCCATTGACGACGCTATCCGGATTCGCAACAACGATCGCGGCGAAGGAGCGCTATGACGGCGGGTGCGCCCGGACTCCTCGCCGGCCTGGAGCCGATCAAGCAGAAGTTTCTTGAAACCGGCGACGGGTTGGAGATGGTGCGGCAGCGCTCCGATGCCGTGGACCGTGCAGTCGCCGCTCTGTTCCACGAAGCTTTCGGCGAGCAGGCCGCTTCCGGCGTCGCTCTGGTAGCGGTAGGCGGCTACGGGCGGCGCCAGCTATTTCCCTGTTCCGATGTGGATCTGCTCTTTCTCTTCGAAAGAGATTCTGCCGCCGAGGCCGCCCGCGACCGCATTGCGAAGTTATTGCGAGGGCTCTGGGACGGGGGTGTACGGGCGTCTCACTCGGTGCGCACGCCGGCAGAAGCGGCCTCGCTCGCTCCGGATAACGTCGAGCTGAATATCAGCTTGCTCGACGCTCGGTATCTCGCCGGGGACATGGCGGCCCTCGCCCGGCTGTTCGAGCGCCTGCCAGGTTTTTACGCGCGCGAGAAACAGACCTTGGCGCGCGGGCTGGACCGGCTGACGCGGGCGCGGCACGCTAAGCACGGCGACACGATCTACCATCTTGAGCCGAATGTCAAGGAAGCGCCGGGGGGCCTGCGGGATTTTCAAGTCGCCTGCTGGCTTTCCCAACTGGCGCATGCCGAGGAAGCGGCCGCAAACGCTGTTCCGCCGGAGGCCCGCGGCTTCGCCCTGAGCCCGCCCGAGCAGCACCTTCCCGCCGAGACGCGCGATGCGTGGATGGAAGCGAAACGGTTTCTTTTCGCGCTGCGTTGCTACCTGCATTGCTTCAATGGGCGCGATAATAACATTCTGACCTTTGAGAACCAGGAGCGGCTGGCGGAGCGCGCCGGCGCATCCCCGCAGGACGCCGCGGTCTGGATGCGCGATTATTTCCGCAATGTGCGCGTCATTCACCGGCTCGCGCGGCGGACGCTGGACGAAGTCGCCACGCCGGAACATTCGCTGTTCACGATGTTCCGCGACCGCAAATCGCGGCTGTCGAATCCTGATTTCGCGGTTGCGCGCGGCATGTTGTACATGCGCCATCCGGAAGCGCTGGTGCAGAATCCCGGTCTGGCGATGCGGCTGTTTGAGTTTATCGCCCGGCACGGGGTTCCGCCGGCGCCCGAGACCGAGCGGCGCATCGGCGGAGCGGCGGGAAACTTCCGTGAATACCTCCGCAAACAGTGCGGCGCCTCTTCGGGGCTGTGGTTCTCTATCGCGTCGATCCTGCGGCTGCCGCACGCTTACCAGGCTTTGGTGGTGATGCGGGAAACGGGCCTCCTAGCGGCGCTTTTTCCCGAATATGAGCGGATCGACTGCCTGGTGGTGCGCGATTTCTACCACCGGTACACCGTCGATGAGCATTCGTTGCGGACGATCAAAACGCTGCACGAGCTGCGGGCCGGCAGCGACGACGCGTTGACGCAGCATTTTTCCGAGCTGATGCAGGAAACTGAACGGCCGGAGGTCCTTTTGTTCGCTCTGCTGTTTCACGATGTGGGCAAAGGCGGCTGGGAAGGAAACCATACGACTGCGGGATTAGCCCTCGCCGAACAGGCGATGGAGCGTATCGGCATGCCGGAGCCGGAGCGCGAAACAGTGCGGTTTCTGATCGCGCATCACCTCGACATGCCGGCCATCATGACCGGCCGCGACCTGGCGGACCCAGAAACGGCGCGCGCCTTCGCCTCGCAGGTCGGCACGCTCGAACGGCTCCAAAGCCTCACGCTGATGACATACGCGGATATTTCCGCGGTGAACCCCGAAGCCCTCACGCCGTGGCGCAAGGATCTGTTATGGCAGCTCTACGTCGCCACACATAACCAGTTGACCCGCGAAATGGAAGCCGAGCGGATCGGCACCGGCGCCGCGGTCGCCGCGCAACTGGCATCCAACTACTCCGAGCGCCAGGCTCTCGCCCGCTTTCTCGAGGGACTCCCCACGCGGTATCTGCGCATTCACGGCCCCGACCAGATCCGCCGCCATTTCCAGTTGAAGCCCGTGTTGGAGCGCCGGTCCGTGGCCGTGCAGCTTGGCCGGCGGCACTCTCTGTATGAACTCGTGGTGCTCGCCCGCGACCGCGCTTTCCTGCTCGCGTCCATTGCAGGAACGATTTCCTCGTTCGCCATGAACATCGTGAAAGCGGAGGCGTTCTCCAACCGGGATGGGATGATTCTCGATACCTTCATCTTCGCCGATCCCAACCGCACTCTGGAGCTGAACCCCAGCGAAGCGGATCGGCTCACTTCCACTCTCGAGCAGGTCGTGCTCGGCAAGATTGACGTTCGCGAGCTGCTCCACAAACGGCGGACGCCGGCCGCTACTCACCGGCCGCGCATCGCCCGCCACATCGCCTTTGATAACCAAACGTCTCCGAACGAGACGCTCTTCCATGTCATCACGGAGGACCGGCCCGGCCTGCTTTATGACCTCGCCAGCACGTTTTCGTTTAATCGCTGCGATATCGATGTGGTGCTGATCGATACGGAAGGGCGCAAGGCGATCGACGTGTTCTACGTGCGGTCTAAAGGCCGGAAACTGGACGACGCAGCCGCGCGCCGCCTGTGCCTAAAGCTGGAACGGGCGTGCAGCGGCTCGGAGGAATGAACACGCCGGCCAAGTAAAGCATATCCGCCCTCCCCAGATAGCCGCCGGGGGTTAGCCCCGATCATTCCTGCGGGCGCCAAACTTGTCTCTGCCAAGACTTCGATCCGGCGTTTCGCCGCCTCGCGTAAGAGCCGGTTCCCCCGTTCCCTCGGAATGACGGCTTTGCGCGATGGTCAAAGGAGATGGGCGCTGGTCCTGGCGTTTTGATCGCAAATAAGGCCGCTGCTGTGGACCCGGCACCGCAGCGGCCAATGATGGAACCTACTGGCGCTGGGCGGGGTAGGGAACGGGCTTGAAGCCAAGCGCTTGTGCGCCCGCTCGTATCAGGCCCGGCTCGCTGCTGCTTTGGAAGAAGCTGTAGCCGGGACGGTCCTTCCATACGTCCGGGCCGCCAAGCTTGATGTTGTGCGCCAAGGTCACGTCGTGGATTCTGGTGACTAGTGATTCATAGTAGGAATCGCCTTTGTGCGTCTTCGGGTCCATGAAGTGGCCGGAGAAGTTTCCCAGATCGCCGCTGGCCGCGAAAATCACATCGATGCCGGGCACGGATGCGATCTTTTCCGCGTTTTCCACGCCGGTGGGCGTCTCGATCATGATCACGACCATCATATTGTCGTTGACGGTCTGGCGGTAATCGCTGCCCCAGATAGCGGTGGCATGGCCGGCCCCCTGGCTGCGGCGCCCCTGCGGCGGGTACTTTGCCCATTTGACGGCAGCCTGGGCTTTCTCAACGGTATCCACTGTGGGGACAATGATGCCCAGGGCTCCCAGATCCGTAGCTTTCTGAATATCGCTTTCCGTCGCATCCGGAACGCGAATGAACGGTATCGCGGAACTGCCCCGGCAGGCCCAAACCATTCGGGCGACGTCCTCGTAGGTCATCGGGCTGTGCTGCATCTCGATCCAGGTGAAATCAAAGCCGGCGTTCGCCAGCGCGCAATAGATATTGGGATCCGGTGAAGTGGCGGTTCCGCCGAAAATCTGCTTGCCAGAGAGCAGTTTCTGCTTCGCCGTGTTATACATCCGAACCGACCCGGCCGGCTGCTGCGCCCAGGCCATTCTCGGCATCGACCACACAGCGGCGCAGAGGGCTGCGCACATTGCCAATCGCTTCGAAGTCATATCTTTCCTCCTCGATTCACAAAACATGATGCCTCCCGGCCAGGTGCAAGTCAACCGGCAGGCCTCATCCCAGAACGGAACTGGAGAATGGAAGCTCCCCGTCCCTGGGGGATTGAGCATTAGCGTTTTCGCAAATTATTTATAATGAATTATCCCGCTGGGTTGTTGAGATTGTAAGAACACCGGCAGCGCAATAGCACAAATGAAAAGAGAGTCCAAGGCAGGCGGAGTTGCGGCTGCACCGGAACTAACGAAGCCGGAGGCCGCCGGGGAGGCGGAGCGGGAAGCGCTCCGAGCCCAAAACGGCGTGAGATTGGTAACGGAGGAGGAAGAGGGCTTCGGTCTGGAGCGGCTCCCGCCGGGCGTGTATGGCTTCACGTACTCGCCCGGCATCGCGAATTCGCCCCTGTTCAGAAAGCGCATCTATCACAGCCTCGAGGTCCACAAACTGCCCGACAGTTCAGTGGCGCTGATCGGGTTTCTTCCCGAGAAAACAGCCGCTAAAGTGGAGGCGGGAGAGGAGGCTCTCGATATCCGTCTATTTCCCGAACCGGATTCCGAAGCGAGTCAGGCCGTAAGCATTCCCCTCGCTCGTGTGAAGAAAGTCTCAGAATTTTCGATGAGAGAAGCGGGCCGGCTGGCTTTGCAGCTCTACCCTGCCCGCCGCGAGCGCTGATAAACGCCTTGGCAGGCGCTCAAATTACAAACTTAGAAAAAAGGTTCGCCGAAAAAATCTTCGTCCCATCGCCACAGGCGCTCAAACACCTGCATCATCTCGAAGATCGAGGTGCGGGCCTCCAGGAACGGATCCCAGGCACGTTGCCTGAGGGGGGCCGCCGGCGATACGCCAGCCGGGCGCCGTACTTCTCCAAAGGAGAACGGCGGACGCGTCTTCAGAGCAGCCTGCGACTGGTCGTATTCCCTCCGGCGGACAGGGTTGCTGAGCACCTCATAAGCCTGGAGGACCTGTCGAAACTTGGCCTCCGAGGACCCTTCTCCGGCATCGGGATGATACCGTCGGGCAAGCGCCCGAAAGGCGCTGCGAATCGTCTTCTCGTCGGCGTCGGCATCCACGCCAAGCACGGCATAGTAGTTCATAGCCTTCGTCCCTTGATCTCAGCGTACAACAAATGCGCATGGACGGCCACAACCGCCCGCCCGGCGCTGGTGATGATTCGCATCAAACGAATTTTTTGCGGCGGCGTACGAGGTCCAGTTTAGAATGTAATGCTGATTTGCGCGCAACCTCATGC
The DNA here is from genome assembly GCA_035652135.1 of Bryobacterales bacterium. Lineage (GTDB taxonomy): Bacteria > Acidobacteriota > Terriglobia > Bryobacterales > JACQDG01 > DASREK01. Next base: position 2,648 of record DASREK010000183.1, on the reverse strand, counting down.
GGTCTGAATTTCCTTTTTCCTCTGTCAGTTTATTTCTCATTGCCGTGCTGCTGATGCAGCCCGCCTGCGGCAATGGAAAGACGGAAAACACCGACCACTCGGCGCACGCCGCTCCGGTGGCAGGCGCCAGGCGTCCCTCTGCCGCGGTGGCCGCGCTGGCCCAGGCGCCGCCGTTGCCTGGTATGCCTCCGGTGCTCAATCCGGAGAACATTTACGCCGCCGACTCGGCGGGCAATCTCAGTCCCGAGGTTCGCAACTTCCGGCCGCTCGTTTATGTGCCCAACAGCGGCAGTAATACAGTCGATGTGATCGATCCCAAGACTTACAAGATTGTGGATCATTTTCGAGTGGGCCGGCAGCCGCAGCACGTCACGCCCTCTTACGATATGAAAAAGCTGTGGGTGCTGAACGACCTTGGAGACAGCGTCACCGAGATCGACCCGGCCACAGGAAAGAAGGGAAAAACCATCCGGGTTGAAGATCCGTACAACATGTACTATACCCCGGACGGCAAATACGCGATCATAGTCGCCGAGCGCCTCCACCGTCTCGACTTTCGGGACCCGCAGACCATGAAACTCGTGCATTCGACGCCTGTGCCTTGCCGGGGCGTAGACCATATGGATTTCTCGGCCAATGGGCGCTATCTGGTCGCGAGCTGCGAGTTTTCCGCCGAAGTGATTGCCGTCGATGTGGCTGAACAGAAGGTCGTCGCCGAGCTGCCCCTCGCGCCGGGCGGCATGCCGCAGGACGTGAAGCTCTCACCCGACGGCAAGATTTTCTATGTGGCCGATATGGCAGCCAATGTGGTTTACGAGATCGACAGCAGCAACTTTACGATCGCAGGCTCGCTTCCCTCCGGCAAAGGCGTGCATGGCCTTTACGTCAGCCGGGATGGCCGGCTGCTCTACGCTTCCAACCGCGAGGAGGGCAGTATTTCGGTGATCGATCTGGCATCTCGGAAAATCGTGGAAAAGTGGCGTTTGCCCGGCGGCGGCACCCCAGACATGGGAGGAGTCTCGGCCGAAGGGAAAGTCCTGTGGCTTTCGGGGCGGTATAGCCGCGAAGTCTACGCCATCGATACCAGCGACGGCCATTTGCTGGCCCGCATTCGGGTCGGCAAGGGTCCCCACGGCCTGTGCGTCTATCCCCAGCCTGGGCGCTACTCGCTCGGCCATACAGGCGTTTTCCGCTAAAAGAAGCCACACTACCGGCCGTTCGAGACAACGCCGGCCCCGGCCTCGTTCCTTCCGCTCTTTACCCCTTAAGCAACCATCTGCTTTCGCCTAGGCTGCCCGCCACTGCGGCGCAAGATTCCAGCATTTTCTTCCAGGATGCCCGCAGAATTTTCAACCGTTTGGTTTCCAATACCACAGTCGCGTAAACTTTACCGATGAGCGTAGAATTACAAACGAAGAGACGTATGCTTTCAATGGGTTATGACCCAAATGTATCTCATCGTACCTTGGAATAAGGCCTGCACCCGGCAATTCGAGTACCGCGTGGCGGCGATCCGCTGGGCGCGCCTGGAGCGTAAACTAGCCGGCGGCGGCGAAGCTTAGGCGAGGTGAATGGTGGATCGAAATAACAACAAGAAAACGCCAACCTGTTCTGAATGTTCTCGCCTTTGGCGCGCATACCTGGAGGCCACGCAGAGCCAATTGGAACTCATGCACTCCATGCCTTCACGCAACACCGACTTCGACGCAATCCAAGAATTGGAAGGGCGGATCGAGCTTGCGGCGGCGCGCCGCGAGAGAACCTGGCAGGAAATTCAAGAACACGAGGAAAGCGTTCATGGCCGACACGACGCAGGTGTGAGCATCGACAAAGGCGAATGAGGCTGCTATTCTGATCCCAATGACGGGCGACAGGTCCGACTTACAAGAAGCCTGGGCTCAAGCTCTTGCCGAATACTCCCGCCAGGTGGAGAAGAGTCTCGAATTGTTGCGTTTCTCCGGGGCCCGCCCCACGGCCGAGGAATGGGCGGCAATCGAAAGACAGCGCTTGGTGGAGCGATCCGCATTTGAGAAATACCGCAAAGCCAGGCGCGCGTATCTGGAGTTTCTCAGCGGCGCCGGCAGTCTCGCTCTGATGCTGGCCTTCCATCTACGCTAAGGTCAGTAGTGGTTTTGGCTCGAGTGAATTAGCCGGAGCGCGCTGCGTTTTCCCAGGGACTTGTTTCCCCTGCTCTCCTGAAAAAAAGCCGGACGGGCCACTCTTGTTCCCGATTACAACCCAGAAGACCGTACCTCGGGCCCAGGTTGCGCCCAATCGATATCTCAGGGAATGCCTGTCTGAAAGAACGCCGCCAATTTTAGGGCGCTCACCCCGAAAACCCCCGCAGCCATACTAGACAGGAACGGGCCCTTCGGGAGCCTATCTTTCGGTCAAAGTCGGGTTTCTTTCGGACCACATACGCCTCTGCAAAATTGGCCTGCTAAGAGTTATATAGAAGTTTGACGGCAGCCATGGCCCTGAGCTTTCAAAGTCCGGTCGCGCAGAGAGTGATCGCCATCGCCTTGAAAGCCGGCAGGGCTAAGGTTCTTATCGTGTCAGCGATCTTAATTGCTTTGAGCGCTTTCGCCGACTGGTATGTCGGCGTAAATGTGTCTCTCGGGATCCTCTACGTTCTGCCGATGATTCTG
>DASREK010000182.1:0-11877 GCA_035652135.1 Bryobacterales bacterium | reverse complement strand
GAGGAGCTGATGCTCCGGCAAATCGCCGAGGTCTTGAAGATGCATGAAACCCGCATCTCGCAACTGAAATCGCAGGCCATTCTCCGGCTGCGAACGTATTTGCGATCGAGATGGCCGACTTAACCAAATGGTGAATCCGTATGTCATTTGAAACACAACTCTCGCAGGAAGAAATCGATCGCCTATTCCGTGAAGCCGGCACGACCGTGCCTGAAGAGAGCAAGGCGGCGGGCAAAAAGTCGTTCAGCTATGATTTCCGGCGGCCGGACCGCATTCCCAAGGAGCAGCTTCGATCGATCCACCTGCTGCATGATTTCTTCGCCCGCAACCTGGCCAGTTCCTTGGGCGCCTATCTGCGCGCCTACGTGGTGGTGCACCTGGTGTCGGTCGAGCAATTGTCCTTTGCCGAGTTTCTGCAATATCTCCCTACGCCGACCTGCATCTCAACGATCGGCATGAAGCCGCTCGAAGGCAACGCGGTGCTGGAGCTGAACCCCTCGCTGGTTTTTCCTATGCTCGACATTCTGTTGGGCGGCACCGGCAAGAACGCCATGAAGGAGTTCCGGGAGATCACCGAAATCGAACAGAGCATCATCGAAGGCGTGCTGCGCATTGTGCTGCACGATCTTACCGAAACCTGGCGTCCCGTGTCGGAGATCAATTTCTCAATCGAGTCCACAGAGACGCAGCCTCAACTGATTCAAATTCTCTCTCCTAACGAGGCGATTGTGGCGATAGGCTTTGAGATCACCACCGGCGAAAACCGCGGCATGATGAATTTCGGCATTCCTTCGATCATGGTCAAAATGCTCGGGCAGCAATTCGAACAGCAGTGGTCGATCCGCCGCAAAACGGTGAATGAAGAGGAGCAGCGGGTGATGCAGCGAATCGTCAATGGGCTGCCGATGACCTTGGACGCCCGCCTGGAGGGAGGCGCCATCCGCACAGCCGACCTCCTGCAACTCGAAGCGGGAGATGTGTTGACCTTCGATATTCCGTTGAGCCGCCCGGTTTCGGTCGGAGTGAACGGGAAGAGTAAATTCCAAGGAGAGATCATAGTCATTGGCAAGAATCGGGCCATTGTGATCGGCGGCCATGGGGAACATTGAGGTATGAACATTGAGGCGCGTCCCCGCGCAATAGAGGGTCGGGTTGCAGGGGAGAGTGAAGAAGAGGTGGAAGGTCGAGACAGCCAATTCTGGGAAGCGGTCGGCCGGGGCCGTTGGCTTGCGGAGGCCTGGAAAGACGGGCTGCGCCGCGTTCTGGAATCGATGGGAGCGGCCCGTTCGGGGGAAGAACCGGAAGAAGATATTCAATTCGAGGTTGGCGCCTCTGAGGCGGAAAACTCGTCCGTCTGGGTGTCGCCAACCGGGTGTCTCTTCACGCTGGAGGGCGTTCCGGGCGCCGCGCTCTGGGCAGGCGCTCCCAGCATTACAGTGGCTGCGCTCGGAGAGATGATTTCAGGCTGCGCTTCCTTAAATGAATCGGATCTGCGCGATGCGTTTCTGGATCTGATGAAGCAGACCGCGCCGGAGGCGGGTGAAATCCTCTCCGGCAGGCTTCGCAGGCGCATCAGCTTTTCCCCCGGACAGATCGCCGGCCTTCCCGCTCAGCCGGGCTGCTCATTCCAAATCACTTTTTCCTGCAAGAACTCTCCCCATGCGATTGGGCTTGCGTTGAGTCCAGAGCTGCTCGAGTACCTGGACAGCCCGACGGAGACCGGTCTTTCGGCCGCACCGCGCTCCCATTCTCCTGCAACAGAAGGAGAGCACCAGGGCGCAGGCGGAATACTGCCGCGTAATCTCGATCTGCTAATGGAGGTCGAGTTGCCGGTGTGCGTCACCTTCGGCCGCACACAATTGCCGCTAAAGGATGTGTTGAAGCTTTCTTCCGGCTCGATCGTCGAGTTAAACCGCCTGGCGAATGAGCCGGTTGAGGTGTTAATCAACAATTATGTGATCGCGCGGGGCGAGGTTGTTGTCGTTGACGGAAACTATGGCATCCGTGTGACCGAAATCGTGAGCCGGCAGGAGCGGATTCGATCCATATTTTAAGCCTTCCGGCGGCGCCGCCTTTGACGGCTAAGGCGCCGGTTATGGCGCGGCGAGAAGCCCGCTCCCGATCCCGACAGTAACGAGAGAAACAGGCGCCTCAGGACTTTTTTATGATGATTCCTCTGCCTTTTACTCATTTGCCGTGGATGCCGATCGGCGTTGCAGCGCTGGCGGCGTTTGCGCTCGGCGTGCTATACCGCTGGGCGAGCGCTTTGCGGCGGGATATCCTGGCGCTCGAATTGGAACATGGGCTGATGAAAAAGAGATTCGAGGCGGCCACCGGGGGGTTACACGTGCGGCTGTTGCAAGTAGAGCGGCGCCTGCGGCCGATTGCAGCGGCCGTATCCCTGCAAACGGGCGTATCCGCGGCAGACCTCCGCGCATCCGCCGGCGCGGGGGAGGCAAGGATTCTTCCGCCCCTGGGAGCAAAAAACCAGCTCTCCCGCGGTGAAATGGAGTTGCTGAAAAAGATCCGCCAGCTTGCTTCCCACAGTTAGCTTCCGGGCGCGCGTAATCGTTTCCCGCAGATCGCCCGGCGTGCGGCTCGGCACAGGACGGTCCGCTTAGCGCGGAAGGCGCAGCTTATTGGCGCCGACGGGGTGAGTGCCCGGCAGTTTCGCCCCCGCTTTCTGCGCTGCGCTGCCGGAAAGCCTCGAATAGCACTACGGCAGCGGCCACGGAGACATTGAGAGATGCAATCCTCCCTGCGACAGGAATTTTGATTAGAAAGTCGCAGTGCCGAGCCGTTTGCTGGTGCAGACCCTTCGCCTCGCCTCCGAGAACGAACGCAATCCGCCCGCGATAGTCGGCGTGGTTGTAGCTCTTCTCTGCGCGTTCATCGAGACCGTAAATCCAATAATCCTTTTCTTTGAGGTATTCCAGCGCCCGATTTATGTTCGGCACGCGAGCCACCGGAAGATATTCGAGAGCGCCGGCGGCCGCCTTGGCGACGGTTTCCGTAAGGCCGGTTGAGCGCCTCTCCGGGATGACCACGGCATTCGCTCCGGCCGCATAGGCGGAGCGAATGATAGCGCCTAAATTATGGGGGTCCTCCACACCGTCCAGGAGCACCAGGACACCCGGTGTTCCGGGAGGCGCAATTACCTCTTCGATCTCCCGGTACGGATACGCAGCGGCGAGCGCCACTACGCCCTGGTGAGATTTCACCTCGGCCGCGCGATCGAGCGTCTCTCTTGGCTCGAAGCGGAGCGGAACCGCCGACCGGCGGCAAGCGTCGATGATTTGCTGGATCCGCGCATTTTGCGCCCCGCGCGCAATCATCACGTACTCCACCGGGCGCCCGGCCTTCAATGCTGCCTGCACGGCATGGATCCCGATCAACTTGAGCATGGAGAAGCGGCGGTCAACGCCTTCGCGATTCCGCCTCGCCCGACTCGGGAATCCTGTAGCGCATCGAGCGCTCCGGTCCCGGTGGGCCGGTTGGCGCGGCTACTTTCGGCGGCGTTAAATTAGGCGCAGGAGGCGTCGCCGGATTGGATGGCGGGGCCGGAGCCGGGGCGCCGCCCCCGGCAGGGCGGCCATTACCCGAAGCTCCCCTAGAGCCGTTACGAATCATTCCGCTCCTGCTTCTCCCGGCGCCCCCTTGAATGACGATTAGCCCAGGCCAGTAAATGCCCAGGTCATCTTCTGTGTCGTCCTGAAGAGTAAGTCCCGGAGAGGAACCCGGCGGCGCCTGGGAAACTCCTCCCGCGGGAGGGCCATTTGGATATTCATAATATCTAGCAGAAGGGGCAGCAGGAGGTTGCGGCGCCTCGGGCGGCCTCGGCGGTTCGCCGCCAATAATCTGAATGCCGGCGCCGGCGTGAGGCATTTCCGCATCGCGAGCGGCCGTTCCCACCTGCGCCGGGGCAAAGCTCGCTACGCCCGCCAGGCTCCGCTTGCGGTGAATCGATGAGGTCACCGGCCGCAGCGGAGCAGGAAGGGCTCCTACGAAACGGCTCAGCTTGAGGGAATCTGGAGGCAGAGACGGCGCCGGCTGCGGATCGATGACGTGCGGCGCCCCGCTGCTCCCGGGCGCGTAAAGAGCGAATGTTGTGTTCGCCGGGGAGAAGAGGGCGGGCGGGACGCCCGGCCGCCAATTTTCGCCGGGCGCCAGCGGGCCCCATCCCACAAACGCGGCCGAGCGCAGCCAATACGTATCACCTGCCTTGAAGGCAGGGTCATCGCCCGGCGCCCACACCCAACCGGCCGACGGCAGGCGGGTCCACCGGCCGTAGTGATAGGGCAGCCAGCCCCAGCTTTCACTCGATACCCACACATAGCCGAGACCGTCATACCAGCGCCAGAGCCCGAGAGAAAACGGTTTCCAGCCTGTCGCGACATTGGGCCGCCACACCTTTCCAAGAGGGCCAGCGTCTATCCATTTACCGGCAGCGTCGAGTTCGCCTAACCCGGCTGGGAAAACCTTGATCTTAGTTCCTGCCGCGCGCTGGGCCGCTTCCCGATCGCGTTGCTCGTTCCAGGCATCCAAGACGCCGCCTTGGGCTTCGCGCAGTAGTTGAAACCGATCCCCCACTTGCGGATCGACATGGGCCGTTTCCCCTTCATGGAGATCTAGTTCCGCCGCCTGCGTGCGGAGCCGGACGCGGCCCTCCAGGATTACCACGGTGGATCCTTTTTCGCCCGCTTCCACGCGAACGCGGGATGCGGTGAGAAACGCGATTTCCACTCCAGGAGCGGCTACGGCAAAGACATTGGGACGAATCGGCTCGGCGGTGGCGTAAAGCACGCCGCGTTCGAGGGAAATGCGGCTGATGCGCTGTCCTGTAGACAGTCCGGCCAAATCGGATAATTCCGCCTGGGAGTCCGGCCCCAGGCGCAAGTAGCTGCCATCATCCATTTCCAGTTCAGCCTGTGCGCCCCCGAAGGTTTCGACCCAGAATCCTTGACCCACAGGCAGGTTGCGCGCGGCAGGAATTTTTTCGCCGGTTCCGGTCTGGTCAATTTCCACTCTTCCTTCCGCCAGTGTGACGCGGGCAAAACGCAGGTGGAGATCTCCGGCCAAAGCGGGACCGCCTACGAGCGCAGTGCAAAGGGCTGCAATCAGGCACACGGGCATAGGAAATCCGCGCATGGGCTCCCTTCTGCTACTTAGACCTTAGCATATCGATCCTGCGGAGGCTTGAACCGGCGGGGATGTGCCTGGAAGGCTGATTCCAGGTGGTTCCGCTGGCAGGCAACGGGAACCATGGGCCCCTGGGGAGTCAGTTAAGATCAAAGGGGAAATATGGATGCCCACTCCATTCTCGAGCACATCGGGCGCTTTCCGCATGGGCGGGCCAATTACAAACAGTTGATTCGGGAGCTGGGTGTTCGCGGAGACCAGCGCCGCGAGCTCGAGCGGCTGCTGGCCGGCCTTGTGGAACGCGGACGCCTGATCGAGACGCGCTCCGGCCACTACATGCTGGCGGAAAGACAAGGGGAATACGTTTCCGGGAGGCTAGTTTTGCACCGGGATGGCTATGGTTTCGTGATTCCAGACCAGCCGGAGAGGCTAGCCCGGCGCGGGGCAGAGCCATCCGGAGTGATCCCGGATATCTACATCAGCGCCGAATCGGCGGCCGGCGCGATGCACGGAGACCGGGTGCTGGTCCGGCTGAAAGGGCCGAGCGAGGGACGGCTCGTGCGCATCCTTTCCCGCGCGCACGCCGAGGTCGTGGGGCAATTTCATTACAGCCGGCGCGGCAGTTATGTAGTTCCGTATGACGAGAAGATCCGCGAAAACATACTGATCCCCCGCAGTGCGGAATTGCCGCCCCCATCGAAGCGCATGGACCGGCTCGGCGAAGTCCGCTGGTTTGAGATAACAAGCCCGGAAGATCTGGACGGCGCTGTTGTCAATGTCGAGATCACCGGTTACCCGAGCCCGGCCGAGCCGGCTCAGGGCCGGGTTACGGAAGTGCTGGGACAGCCGGGCGATTTCGGCATCGACGTCGAGATCATGATCCGCAAGCATCACCTGCCGCACCGGTTCCCGCCCGAGGTAATCCGCGAGGCGGAAGCTCTGGAGCCGGTGATTGCAGCGGAGGAAATCGCTCGCCGCCGTGATTTTCGGGAGCTCGATGTCGTCACGATTGACGGTGAGACGGCTCGCGACTTTGACGACGCCGTGTGGGTGGAACGCCGGCCGGATGGCCGCTTTCAGCTCCAGGTGCACATTGCGGATGTGGCGCACTATGTCCGTGAAGGCTCGGCCATCGACCGGGAGGCCCGTCTGCGCGGCACCAGCGCTTATTTCCCGGACCGCGCCGTGCCTATGCTTCCGTACGAGCTTTCGACCGGCATCTGCTCGCTGAATCCCCGCTCCGATCGGCTTGTGCTCTCGGTGTTGCTAGAAATCGATCCGGAAGGCGAGGTGGTCGACGCGGAATTTTGCGAAGGCGTGATTGCGAGCGCCGAGCGGATGACGTATACCGATGTCAACCTGATTCTTACCGGCGACCCCGGACTGCGGGAGCGCTACGCCCGGCTGGCGCCGCGCTTCGAGCAGATGGCTGAACTGGCGGAAATCCTGAATCGGCGGCGGCAGAAGCGCGGGTCGATCGATTTCGATCTGCCGGAGCCCGTCATCGAGTTTGGGGAAGCCGGGCAGGTGACGGCCATCGTTCGCAGCGAGCGCAACATCGCGCACCGCTTGATTGAAGAATTCATGCTGGCGGCTAATGAAGCAGTCGCCTCCACCCTGGAGCTGCATCTGCCGGCTTCGCTGTACCGGGTCCATGAGAAGCCGGACCCACGGCGCGTGATGGAATTCGAGCAGGTAGCGGCCACGTTCGGTTATTCACTCGGTATTGGTCCGTTGCCCGCCCGCGACTTGGGTTTCACAACCCGGCATCGCGATCATACAAAAGGCCGCCGCAGCATTATTGTTCCGGAAAGCGATATTCCCATCACCTCGAGGCATTACCAAAAGCTGATTGCTCGCATCGCCGGAAAGCCCGAGGAGCGCATCCTAAGCTACCTGATGCTGCGATCGCTCAAGCAAGCGCGGTACAGCGAGGAGAATTTGGGTCATTTTGCCCTCGCCTCGGCTTCTTATACCCATTTCACTTCGCCGATCCGCCGCTATCCCGATCTGGTTGTGCACCGGCTTTTGAAAGGCTTGCTGAGAAATTTCCAGGGAACCCTGCCGAAGCCGGAAGGAACCGTGCAGAAATCCAGGCGCTCGCGAAGCGGCAGGAGCGCGGCGCAAAATGCCGCCAGAGTTTCGCAGGTTTCCAAAAGTTATCTCCACGCCGTTGCCGAAGAGTGCTCCTTTACCGAGCGGCGGGCGGCAGACGCCGAGCGCGAACTGCTGGACTGGAAAAAGGCGCGATTTATGGAAGAGCACCTAGGCGACGAATTCCCCGCGATTGTCGTCAGCGTCGCCAAGTACGGCCTGTTTGTGGAATTGCTCGATTTGTTCATTGAGGGCCTCATCCCCATCGAAACCCTGCCGGGAGACCGCTACACTTATCGCGAAAATATGCGCGCGATTGTCGGGGAGAGGCGCAAAAGAAAGTTCACATTGGGCGACCGGCTGACGGTCCGCGTGGATCGCGTGCTGGCTGCCGAACGCAAGGTGCAGTTTTCCTGGGCGCCCGAGCCAGGCAAATGAGCCGCCGGCGGCGCCAGAAAATTGCCGTTGTGCCAGGATCCTGTCCCGCCAATCTTCTGGCCGTACCGCTCAAGCTTCGCAAACAGCCCCATTTGCCGTTTGGCGGCATAGTTGCCGAACATCCCGGCGGGAGGCCGCATGATTACATCCCTGAAGTTTCCGAACCAGACTCCGGTGGCACGGCCGGCGCAACGGGGCCAAAAACCGAGCTCGGGCTTTTGGGCGCTCTTTGAGCAGGCGCCGCGAAAAGCACTTGCCGCGCCGCAGGCGGCTACAACACCGGAAAGGGGCGGGCAGGCGCCGCAATCCAAGCCGGCTCCGGCGCCCATCGCCCCACCCCAGCTTTCGACGCTGCGCAATGACCGTCCCCAATCCGTTGGCGTGCTGCCGGCCGCACCTCAGCGAGGCCCGAACCAGGCCGGCGCCGGGCTGCCTGCTCTATCCAGCTTTGGAAAAGCGGCGGGCGTTGCGCGGGAGACACAGGAAGATCCCTTCTCTGGGACCCAAACGGCTGCCAGCCTTGTGGTTTATCAGCCGGAAACCGGCAAGGAGAATTCTATAGAAGGTGGAGCCCCCGGCGCCGAAGCCCCGAATAACGGGCCGGATTCTCCGCCTGTCACCGATTTCATCCCCAATGTGCCGGGTATGGATCTTAGCCATTACGCGCTGCTGATCCCGCCGGTGTCGCTCCAGCCCCTGCTGGACGAGATGCGCCGACAGGCCCTTGACCCCAATCAGTTTCAGTTCACCGAACTGCAAAGTTATGACGCTTTCCCCACGCGGCCCGATTGGAGCGTAACCATGCGCCAGCTTTTGATTCAGGGTCCCAACGGCGCCAAGCTGTACGACCTTGACTGGTCTCTCAGGACGCCTTGGGTGACTACGGTTGACGTGAAGAGCTCCCATATCGCCTGAAGTCAGGCCGGGTCGGCTCTCTGCCTCTCTTTCCACGCTGACCGTCCCGAGGCGAGTGGGAAGCGGCGCCGCTAGTCAGGCGCCAGTGTACTGGAAGCGGACGCGGTGACTGGACGAGAACGCTCGTTTCTTAGCCGGTGGGAGCCGCGGCAGGCGCCTATCGAACGCGCACGAGGTTTTTCAGATCAACACCTGCCGGGCTGCCGGCTTTTGTCTCGGTGAGCGGCAGCGAAATCACCACATCCACTTTCTTGCAAATCGTTTCGGTGCACGCCTGTCCGTCTATCGAGATTTGAGCCGGTCCCGCTCCGGAGCGCCTTACTTTTGCCGCAAACAGAGCCGGGCCGGTGAAGCCCCAACTGAACAACTGGAGCTCCGGCTTTGAAAAATCCTTTGGCGAGGATTGATACCACGGCCCCACGGCTTCTAATCCCTGAGTGAGTTTGATTTGCGTGGGGGCGTCCACGGCCAGCGCCGGCTTTCCGGCCAGCTTTTCCTCGGCGCGTTGTTTGTTGTCCATGGCGAACGTATGCCACCCGGCTTCCGGCGTTGCCTGGATCACCAGGAAGTCGCCGTCGAGTTTGGCTCTGTAGGAAATGCACGGCCTCATATCATGAGTGACGGCTACCGGTTGGGTCCACTCGCCAGCCCAAGCCGGGCTGCTGAGGGCAACCAGGGTAACGACTGCTTTCAGCGCTCTTCGTGTTCTCGACATAGCTTATTTCCGGAAGTTCATCCTGAGCGTGTTCAATTGCATTTGTTGCCGCTTGCCGTCCCGAATCACGCTCAGGGTCACGGTCTGGCCCGCTGTTTTGCGAAGCTTGATGAAGAGCTCCGGGGTATTGGCGATCTCATCCTGTTCCACGCCATCGACGCCATAAATGATATCGCCCACCTGCAATTGATGGGTCCCGAGCATCTTGGCCAGGCTATCCACGGATTTCACCTGGCCGGCAAACCCGTCTGCCTTCAGCCCTAGCTCACGCTTCTCGGCCTCCGTCAATGGGCGCGACTCGAAATAGACGCGTGGATCAACGCTGGATTGCCGCCAGCCGATATCCGTGAGCCACCAAAGCTTCGGCAGCGCCACCGTCAGGTCGATCGGCTTCCCATCCCGTTCCACCGTAATTTGGACTTGCTGGGCGCGGCGATCCACTTTGTCGTAATAATACTGGAAATCTCCGAAGGTCCAGACCGGAGTGCCGTTCAGCGCCGCAATGCGGTCGCCCGGCCTCATGCCCGCCTCCTGAACCGCGCCCAGCGCCTCTTTCACGACCAATCCTTTGGGAATATCGAGATGGATCCCGATGGTCTTGATATCGGGCGAGCGGTAAAGATCTTTCATCTTGTCGAGCGTGCCGTCGCGCTCTTTGTGCAGATTGATGTAGTCGCCGATCAGATGGCATTCGACGCAGGCGCCCCGCCCGATCGTGCGCTCGACTAGCAGCGGGTAATCCCGCGGATGCGAAGGCTTGGGCCGCTCCGTTTTCTTCAGTTCGCCCTGCAGGTACTTTTGATGCAATTCGAGGCCCTGCCGGAGCGCCACCTCCAGGCTGCTCAGATTGAGGTAGGTGTCGTCGGAAACCTGGTCCCGGCCGCCGTACCGCATGTAGATCTGCTCATCGGCGTTCATGATGAAGAAGTACAGCGTGTTGTTCCAGTCCCGGTCAAACAGCGCGATATCGGAATCGTCGTTCTTCACGAGCCGGACACACACGTACTGGCTCATGAGTTTGCCGCGTGGTGAGCTTGGGGGCGACAGCACAACCTGTGCGTCAAATATTCGCCCGGCTATTCAAGCCTCGCAACGGAACTCAAGAAAAATCGGCTTTTGAGTTTTCTTCGCCTCCTGTAAGGCCTCTTTATAATCGCTGAACCAGAAAATGCGGTCTTCCTGCGCGACCGCCCGGCCAGCGGCGGACCATAACAAGCCTGCTGCCGCAACCGCAAGAGCGAAGTATCGTTCTCGCTTTCTCATGAGCATCCACATCCGCCGAAAGAGCGGCCGCTTCGCACAGAGCACACCCCGGCGGTTTCTCGATAGATGATTTCCGATCCAGTCCGGACTCAGAAATTTCTTTCCCAGTCCGTCCTGCCGAAGGGCGGGATCAGCCCCTTGCAGGATGACCCGGACGAGCCAGACGTTTGGATTATAGCATCGGCTTTCCTGCCAGCGGGCCGGTCCGGCCCTGAAGTGGGGCGCGGCCGCCATCCCGGGATTTGCAGGCCCTCGGAGAACCGGCGAGCGTAGAAGCGGTTTCCCGCTCGAGACCCTGCTTGGAGAAGACAGCTTGAGGAACCAGGGCCCTTCACGCAGGACGGGTTTGAGAGGCGAGAATCGCAAGAAAACGCCGGCTTCCGAAATCCCACGCGACCGCGGACCCGGAACCGGGCGCGCTCATTCCCGCCGCGCTTCCTCGATTTTCTCGCTGATCTGCTCGACGAAACGGTCGAAGCTGACGCCCTGCATCCGGCTGACCAGCTCTCCACGCTTGTTGAAGATCATGGTGGTGGGAATACCCGTGATGTGATAAAAGCGCACCAGGCCGTCTTCGAAATAAACCTGGTCGGACCATTTCTGTTCGATGATGAAAGGCTTCACCAGCTCCCGATTTTCATCAGTGTCGACGGAAAGAAAGACCACGTCGGCGTCTTTTGCGTACTTGCTCTTCAATTGCTCAAAAAGCGGGTGCTGGAGACGGCATGGGCCGCACCAGGTGGCCCAGAAATCGAGGATTAAAACCTTGCCGCTGAAATCGGCCAGCCGGATAGAGTCGCCGCGCAGCCCGCTCAAGCGGTACAGGAATGCATCCTGGACATCGGCATTGGGTACATCGGCCTTCCGGAGCGCATCCCTGACTGCGATGGCATGCGCCGTGCGGTCGTAAGCCTGCAACATCAGATCTCCCAGGCCCGCCTCCGATCCGTGCATTTTTGTATAGAGATCGCCCGCCGCAGCGCGGTCCAGCCGCCGGTCTTCGGCCGTAACCTTGGGGTCGGGGATGGAAAAAGCATCCGCGTAATGCTCAATTGCGTCGGCGAGCTTACCTTGCCGGGCCTCCCATCGCGCCTGTTCCCGCGCTGCTTCGCCCGTAGGATACGTCTGGTAGCTCTGCTTCGCCTTGGCGATGGCCTTGTCGAGATCGCCGGTGTTGCCCCACGCCCTGGCCTGAAGAACCAGGGCTCGCGCGATAGTGCGGTCGAGGTCATCGCGTTCTTCGCTGCGCGTGGCGTGGAGACGCTTTTCTTCGGCGCCCCTCTCGAGCTTCTCCGAGTAATGCAGGGACCGCC
>DASREK010000181.1:0-4026 GCA_035652135.1 Bryobacterales bacterium | reverse complement strand
TGCGCGGACCGGAAGCGCGTTGCGATTTGGCGTTCGGAGGTTGTCGAAAGGGAAGTCGTCGCCACCGCCTTCTGACCTAACTTTCTGTCAAGAAGCCGGCTTGTCGATTCGTAGTATGCTTGGCGCCGGAGCGGCGCACCTGCTCCGGGTAGTTGCGGAGTGCGCGCCGGGAATTCCGTTCCACGGCAGCGCCTCCAGCGGTCGCTTGGCCGCCGTCTACCGGCCGAAATCCCGCCAATACGCTGGCCCAGGCAGGCCGGAACGTTGACACTTCGCGATTCCGTTCGATATACTTCGACCGCAAAGCAAGGCAACGGGGCGGACAAGAAAGCGCTCGTGGTTCCGCCGAACCAGATCTGATTATCCGTGAGCTTGCTCTTTTTAAACCGGGAGGTCATTGATCCATGAAAAAGCTGAATATAGGACTGCTGATCATCGCAGCCGCTCTCTTTTTTGGAGTTTGTTGGGCTCAGCAGCTAAAATCCAAGGCGCCCGAGCAGGGCTGGGTTCCCGAGGCCTGGTATCCGCACCAGGGCTCGCTCCTGAAGTACCGTGTGCACATTCGTTTCGGAGAAGAGCCCGATACGATGCCCGATGGCTGGAAATTCGGGCGAGTCTCCGCTATAGCAACCAACCAGGCGGGCAACGAGGTTTTTGTATTCCAGCGAGGCACGCACGCCGATCCGCTGATCGTGTTCGACAACAAGGGCAAATTCCTGCGCTCTTGGGGCAAAGGCATGTTCAACAACCCGCACGGCCTGCGGGCGGATAAGGATGACAATATTTTTGTAACCGATACTACCGGCCAGCAGGTCATTAAATTCGATAAGAGCGGAAGGGTGCTGATGACGCTGGGCGTCAAGGGGCAGAAGGGAACCGACGACAAGCACTTCAATCTTCCCACCGACATTGCCTTCGCCCGCACCGGCGCCAATTACAACGGAGATTTCTATGTTTCCGACGGGTACGGCAACTCCCGTGTGGTGAAGTTTGACAAGAATGGCAAATATCTTCTTGCCTGGGGCACGCCGGGGAGCGGTCCGGGCCAGTTCCACACCCCACATTCCGTAGCTGTGGATTCCAAAGGCAGGGTTTACGTCAGCGACCGCGAGAACAACCGGATTCAGATTTTCACCGCCAACGGCGAGTTTTTAAAGCAATGGAATCACCTCGGCGCTACGCAAGGGCTGTTCATCACCCCTGACGACAACCTATGGATCATCACCCACCGCAACAACGTAGAAAACATCACGTATGACACCTTGGCCGGCCAGATCATGCATGTGGACCTCGAGACCGGCAAGGTTCTCGGCGCGATGGAAAGTCCCGGGCACGAAATCAATGTGGCCTCCGACGGCCAGATTTACATTGCCAGCCTCACGGGCAACGTTTTCCAGTGGTATCCGGGGTGGCTGGATCGGCGCACAGCCGCTAATGCGGAAAAGAACGGACCTCCGGGGTCATCGAAAAAAGGACGCAACTGACCACGCTGACATTCCTCCGAGGCGCCCGCTTGCGGGGGCGTCTCGGATTTCTGCGTCTCTCCATGATCGGCCGCGGCGGCTAGAGATCGCTGTCCTCCGGCTCCTGCCGGCATTCGTATCTCCGGCCAGCAGGCTCTTCGCGTGGTCAAAATACAAGGTCAATACCGATCGCCGGCGGTACACACAAGTGGCCGCGGCGGTTTGAGGCGGCTCTATAAGCCGTGAGTCAAGAAGTCCAGGCGGCCGCCGTCGGCGGTTAGAATTTGGCCGGTGACAAATCTTGCGTCCGGTGAAGCCAGAAAGGCGACAACGGAAGCAATATCCTCTGGCTTTCCTACGCGGCCCAGCATGGTCCGGGATTTCATGCTCTCGGAAACCTGCTGCGCCTCCTCCGGAGTCCGGCCGGCGAAGGTCATATCTGTTTGAATGAAGCCGGGAGCGACGGCATTCACATTAACCCCGAAAGGTCCTAATTCAAGCGCGAATCGCTTGGTCAAAATAATCACTGCCGCTTTCGTTGCCGCATAAAACGTCGTCCCGTGCATGGCCGTTCCTAGCGCGGCAATAGACGTGATATTGACGATGCTTCCGGATTTCTTTTCCTTCATACGCGGCGCAACCGCGGCGGCGGTATTGGCGACTCCGCCGGTGTTGGCGGCGTGCATGCGATAAAACTCTTCGGCGTTGTAATTGAAGATGTCGCCCCGGTACAGAATGCCGGCGTTGTTGACCAGTACATCGATACCTCCGAAACGCTCGCAGGTCTCGGCAACCAGCCGGCCGGCCGAAGCAGGATCCGCCACGTCCGCCTGCACGGCGAAGGCCTGGCCTCCCAGGCTTCTGATCCGCTCGACGGTCTCGCCGGCGGCCTTCGCTTCGCTGCGGAAATTGACCGCCACAGCGGCCCCCTCGAGCGCCAAACGTATCGCGATGGCTCGCCCGATGCCGCGTGAAGCTCCTGTCACCAGCGCCACACGGCCTTCCAGCCGGCGGCTGAAATAACCAGTTTCTTGGGGCATTTTGTCTCCTCGGCAAAGAATTCGTGCAACTCAGCAGCCTCGCCGGAGCCGGCACGCGCCCTCCCCGGGCCGGCGGCCGATTTTATAAGCTCGCGCTAGGCTCGGGACCATGCTAAAAGTGTTTCTATGAAAGTCCCGCTTCTCCGGCTGGCACATGCGCGCTCAGGCGACAAAGGCGATACCGCAAACATCGGACTGATTGCGTTCGAGCAGCGGCATTATCCGATTCTGGTCCGGGAGGTAACGGCCGAGCGGGTGAAGAGCCACTTCGGAGAGCTTTGCCGGGGCGAAGTGCAGCGCTTCGAACTGCCCAATCTGGGGGCGTTGAATTTCCTGCTGCACCGTTCCCTGGGTGGCGGCGGAACCGTCTCTCTTCGCCTGGACGCTCAAGGCAAAACATTCGGAGCCGCTCTGCTGCGAATGGAAATCGACATCGATGAAAACGAGCTGTGAAGAGCGGCGCCCGCTTCCGCGGCCGGCCATTGCGGCGCCGGACTTCGGCCGGTTCACAGAACCAAGGCGCCAAAAAGTAGCCCAGGAACCGCCGGCTAGGGTTCCAGCAACTTGAACGCAAACAGCGACTGCCCGGCGATCACCGCGATCTGCTGCTTGCCATCGAGCATATACGTAATTGCAGGGGCCGATACTCCGCCGCCGCGCCCGGAGCCCGCGCCGGTATTTATCTTCCAGAGCACTTTGCCGTTGGTGGCATCGAACGCCGTGAAATAACCTTGCGAATCCCCGATAAACAGCAGGTTGCCGCCGGTGGTTAAAGCTGAGCCGCGCTCGGGTGTGATCGTTTTGAATTCCCAGGCCAGCTTTCCGGTACGAACATCGTAAGCCCGCACCGCCCCCCATTGCGGCGTGGTCCCGATCGTCTCATGGATGCTCCCCATCCACATGCGGAAGGGTTCGGGCTCCGGCAGGTCGTCGATAAAAAATTTTTCACAGCCCTCTGCGGAAGGCACATACATCAGACCGGTCTGGGGATTGTAGGCCGCGTGGTTCCAATTCTTGCCTCCGCCCAGGCTAGGGCAGACGACCTTACCTTCCTTGGTCGGTTCCATGCCCGGGACGACAATCGGGCGTCCGTTTTGATCGAGTCCCTTTGCCCAGGTCTGATGCACGTAAGGGAAGCCGTAAATGAACTTTCCGTTGGTGCGGTCGAGGGCGTAGAAAAAGCCGTTGCGGTTGGCTTGCAGCAGCACTTTGCGCGGCGTGTTGTTAATATTCACGTCGGCCAGGATGGGCTCGCTGATAGAGTCCCAATCATGAGTGTCGTGCGGGGTGAACTGGAAGTGCCATTTGAGCTTCCCCGTATCGGCGTCCAGGGCCACCATCGAGTTGGTGTAGAGATTGTCGCCGGGCCGCACGTCGCTATTCAGATCAGGCCCGGGGTTGCCGGTACCCCAGTACACCAGGTTCAGCTCCGGATCGTAAGACCCTGTACCCCAGGTCGATCCGCCTCCGAATTGCCAGAAATTTTTCCCATCTTTCCAGGTCTCCGAGCCGGGCTCGCCCGG
>DASREK010000180.1:0-7909 GCA_035652135.1 Bryobacterales bacterium | reverse complement strand
GCCCCTGATGCCGATCGTTTTCCTGTTCTCCGCCATGACCTCCGGGATCGCTGCCGTGCTGGTCCTCTATGTCATCTCCATGAAACTGCGGAAAACGGCGCTCGACATGCGTTGCCTGGATACCATAGCCAAGTATCTTTTCTACACTTTCGTCATCGATTTCACGCTCGAGATGCTCGACCTGGTCCAGCGCACCTATGAGGCCGATGAATCGTTTCGTTCGCTCGATTTCATGGTGCACACGCGGCTCTGGACGTCGCAGGTGTTGATCCAGATTTTTCTGGGCACGCTCGGCCCCTTGTGTCTGCTCGCTGCAACGCAACTCTGGAAATTCTCCGAGCCGGTGCGCCGCCGCCTGTATGTAACGGCAAGCTGCCTGACTTTGATCGGCATCTTCGCCATGCGTTGGAACGTGGTGATCGGCGGCCAATTATTCTCCAAGAGTTTTCTCGGCTACACCACGTACAAGGTGCAATTTGCCGCGCGCGAGGGGTTGCTGCCGGCGATCATGCTCATGATCCTGCCGTTTGTGCTGTTCTTCGTGCTGGTGAAGCTGCTGCCGCCGTGGCAGGAGCGGACAACCACCGAAGCCTGAGGAGGGCGCGATGCCGGAACCCGGCACGCAAGCCGATGTCGGGGAACTCCTCCGCAGAATACGGGAGATCGAAGCTCGTCTCGCCCGCCTCGAACAGCGATTCGAGCCGGCTCCGAGCGCGAGCGCACCGAGGGCCGAGCCCGCGCAGATTGCGCTGATCGAGAGTGTCGCTGCTGTGCCCATTCTCGGCCGAGCGGTGCTCGCCATGGCCGGCGCCTATGTGCTCCGCGCGTTCACCGAAGCCCACATGGTGGCGCCGAAAGCCGGTGTATTCGCCGCGATTGGCTATGCTGTGTTCTGGCTGGTCTGGGCGGCGCGTATCCCGGCCGGTCGCCGCGCGGAAACGGCGCTCTACAGCCTCACCTCCGCTTTGGTCCTGGGCCCCCTCATCTGGGAAGCCACGCTCCGTCTGCATGCGGTTTCGACTTGGACGAGCGCGGCGGTCCTGCTTGCCTTCACGTCCATCGGATTGCTCATTTCCTGGCGCAAGAATCTGCTGATCGTCGCCACCATTTCCATTCTCACCGCGGTACTGACTGGCGCGGCCCTACTGATCGGCTCGCATGACGTCGTCCCATTCCTCCTCCTCCTGGTCCTGATTGCCGCCGCCGTCGAGATTTCAGCCTGTCTCGACCACTGGCTGAGCGAGCGTTGGCTCGCCGCCGCTGCCGCGGATCTGGTGGTCTTGCTTGCGACGTATCTCGCGAGCGACCCACGTGGGCTGCCCGAGAGCTACGCCCCCATCCCTTACTTCTTCGTTCTGGGCGCACAATTGGCACTCCCGGCAATCTATCTGTCGAGCACCGTCGTCCGCACGTTCCTGCGCGGCTCGACCATCCGCATGTTCGAAGTGGCGCAGCTTGCGATCGTCTTCCTGCTCGTGCTCGGAGGCGCGCCCCGGCTGGGCGGCCCGTCGATCCTTCCAGCCATCTCCGTCTTCTGCCTGGGCTCCGCTGCCGTCTGTTATGCAACAGGGGCCGCTCTGAAAGGTCGCAATTTTCAGGTCTATCTCGGATTTGCTTTCCTGCTCACCCTGGCCGCGGTCCGAATCGCTCTGCCGGCCGGATGGGCGGCCGCGGTAACCTCCGCGCTCGCTCTCGGATGCATGATGCTACCGAGGCCGGCGTTTCGCTGGCAGGGCGCCGGCTACCTGCTGTTTGCCCTCGGCTCTTCCGGCGCGCTGGCGCAATCCACCCGAGGGCTCCTCGACGGACACGATCCAACGGACTCCTTGCTGCCGCTTCTCGGAGAAGCAGCGATCGCGCTCGCCTGCTTCATCCTGGCCGCTCGCGGCCCCAGCCCGAGTGTCCTTCGAATGGCGTTAGCCGCTGCCGCGTTCTGGCCTCTGGCGGCATTGGGCGCCGCCGCTATCGCAGGGTCATACCACGCCATTTTTGGGAGTCTCGCGTCGCACTCCTATTGCGCCGCCGGGCGGACGGCCGTACTGGCCGGCGGCGCCGTGCTGCTGGCCTGGATAGGATCTCGTCAAACCGCCTTCGAAATCACGCCCCTGGTCTACCCGTTGATGATCCTCGGCGCATACCGCCTCCTCCTGGTCGACTTGCGCCAGGACAGCAAGGCGGCGCTGGTCATCTCGCTGCTTGTCTACGGCTCCGCGCTCTTGCTAGTTCCACGTTTCATGAGGCCTCGTCAAACCACATCAAGCTAAAATGGTCCCGTGATCTCGAATGCGCCGCGGCAGGAATACACTCGTGCCGAGGTGCGCCGCCAATTCGGTCTTACCGAGCGCCAGTTGAAACGTTGGGAACACGATTCGTTGCTGCCCGCGGCCGAATCCTATTCGTTCTCCGACCTGATCGCGATTCGCACCATCCTCGAGTTGCATGGCAAAGGCTTCCGCTCGCGTAAAATCGCCGAAGCCGTCGAGGCGCTCCGCCACAAACTGGACGGCATCACGCAGCCGCTATCTGAATTGCGAATTCTTTCCGACGGTAAGAAGATCGCGGTGCGGCTGGCTGGCCAGAAAATGGAAGCCGTCAGCGGTCAGACGCTGTTTGATTTCGAGGCCTCCGAACTTGGAGGCCTCAAAGATTTTGCGCTCCGAAAGCGGCCCGGCAACCGCTTGCGCGAATCCGAAGCTTGGTTCCAAAAGGCGCTGGCGCTCGAGGAGACCGGCGCACCTCTGGAGGACATCCTTGAAGCCTACGAGAAGGTCGTCGAGCTGAATCCTGCGGCTGCTGGCGCCCTGGTTAATTTAGGTACGATCCATTACCGTCAGCGCAATTTTCCCGAGGCCGAACGGTACTACAAAGACGCGACTACCGCCGATCCCACCTATCCCTTGGCCGAGTTCAACCTCGGCAATCTATATGACGAGCAAGGCCGCTTGGATGAGGCATTCGATCACTACCGGCGCTCCCTCGCATTAAATCCCCACTACGCCGATGCCCATTTCAACCTCGCTTTACTTTGCGAGAGGACGGGCGAATCCCTCCGAGCGGTGCACCATTGGAAATGCTATTTGAAGCTGGACCGTAGCGGTCCCTGGGCTGAAATCGCACGACGTCAGCTCGATCGGCTCCACCAGGTGACCGTTATTCCTTCTCGTAAGCGCCGCGAATAGCCCTTTTGGGTGATGCGGAATTCCTTGTTTCCGATTACAACTTTACCGATGGCTTGCGAGCAATCTTGCTGGCTGCTCCAATCCGGATGTACTGATTCTTACATTCCTAGAAGAAAATTATGGACTTGAGCGAAATCATTAGAACTCTGTACGTCGAAAAGGAAAAAGTGGAGAACAGCATCGCGGCACTGGAAGCGCTCCACGCTACCCATGGGGACGGGCCCGAGCGCGCACGGCGCCGTGGCCGGAAATCGATGGGTGACGAAGAACGGCAGCAGGTTTCCGAACGCATGAAAAAGTACTGGGGAAGCCGCCGGCAGCAACAGACCGCCTTGGAGGCCGTCAGCTCCAACTAGAAGCGTGTTGACACGCTATTCTAGTTTCTGGAGCTAAAGCGTTGAATCGTCTTTTTCTCGCGTTCAGTTGTTTCTTTAACCTTCTATTCCACGGCCGCCTGTCGGATTCGGCGATGACCGCCCTCGGCTTGAGCCGGCGCTCGACCGCGGGTCCAGCCACCCCGGCGAAGCCGGCCCCCCCGGCTGCCCCCACCGCCAAAACCTCGGACGGTGCCCTCCAGATGCTAGGAATTCTGCAGCGCGATTCGCGCCTCATCGATTTTCTGATGGAAGATATCAGCGCGTATTCGGACGATCAGGTCGGCGCGGCCGTCCGCGAGTTGCACAATCAATGCCGCGATTCGGTGGCGCGCTACGTCACCCTCCAGCCGGTGATCGACAGCGTCGAAGGAACCTTTACCCAGGCCCCTTCCAAGGATCCGAATCTCGTGAAGTTCATCGGAAACGTGCCGGCTACCCCGCCCTCCGGCGGCACTCTCCGCCATAAAGGCTGGCGTGCCGTGAAGGTGGATCTGCCGGCTCTCGGCGCCAAACAGGACGCGTCCGTGCTGGCGCCCGCGGAAATTGAAATCGAGTAGATCCCAATTGGAAGCCAAATACGTCATCGGAATTGATCTCGGCACCACCAACTCCGCGCTGTCTTACGCGGAGATCCGGGCGGATGCCGATCCGTTCGCGCCCGCCAACGTCCAGGTCATGAGCATCCCCCAGCTCACGAATCCCGGGGAGGTGCGCGACGAAGACCTGCTGCCCTCCTTCCTCTATCTGCCCGGCTCCTCGGATTTCCCCGCGGGCGCCCTTGCCCTGCCCTGGGACGATACCCGCGATTTCGCCGTCGGGGTCCTGGCGCAAAAGCGCGGCACGGAAAACGCCGGCCGCCTGGTTTCCTCCGCAAAATCCTGGCTCTCGCATTCCGGCGTGGACCGAACCGCTCCCCTGGTGCCCTTCCGCGCGCCGGAAGGCGTAGACAAGATTTCCCCAGTCACGGCAAGCCGTCGCTACCTCGAACACTTGCGCGAGGCCTGGGATCATCGCATGCCCGATTTTCCCTTCACTGAGCAGCAGGTGCTGGTGACCGTGCCAGCCTCCTTCGATGCCGTAGCTCGCGAGCTGACGCTCGAAGCCGCCCAGAAAGCCGGCTATCAAAATTTGACGCTGCTCGAAGAACCGCAGGCTGCTTTCTATGCCTGGATCGAACGCCACTCCGACTGGCGCGACCGCGTCCAGGTCGGCGATTTGATCCTGGTCGTGGATATCGGCGGCGGCACCACCGATTTCTCCTTGATCGCCGTCACCGAGCACGAGGGCGAATTGGCGCTCGAACGCGTGGCCGTGGGCGAGCATATTCTGCTGGGCGGCGACAACATCGATCTCGCATTGGCGGGCGCCGTCTCGCAGCGGCTGGCCGAAAAAGGCACACGCCTCGACAGCCGCCAAATGCAAACGCTCTGGAACAATTGCCGCACCGCCAAAGAAAAGTTATTGACGCCCGGCTCGAAATCCAAAGAAGAGCCGGTTACGATTCTCGGCAAGGGCACTGGCCTGGTTGGCGGCACGATCAAAGCCTCGCTGCCGCGCGAAGACATCGATCGCATCCTGAGTGAAGGCTTTCTGCCGTCGGTTGCGAGCGCGGACATGCCCGTGCGTCAGCGGCGCGCCGGGCTTCAGGAAATCGGCCTGCCGTATGCCGCCGATCCCGCGATCACGAAACACCTGGCTCGCTTTCTCCGCCAGCAGGCCGCGACCTCCGAACACGGTGCGGTGCGCCGCGGGCCGAGCGGTTTGGCCTGCCCCACGCATGTCCTGTTCAACGGCGGCGTCTTGCGCGCCGGCATGGTGCGCGAACGCCTGCTCGCAACCCTCAACTCGTGGCTCGCGGAAGAAGGCATGGGTGCCGTCAAGCCGCTGAGCGGCGAAGACCTGATGCACGCGGTGGCTCGCGGAGCCTCCTATCATGGTCTGGCGCGGCGCGGCCGCGGTGTCCGCATCCGTGGCGGCGTCCCCCGGACATACTATGTGGGTATTGAGAGCGCGATGCCCGCCGCTCCCGGATTCGCCGCTCCCCTCAAGGCGTTAACAGTCGTGGCTTTCGGTATGGAGGAGGGCACTGACGTGCGGATTCCCGGCCGCGAGTTCGGCTTGGTCGTCGGCGAACCCGCGGAGTTTCGCTTCTTTGCCTCCGCCGCCCGAAAAAACGATCAGCCTGGCGATCTGATTGAAGACTTCGCCGGAGAACTCGAGGAGCTCTCCCCGATGGAAGTGACCTTCGGGGCCGGCGAATCTTCCGCCGAAGTAGTCCCCGTCTCGTTCGAGACCGTAGTTACCGAAACCGGCCTGCTGCAGCTCTGGTGCGTGGCCCGCGACAATCGCCGCTGGAAACTCGAATTCAACGTCCGCGAACGCGTAGCCGCGGCGTAAAGATTGTCCGCTCCTTCGTGATGGCCCTGTCTCTGGCGTCCGATATAGAGTCGCGGCCATAAGGAGCGGGGTTACCCTGAAAGACAGATGACGACATGAAAATTGGCATCGACCTG
This sequence comes from Bryobacterales bacterium, assembly GCA_035652135.1. Classification (GTDB taxonomy): domain Bacteria; phylum Acidobacteriota; class Terriglobia; order Bryobacterales; family JACQDG01; genus DASREK01. The sequence continues at coordinate 1,840 of DASREK010000180.1, read as the reverse complement.
GGCACCACCAACTCTGCCCTGGCCTACATTGACGAGCGCGAAGCCGAAGACCGCGATTTCCCTCCCGTCCATATTTTCGAGACGCCCCAGCAGGTCGCCGCCGGCCGTGTCGAACCCCGCCGCACGTTGCCCTCCTTCCTGTTCCTCGAAGATGGTCAGCCCGTCGGCGTCTATGCCCGCGAGCAGGGCGCCCTGGTCCCCACGCGCCTGGTGCACTCCGCCAAATCCTGGCTATCGAATCCTGACGTCGATCGCACGGCGAAAATTCTCCCCTGGGATTCGCCCGAAACGGGGCGCGTCCTTTCTCCGGTGGAAGTATCCGCGCGCTATCTCGCGAAATTTCGCGAGGAGTGGGATAAGACCAAAGCGGGGCCCCTCGCCGAACAGGACATCGTCCTGACCGTCCCCGCATCCTTCGACGAAGAGGCTCGCGAACTGACTGTCATGGCCGCGCGCGACGCCGGCATTGAGCGCCTCACACTGCTCGAAGAACCCGCCGCCGCATTTTATTCCTGGATCGCCAACAACCTGGCCCAATCGCGCAAAAAGCTGTTCGATGGACAGATTGTGCTCGTCTGTGACGTGGGCGGCGGCACCAGCGATTTCAGCCTGATCCGCGTCTCGCGCGAAGGCGATCTGGTGAATTTCACGCGCACCGCCGTCGGCAAGCACTTGCTGCTCGGAGGCGATAACCTCGATCTCACCTTTGCCTGGCTGGTCGAGACCAAGCTCGGTGCTCAGCTCTCCATCCGCCAACGCAGCGGCCTGCGCCGCCAATGCTCCTCGGCCAAGGAAATTCTGCTCACCGATCCCACGCGCCAGAGCGTCGAAATCACCGTGCTCGGTTCCGGCTCGGCCCTCATCGGCAAAACCCTCAAGAGCGAAATCCGGCGCGAGGAAGCGCTCGAGCTGGCTCTGGAAGGCTTTCTCCCGTTCACCGAGCGCGGCGAAGGCCCGAAGGAGGAAAAGCGCAGCCTGTTTCGCGAGCTGGGTCTGCCCTATGTCTCCGATGCCGCCATCACGCGCCACCTGAACGCCTTCCTCGAGAGCGCCGGTCAGGCGCCCGACGCCATTCTGTTCAACGGCGGTTTCTTCATCCCCGAGATTCTGCGCGAGCGCGTCGCCGAGGTTGTTGGCCGCTGGTATGGCCGTCGCCCGGAGATCCTCGAGAACACCGATCTGGATCTCGCGGTCGCCCGCGGCGCGGCATACTATTCCTACGTCCGTGCCACCGGCAGCGGCGTCTTGGTGCGCGGTGGCTTGCCGCGCACCTATTTCATCGGCATCAGCGAGCCGCGCGAGGGCAAGATCTCCGCCGTGTGCCTGGTCCCCCGCGGCGCCGAAGAAGGCACGGCGCTCGAAATCGACAATGACGCGCTGCAACTGGTGGCGAACCGGCCCGTCTCCTTCCGCTTGTACAGCTCGCTCACCCGCGCTGAAGACAAGCTCGGCGACGTCGTCGAATTTCCGGCCGATGATCCCGGCTTGCACATGCACGCTCCGCTGCACGCCGTCATTCGTTTCGGAAAGAAAGCGGAGGAGCGGCTCATCCCGGTCAAGCTCGGCGCCCGCCTGACGGAAATCGGCACACTGGAATCCTGGTGCGAATCGAAGATTAGCGACAACCGCTGGCGGCTTCAGTTTGAATTGCGCAAAGCCGCCCCCCAACACCCTGCGGAACGCAAAGCCGCGGCGGTGATCAGTGAGCAGTCCCTGAAGGCATCGCTCGAATTGATTACCAACGTCTTTTCTCCCTCGGCCAAATCTCCGATCACGCCCGAAGAGGTGCCTGCGAAACTCGAGCAGACCATGGGGCTCGGCAAGAACTCGTGGCCGCTTT
>DASREK010000179.1:0-9695 GCA_035652135.1 Bryobacterales bacterium | reverse complement strand
ACGCACCCTGATCCGAGAGGCTCGTCCGGAGTTCCTGCGGGGTGCGGCGACTTGCAGGTGGTCCCCAGCGGCCCCTTAGAAGAACTACTCCGGCGCCGGCCAGCGAGGTATACGCGTCGGCGCCGAAAGCCACCCGGGGCTAACGCCAATCGCCGGATCAGGCCGTGTTGCAGTTTGCTCTTCGGGAAAGGGCGATAAAAATTCTCGCTCGGGCGGAGGAATCGAGCGAAGCCGGCGCGTGCCGCCTCCTCATGCTCGGGCGCAGCCGGTTGCCTCCGGCCGGTACCGGAAGCTGCTGCCGTGACCGGAAGTCTTTACATCCAAGCCGGCGTCACTTCACCGGCCGCGCCTTCCGGAAGCCAGCCTCGCCGCAAAGGACTGTTATGCTACCATTAACGGTTCTGTAATTGCGGTATCCCCCTTAAATTCTTTGCCCGCATAAACACTGGAGGTGTGATGAGTATTGTAAGAAGTCCCAAAGAGGTGTTGGAGTTTGCCAAGGCCAATGGCGCGCAGATGCTGGACATGCGCTTCAGCGATCTGCCGGGTCTCTGGCATCATGTTTCTTTCCCGATCGCGCAATTGACCGAGAGCAGCTTCGAGGACGGCTTCGGCATTGATGGATCGAGCCTGCGCGGGTGGGCAGCTATTCACGAGAGCGACATGCTGCTGATTCCCGATGCTTCGACCTGCATGATGGATCCGTTTACGCAGATTCCCACGCTGGTGATGATCGGCGACGTGATCGATCCCATCACCAAGCAGCATTACGAGCGGGATCCGCGCTGGATCGCCAAGAAGGCGGAAAACTACCTGAAGTACAGCGGCATCGGAGATATCGCCTATTTCGGCGCCGAGGCGGAGTTTTTCATCTTCGACAACATTCGTTTTGATCAGACCCAGAACAGCGGATATTACTTCATCGACGCCGAGGAAGGGCGGTGGAACTCCGGGCGTTCGGAGAACAATCTTGGATACCGGCCCCGCTACAAGGAAGGCTACTTCCCGGTACCCCCTACAGATCACTATCAGGACCTGCGGGCCGAGATGGTGCGCACGATGTTGAAGAGCGGCCTGGAAATTGAGTGCCATCATCACGAGGTGGCTACCGGCGGCCAGGCCGAAATCGACCAGCGCTTTGATTCGCTGGTGAAATCGGCCGACAACATGATGATTTACAAGTACGTCATCCGGAACGTTGCGGCGCAGCACGGCAAGACCGTCACGTTTATGCCTAAGCCGTTGTTCCAGGATAACGGCAGCGGCATGCACACGCACCAGTCCATTTGGAAGAACGGCACGCCCCTGTTCGCCGGCGACCGCTATGCCGGTCTTTCCGATATCGCTTTGTGGTACATTGGCGGGCTGCTGAAGCACGCGCCGGCGGTCGTAGCGCTGGCCGCTCCCACGACAAACAGCTTCAAACGATTGGTTCCCGGCTTCGAAGCGCCGGTCAATCTCGCGTACTCCCGCCGCAACCGTTCGGCCGCGTGCCGCATTCCGATGTACTCGGCCAGCCCCAAAGCCAAGCGCGTGGAGTTTCGGCCTCCGGATCCTTCCTGCAATCCGTACCTGGCTTTCGCCGCCATGCTCATGGCCGGCTTGGACGGCATCCAGAACAAGATCGACCCCGGCGAGCCGCTGGACAAGGACATCTACGACCTTTCTCCCGAAGAAATGCGAGGCGTGCCGTCGCTGCCGGCTTCGCTCGACGAGGCCTTGAAAGCCCTCGAGAACGACCACGCGTTTCTGACCAAAGGCGACGTGTTTACAGAAGAGATCATCGAAACCTGGATCGATTACAAGATGAAGAACGAAGTCGACGCGATCCGGCTGCGCCCGCACCCGTACGAGTTCGCCATGTATTACGATATCTAGTGGTTGTGGCCTGTGGCGAATGGCTTGTGGTCTCCACCGCGCGTGAGCCACAGCCCACAATCCACAGGCCCGCTTCTATGGACCGCCTCCTGGAGAGCGTTCCGTTTCGCCACGTCGAGCGAGCGCAGCGCAGCCTGGCAGGTCTGAGCCGTTATCTCAGTTCGGAAACCGAAAACATACTGAATTCGCTGCTCGCGCAGTCGCCGGATCCGGATGCGGCGATTCATTACCTCGACCGGTTTCTGTCGAGCGGGGCAGAGGCCGCCGGCACCCTCGCTCGGACCTCCCGGCTAAACGCTCTCTTAGCCGTATTCTCTTATAGCCACTTCCTCGCGGAAGCCATATTCCAGCACCCCGACTGGCTGGATTGCGTCTCTGAACAAAACGGCTTCTACCGCGTGCTCGGGCCCGAAGAGCTGCGATCCCAATTAGGCCCGTTCCCTCGCGAGATGCGCCGCGAGGCTGTTGCACTCGAGCTGGCGCGTTTCCGGAGGCGCAATCTGCTCCGCATCATGCTGCGCGATGTTTTGGGCCTCAGCACACTGGCCGAGACGACCCTGGAACTGTCGAATCTCGCCGACACGATTCTGGAAGCGGCCCTGGAGCGGATTCAAGCGGAGTTGACGGAAATTTTTGGTTCGCCCCGGCTGGCTCCAGCGGGCGCCGCCGCCTCTCCGGAGAAGCGGGCCGGGGGCGGCCAGCTTTGCGAGTTCACCGTATTGGCTCTCGGCAAGCTCGGCGGCCGGGAGCTCAATTACAGCTCGGACATTGACCTGATGTATTTCTTCGCCGGCGGCGGGGAGACGGACGGGCCCAAAAGGCTAACCAACAAGGAATTCTTCATCAAGGTGGCCAACCAGCTCACCGATCTGCTTTCCTCGAACACGCCGGAAGGCTCCTGCTACAGGGTTGACCTGCGGCTGCGCCCGGAGGGCAATCTGGGCGAAGTGGCGCAGCCGCTGAGCGGCTTGCGGGATTATTACCAGCGCCGCGCCCGCGATTGGGAATTGCAAATGCTGATCAAAGCGCGAGTAGCGGCTGGGAGCCGCGAACTCGGGCGAAGGTTTTTGCGCTTCGTCGAGCCGCTGATCTACCGGACAACGACCGATTTCTCAGCGATTGAAAGCGTTTCGGAAACTCGCGAACGCATTCATGAAAAACTGCGCCGCCGCGCCCCCGGCGGATTGAACGTGAAACTGAGCCGCGGGGGTATTCGCGATATCGAATTCCTGGTGCAGTGCCTGCAACGGCTTTACGGGGGACGCGACGCCTGGGTCCGGCATGGCGGCACGCTGGTGGCTCTGCAAAGGCTTCGCGACAAGCGCTACATCTCGGCGCGCGACTACGCCCGCCTAAACAGCGCCTACCATTTTTTGCGTATCGTGGAACACCGTCTTCAGTTCGATTACGATCGCCAGACCCACACGCTTCCGGATGAGCCGGAGGCGCTGGAGGTCCTGGGCTTCAAGGTCGGCGTGCCCAACGGCGAAAAAATAGCCGGCACGCTGGTCGAGCGCACCGAACAGCACCTGCGAGCGGTGGCTGAAATCTATGACCGTGTGATTCACGGACATAGTCCCGTCTCTTTGCAGGGGCCTGATGCGGCGCCGCTGTTCCAATTGGAAATGGAGGCCCCGCAGGAAAACCTGGAGCGCGGTATGCAAGCGCAGCTTCGATATGTCGAGCTGAGAGCGCCGGCCGTGGCGGCGCGAATTGCACAAGCTCCGCTCAAACGCGGCCGCGGCTTATTTGAGCATTTTCTCGGCAAGATCGTCTCGATGCCGGATCTGCTGACGGCCATGGAGGAGCAGCCGGAACTGGTAGATTTGACCGTGGACCTGTTCGAGCACAGCCCCTTCCTTGCGGAATGGCTGATTCGCAACCCGGAGGAGATCCACCAGTTGCTGGAAGTGGCCGCTTTTTCCGCCTCCGACCAGCAGGCGCCTTTGTTCCCGCTCGAAGCTCCGCGGCGCAATTTTCCCGGCGACCATCCTGAGCTCGAGCATTTGCTTCGCACACACGCCCCCGTCAACGAGAAGACGGCCTGGCTGCGCAGGTTTTACCGCCGGCAGATGCTGCGGATTCAGACAGAAAGCATTTGCCGCCGCAGCCCCATCTTCGCCACGCTCGAGCAGACCACGGAACTCGCCGACTGGGTCGTGCGCGCAGCGTACCGGATCGCGCTGGACGAAGTGCTGCACGAGGCGCCCTCTACGCTCATGCATGTCGTAGCGCTGGGGCGGCTCGGCATGCGGGAATTCGATCTGGGCTCTGACGCGGATCTGGTCTTTATCGTCCCGGACGAGGCCAAGCCGCAGCTCGACCGCTGGACCCGCGTCGCCGAGCGCACCATCGAGGTGCTCACCAGCTATACCGGAGAAGGCGTCATCTTTTCCGTTGACACCCGCCTGCGTCCCTTAGGCCGCGAGGGAGAACTGGTCCAGACCGAGGGGCAATACAGCAAATATTTCAGCGGTCAGGCGCAGGCGTGGGAAGCGATCACCTATATGAAATCCCGCTGCTTGGCGGGCGACATCGAGCGGGGCACGGCGTTTCTTCACGAGCTGCAAAACGTCGATTGGCGCCGCTACGGCCAAAGCGGGAGCCTGGCCGGCCTGTTGAGCGAAATGCGCCGGAAGCTCGAACGCGAGCAGGGCGCCGAGCATCCGCTGAAGGCCGGCCCCGGAGGCTACTTCGATATCGATTTCGTGCTGATGTACTTGCGGCTCAGAGGGGCGGGTATTTTCTATACCTCCCTGAACACGCCGGAACGAATCGACGTAATCGAAAGAATGGGACTGCTCAGCCGGGAAAATGCGGAATTTCTTCATACTGCGGCCGTTTTCTACCGCGCCCTGGACCATGCGCTGCGCGTTTCCACGGGAAGATCGCTCGGAATGCTTCCCAAATCGCGTTCGCAATACGAGATTGTGACGGAACTGGTGCGCCGCTGGACCCCGCAATCGCTCCACGGCCGGCCCATGGATCAGCTTCTGGCCGAAATGCGGCAAAGAACCCGGGAGACTTTCAACCAGATATTTGAGGCCCGCTGATCACTAGAATGCAGAGATTCCACATGACCAGCGCGGCGAAGCCCATGTTCACACGCGAAAGCAGCCGCTGGCGGGAGTTGCGAACGCAATAAATGGCCAGAGCAAACGCCAGCCCTTTCACGAGAATCAGCGCGGCCAGCGGAGAAGGCCCCGCTTTCAGCAAGAACCGGACCAACGGATTCGCTTCCTTGACTCCATTCGCAAGAAACGCCAGCGTGGTCAGGACGTCCAGAAGCTGCAAATAAGAAAACTGAAGTAGAGCGTTCAATTTAAGCCGTCCTTACGGGAAACCCCATCTTCCGCCCAACGGCGAATGGAAACCAATGGGCAAGAAGTCAAGGTACGGCTGCAAGACAGGGTAATGGTACCCGGGCGCGGAATCGGCGAGGGTCTGCCTGTGGATTTGCCGGCCGAAAAAGGCGGGCCGGCGCAGATCTTGCCTCAAATGGAAATGCTTGTGGGGAAGACGCGGCCGAGCCGGCGCGGGCGGCGGCGCCATTGCCCTCTAAAAGAGGCTGCGGATGCTTTCGTATTCGTTTTTGAATTTTTCGAGAACCTCGGGCATTTTCTGCCGGAGTCCGATCTCGGCAAAGGCCATGTCGGCCGGATGTGGATGACCCCGCTTGGTGGGAAGAATGTCCAGCCCGTACTCGACCACGTAAATGTCAGCGGCATGCACAATGTCCGCCAGCGTAATGGCGCCGGACTCCCGGGGGCAATCCGCAGGATGGTGATGAAATTCCACGGCCTGCTGGATGCACTCGGGCAGTTGCCATTTCTGCAACACGATTCTTCCCAGCTCCGAGTGACTCACCTGAAGAATGTCGATCTCCGCTTGCTCGTAACTGCATTCCGACTGTTCATAATGTTCGATCACTTTAGGCAGCAAGTCGGGGAAGGAGGTCAGGATCAGCAATTTGCCGATATCATGAAACAGACCGGCGGCGAAACCGGCTTCCGAATCGTTCAGCCCGGTGTATCCCGCCAGATAGTGGCACAGCATGGCGCAGGAAAGGGAGTGCTGCGAATAGCGGGCGTACAGCCTGGGCGGCGGCGTTCGCGAGCGCGTGAGCATGCGCCGCATCGAAAACGCGAGGGCCAGATTACGAACCGTGGAAAACCCCAACATCGAGACCGCGTGGCGAATGGAAGTTACAGTCGCCTTCAGGCCGTAATAAGCGGAATTCACACTGCGCAGCACGCTTCCGCTCAAAACCGCGTCTTTTTCGATCATCGCGGCGATTTGCGCGCTGGAAGCGTTGCTGTCGTTCAGCAACTGGAGAAGCCGGTTCAGGATCAGCGGCAAGGGCGGCAAGTCTTCGATCGCCGCCAGCAGATCGGCCCGATAGTCAACCGCCTTGGGCGGCGGAGGCGCGGCCTGAAAATACCGGTAGGAAGGCATAAGTTTCCGGTCGGGGCCGGAGCAACGGCGCTTCAGGCGGCTGCCCAGCAACACACCGCCGCCCGCATTACGGCTCCGGGCCCCGGCGGCGCACACTGATCATGCGCTCTCACCAAGTAGAATCGGCGGAACTATCAGGGACTTAAGAGGGCCCCCGGCCGGGCAGGATCGGCCGGTCAGCGGGAGCTCAGCCGGATCTCGGCTGCCAAAGCCGAATCCGGCTTGCCGGTCCGGTTTACTACGTACACGCATTTTTCCGAAGCAGCCGTCTCGGTCACCAGCGCTCTTTCGTCAATTCCCTTGCGGGCTTTTTCCAAGATGGCATCGGCCACCACGGGATCCGAGCCGGCCCTGCCGGGAGCGGCGATCAAAGGCTCGAGCTCCCGGATAGGCTGGCGGGCAAATAGAATCAGAATCCGTTCCAGGCCGGCGGAGAAGTCCAGCCTCCGGCCGCCGGCGGGAATGGAGTAAACGATGCCGCTCCGCACAAACTGGCTGCCTTGCTCGATCTCCGGTGTGGGAAACAGGCGCTTCCATGCACCGCCAGGCTGCCACTGGACGACGTAAAGGTAGCCCGCGTCGTTTACTTCCACGCCCAGCCGGACCACGTCGCCGGGAGAAAACAGGCCGGCGGGATCGGCCTCCACAGCCTGCTCTCCCGAGACCGTCCAGATGCGGTACTTGAGCCCCAGGGCGACGGCCACCGTCGATTGTTTGGCAGCTCCAAACCGGCCCCTGCCCTTGTTCTGGGACGAGACGATCAGCCCGGCCTCCGAATAGAACAAGTCGCGCGCGCTCTGTTTGGCCCCGCGCTGGGCGAAGCACAACAGATCCCCGCCGGTCAGCAGCGCCAAGACCAAAACGATTCGTTGTGCGGCGTAATGCCTCATACCCTCAGGCGTTCTCGACCAGCACAGCGGTGATATTATCGGGACCTCCGTTGGCGCGCGCCATCTCGATTAAATCCGCCGCCTTGGCGGCCAAAGAAGTTTTCGCGCCGAGCGCCTCCGCGATGCTTTCCTCGGAAACCACCCCGTGCAGACCGTCGGAGGAAAGCAGCAGCAGGTCCGCCGGCTGGAGACTGAGCTCATAGCGATGGACTTCGATCCGCTCCCGCGCGCCAACGGCCATCGTCAGCACGTTTCGGAACGGATGAGTGTGAATCTGCTCTTCGGTTAGGCCGAGGCTCCGGCCAACCTCATTCACCCAGGTCTGATCGGAAGTAATGCGCTCCAGCCGGCCGTTCCGGAACAGGTAAGCACGGCTGTCTCCCACGCTCGCGATGTGCGCCGCCGGAGGCGCGACCAGCACGGCCACTACCGTCGTGCCCATTCCTTGCAGGTCGGGGTCGGCCGAAGCTTGTTGCAGGACGGTGCGATTCGCCGCCTGGACGGCATCCAGCAGGCGGTCCGGGCTACGATCCGGAAACGCCCGGCGAATGTTTTCGACGATTGCCTCAATAGCCACGGCCGAGGCCCGCTCGCCCGCCTGGGCTCCTCCCATGCCGTCCGCCACGACGAACAGACCGAGTTCCGGCTCGATGGCGTAGGCATCTTCATTGGAGGTTCTTACGCATCCGACATCGGAGAGACCAAAGTACCTGAGCACGGCTCCGTCAGTTTAGCATTTTGAAGGTCAGGCGTTCACTCTGGAGGATTGCAGCACAGACCCGGCGGAACCGAAAAGATCAAGAAGAACGCAGCCAGGATTCCTATTCCCCGCGTTCCTGCCAGCCGCGTGCAAATTGGCGGATAAAATCCACGTCGCCCTCCAGAAAATCAAGCTCCGGGAGGCGCCGGGGATCGGCCCATTGAATTTCGGAAAAAATGCGGTTTTCCACGTGCCCGGAATAGCCATGGACTCGATAAAAGACCAACAGGATCGGATCGCGGCCGGGATACTGAAACGAAAAACGGGTGATTTCGGACGCCGCTCCCATTTCAATTCCGAGCTCTTCCCGCAACTCGCGGCGCAAAGCCTCGGCGGGTTGCTCGCCGGACTCTACCTTTCCGCCCGGGAATTCCCACTTTAAGGGATGCGTCTGCTCCGGGCGCCGCCGGCATATCAGCACCCGGCCATCGCGCTCGATGACCCCTGCGGCCACAACGATCATGGAGATTGCACAGGCCTCGCTGCGTTTTCCGCCGGATTAAAGGGCTTTCTACAGTTCCAGCGCCTTAAAGGCCTCGACTTCGCCGGCGCTGCCCCGCTCCATCAACTGACGCACGTACATCCACGGGATGTGAAACAACTGCACCCGCGGGGAAAACTTGGAGCTGTCCTGGATAAAGCAGCTATGCGTACACCAGCAGTTCGCCCGCGGAATCTCGGCCACCTCTGCGCGCATCGCGCCGGAAGCCAGCGCCGCCGAGAGGTTGAAATCATAATCCTGGAGCCTGCCCACCACGCCGCGCAGCTCGCAAGCCCGGAAGGCGCCGTTATGATCGACGACCAGCGCGGTCTCGCCGGCCGTGCACGGCATCGGCCAGCGGCGGGGCCGCTCCAGGCACTGTTCGTGCAGCTCGAAGTGCAGCCGGATGTTTCCCAGGTAATAAACGGCGGCAAACTGCCGGATCATCCACGGCAAATGGCCGAACAGCCGGTCCGCATACTCGCGGTATACCGGCATGAGCCGGCGGTGCAAGGCTCGCACCTGCTGGAGCGGCATCGCCTGGAGATTCCCGTCGGGCGTTTCTCCCCGCACGACCTCGAAGTAGTGGCCTTGCGCCCTCTCATATCCCAGAGACAAAATCAGCCGGCCCAGATCCAGCAGCTCCCGGTAATTTTCGCTGGTGATGACCGTGACCACGTTGCGGCGCAGCCGGCGGACGCCGCGATAGCGCCGCTCGGCCTCTTCAATGGTCTGCAATGTTTTTTGAAAATTGTTCGGCACCCGGCGGATCGCATCGTGTGTATTGGCCAGACCATCCAGCGAAAAATTCAGATCGATTGACGCCGCCGGGCAGTGGTCAAGCGCGTAATCGACGCTCCGGAACAGCTTCTCGGGGAGCAGGCCGTTGGTCGGCAGGTTCACATTCTCGACGCCGTTGTTGCGGACGAACAGCTCGATGATTTCGCCCAACTCTTCCCTCAGGGAGGGCTCGCCGCCCGAGATCCACAGCTTCCGGAAGGCGGGCGCCGTCGCCGAAAGACGCTTGATTTCGGCGAAGCTCAAATCATCCGGGCTGTTCAACTTGTCGAAGTAGAAGCAGGTGCGGCAACGGGAATTGCAGCGCGAGGTGACGAACAGAAACAAAGAGTGGAAGCGGCGGCGCCGATAGCGTTCCGCAATCAATCGAAAATATCCGGCAGCCGGCATCTTGTGGGGCGGGATCCTATTTCATTTTCAGCGCTGGCCGCCG
>DASREK010000178.1:0-10709 GCA_035652135.1 Bryobacterales bacterium | reverse complement strand
GTAATCCTCCACCATATCGGGATAGGCCTCGTTGCCGGCAAGCTGCCGGGCGTCGTTCACGTTGGCGCTGCCTACGATCACAACATCGTAAGATTTGCCGTTCTCCTGGATTTTCGTCACCCAAGTGGTGCAGCCCTTGGTGTGGCCGGGCGTCAGGTAGGCGACCAGCGTATTGCCGCCCAGCCGGACTTCGTCCCTGTCGTGGAGGACGCGGCTGACCTTTACAGGCGGAAAGCCTCCGCGGCTGCCCTTAGCGCCGGATTCCATAACGTCCAGGTCGCGGTCCATAACCATCACCTCGGCGCCGGTCAGTTCTTTAACTCGAGCCGCGCCAGCGCAGTGATCGCCGTGCGCATGGCTGATCAGAAGAATTTTCACGTCGCCGAAGCGAAAGCCAAGCCGCTCAATACTCTTTTGGATCAGCGGGACGGAGTCTTCGAAATCCGGGTTGATGAGAATATGTCCCTGATCGGAGGTGATCAGGAAGGAAGCGTAGTCCGCGGTGCCGACATAGTAGAGGTTTCCAATTACCCTATGCGCGGGAAACGGCTTGTTATCCACCTCCCGCGTATGCCCTTCGGAATCCCATGGCAGAAGCACGGGAGGCAGCGGCTCGGTCGGAATCATCCGCCCGGCCGGCTGGGCATGAAGCAACAGGGGCGAAACAGCAGCCACCAGCGAAAGAGAGTAGAGGATGCGGCAAGGCATAACCCAAGTGTCCTTTCTGCGGCCAGGGCACGGCCGCACGCTCGCTCGATTACGCTATATTACGATTTTTTCTTCCTGACGGCGCCAGGCTCGTCGGGAAAAACAACGGCCCGGCTCCAGCAGCCAGGACCGAAATTGGGGTCGACGCCGCTCTCCCCCGTCTCAGCGAACAGAAAATGATCTGCTGGGAAGTGGAGAGCGCCGGTTCGGCCTGTTTTCCGAACCAGCGCAGCGCTTCGCGCCCTCGCCAACCGGTCAGAGCACCGGCCGGTTGTTCGGGCCTGGCCGGGGAGGGTCGCGCCGTGCGGACAAGCTCCGCTTACCTTCTCGTTGCCTTGCGTTCTTCCGCCAATCTTGCGAGCAAGGCTTCTTCGCGCTCCTTGATGTATCGTCGATAGCCCTCAGGATCAATGAAGGGGTTTGGACCGCCTTTTTCGAGTTTTGCGTATTTTTCCCGAAGCCGGTAGTAGGAGCCGTGCGCTCCGAGAAAGACGTCGCACGGCAGCCGCTCCAAAAGGCCGATGGATTGCAAAAAATCGCTCACAATTTCCGGATATTCCGTGTTGCCTAGCAGCCGCGAACTGACGTTCAAGCTGCCCACGATCACCACGTTGTAGGTGCGCCCGCCTTCGGGAACGGCCAGGCTCCACGACGTACAGCCTGGCGTGTGTCCGGGCGTGTGGTGCGCTACCAGCGTCACGCCGCCGAGAGTCACTTGATCGCCGTCATGGAGCACCCGGTCCACAGGGCAGGCAGCCCAACGTCCCCCGAACCCCGTCTCGACAGTTTCTTCGTCGCCTTCCATTACCAGCACTCGCGCGCCGGTTTGCTTCTTGACCAGGGCGTGGCCGCCTACGTGGTCATCATGAGCATGACTGGTGAGAAGGATCTTAATGTCTTCGAAGCGGAAGCCGAGCCGCTCAATGCTCGCGCGCACCACCGGAACGGTTTCTTCAAACCCGCTGTTGATCAGAATATTTCCCTGCGGCGTGGCAACCAAAAAACAGCCCAAGCTCGCGGTGCCCACGAAATAGACATTCCCGATCACCTGATGCGGCGGAAACGGCCGGTCTTGTTCTTGGGCCGGACCATTGGCAGCCAGCAGCAGCAGAATCGCGAACCGGCGGAATCTCATTTGCGTTTTTCCTTTCCCAGTGTAGGCGCTGGCACGAATCCTGTCATCCTGAGCCGAGAGGAAGATCTCCTGAAGCTGTATGTTGGACCAGCCAACAGGGCGCGACCGGCGCGAGTTTCCGGCCGTCGTCAGACAACAGGGCGGCCCCAATTGGGATATTCGCCCTAGGGAAGGCAGCGGTGTGGCTGCTATGATGAACCTTTGTATATGGGAGCTCCGGGCATAGTCATCATCGGCGCCGGCCCGGCCGGCTTGACCGCTGCTTATGAGCTCGCCAAGTCCGGTGTGACTTCGACGATCCTCGAAAAGGACAACGTCGTCGGGGGCATCGCCCGCACTGTCAATTACAAAGGCTATCGCTTCGATATCGGCGGTCACCGCTTCTTCACGAAAGTGACGCTGGTCGAGCAAATGTGGCGCGAGGTCCTGGGCCCAGATCTGATCCGGCGCTCGCGCCTGTCCCGAATCTACTATCGAGGGAAGTTTTTCTATTATCCGCTACGGGCCTTCAACGCGCTCTCGAATCTCGGAGTGTGGGAGACCGTGCGATGCATGGCCAGCTATGGAAAGGCCAGGCTGTTTCCGCGGCGGCCGGAGCCCGATTTCGCGACCTGGGTTACCAACCGCTTCGGAAAGCGGCTGTTCGAAATTTTCTTTAAAACCTATACGGAAAAAGTTTGGGGCATCCCATGCAGCGAGATTCAGGCCGAGTGGGCCGCTCAGCGCATCAAGGGCCTTTCGCTCAGTTCGGCCATCAAGAATGCTCTGTTCGGCGAATTGGGCAAGAGCAAGGATCAAATCATCAAAACCCTGATCGATGAGTTCGATTATCCCCGCCATGGACCCGGCATGATGTGGGAGCGGACCAAAGAGATGATCGAGGCCAAGGGGAGCCGGGTCATCTTCAACGCCCCCGTCGAGCGGATTTACTGGCGCGAGGGAAGAGTCGAGGCTGTCGAGGCGGGCGGCACCGTGCATCCGCTGGCTCACCTCATCAGCAGCATGCCGGTGCGTGAGCTGATCGAAAAGCTCACTCCCGCGCCTCCCGAAAAACTGCTGCAAGCCGCTCAAAATCTGCATTACCGGGATTTCCTCACCATAGCGCTCGTGGTAAACGGAACCAATCTGTTTCCCGACAACTGGATCTACGTGCATGACCGGGATGTGAAGCTCGGACGCATTCAAAACTTCAACAATTGGAGCCCCGAGATGGTTCCCGACACCTCGAAAACGTGCCTCGGCCTGGAATATTTCTGCTTTGAGGGCGACGGGCTGTGGAGCGCAAGCGACGGCGATTTGATTGAGTTGGGCAAGCGCGAACTGGCGGCTCTGGGCCTGGTAAACCCGGCCGATGTGATCGATGGCGCAGTAGTGCGCATGCCCAAGGCCTATCCGGTCTATGACGGCGGCTACGAAGCCGCGATGGATGAGGTTCGACGATTTCTCCTCCGCGTACCCAACCTGCAACTCACCGGCCGGAACGGCATGCATCGCTACAACAATCAGGACCACTCCATGTTGACGGCGATCCTGGCGGCGCGCAATATCCTGGGCGGCCGTTACGATCTGTGGCAGGTGAACGTCGAGCAAGAGTATCACGAAGAGGGCGGCGAGATCACGATCGAGGAAATGCAGAAGCTCGAAGCCACACAGCCGCTCGTCCCGCAGCGCCGCTCCGATCGCCCGTGAACAACGTCTCCTGATCGTCCGAGGAAAACACCCCCTGCGGCGTCCGGGACCGCCGATCCCCCGCCGCCGGCCGCTGAACTTACACTGCGCGCCGGCGCTTCCAGCGGTTCCATTATTTAACGGCGGAACGGCGATCGATTCACCGGTTGCCGATATCCATTCTCCGATCTATACGCCCTGAAGCGCCTCCTCAAAGTCGCGCAGCAAATCCCGCCAGTCCTCTACGCCGACCGAGATCCGCACGAGGGAATCGTCAATGCCGGCGGCGGCCAGTTCTTCTTCCGAAAGCTCGGAGTGCGTGGTTGTTTTCGGGTGGCAGATCAAGGTTTCCACGCCGCCCAGGCTGACGGCGTTGCGGGCGATCGTGAGCCGCCGGAGAAATTCATAAGCGGCGGGCTTGCCGCCTTTCAGCTCGAGCGAAAACATGGCGCCTGGAAATCGCGCCTGGCGGTCTCGAATGGCGATCTGCTCCGGTTCATCGAATAGGCTCGGATAGTGGATGCGAAGGATCTTGGGATGTCCGGCGAGCTTTTCGACGATGTGCTGTGCGTTTTTGCTTTGCCGGTTCATGCGGAGCGTGACGGTGGGCAGGCGGCTGTCCAGCAGCCAACACTCATCCGGCTGCAAGATGTTTCCGTATAAGGCGCGGGCGCCGCGAAGGCGCGAGATCAGATCTGTGTCGAGGGCAAGCACGACCCCGGCCAGCATATCGCTGAAGCCGGCCAGGTACTTCGTTCCCGAATAGACCACCAGGTCGGCTCCGAGCGGCAGCGGATGCTGAAAGCAAGGACCGAGCAGTGTGTTGTCCACAGCCACCACCGGCCGGTCCGCACGGCGCCTGGCGGCGGCCGCCGCGCAAGGAATGTCCGTCATGCGCAGGGTCGGGTTGGCGGGTGTTTCAATGAAGACCAGGCGAAGATCGCGGGCGCCTGAAATGGCGCGAGCCAGCGCCGCAGAATCGCCGGCCGGAACGGGCACCCCGCGCATTCCGAACGGCTCGAGCACCTGATGAATTAAATGGAGAGTGCCGCCGTAAACCGGCGTTGTATACACAAAAGAAGCGCCGGGACCAACCAGGGTCAGGAAAACGGTGCTGATGGCCGCCATGCCGGAGTTGAAGACCGCAGCGGCGCGGGCCTCCGGCTCGAGCGGGAGTATTTGGTCTTCGAGAATCTCGGCATTGGGATGAGACAAGCGGGAGTAGATCAGGTCTATGTGCTCCCCGGGCGCCGCGGTTACCTTGCCCAGCGCGATCGCAAAAGCGCGCTCGGCCGCTTCCGGGCTGGAAAAAACATATGTCGATGAGCGAAACACCGCCGGCCGGGCTGAGCCAACTGACAAGCTAGGGTCGAAGCCGCGCGTCAAAATGGCTGTAGGCGGCCTGACCAGGTAGTGAGGGTGCTTCACGAAAACCTCCTCACTCCATTCTAGTCGGCGCCCTCCCGCGAAATTGTCCGTTTGCCTGCGATGCCTCCAGCGCTTCACGGAGAGCGTTTCTCAACAGCGGCCGCGCACACAAACCCGAAGGCCGCCGCCAACGAGCGGCAGGTTCAGCAGCACAACGCGGATTCGGGACAGGCCGCAGCGCGGAGTCTAAGCCAGCGGCGGCTTCGGGGCGGGCGGGGGCAGATCGCGCGCCTGGACTTCAGACTGGAAGCCCATTCGCTTGTGGCTTCCGTCGCAAAACGGCTTGTTTTCCGAGTGCCCGCAACGGCAGAGCGAGATCACGGTGCGGCCGGCCAAACCGAAGGCTTTCCCGGAAGCATCCAGGATGCTGAAATCCCCTTCAATACGCAGCGGTCCATGATTGTTTACGGTGATTTTCATAAATTTCGATAAGTCTTGCAGAGATTCGACCTATAGCGAGAGTTATTTGCCTTTTTCGTTTCTGCCTGGAGAAAGCCCACGCTCCAGATTTTGCCGTGTCTCCATGGCGCTCAGATCCGGCGGCCCGCGAAACACGCCTCTGCGGCTAGATTCCTTTGGCCAGGAAGCCACCGTCCACGGGCAGCGTCACGCCGGTGATGAAAGCGGCTTCGTCGGAAACCAGGAACACGGCGGCGCCTACCAATTCATCGAGGGAGCCGATACGCCCCATGGGAGTCCGCCGGATGATGGCTTCGAGGCGTTCGGGGATATCGAGGGCCCGCGCGTTCAAGGACGTGCGAAACACCCCGGGAGCAATCGCGTTGACCCGGATATTGTGCGGCGCCCACTCGACGGCAAGCGTCTCCGTGAGCATGCGCACCCCCGACTTGCTGGCGTTATAAGCAGCCACTTCCGAGAATGCCACAAAACTGGTCATCGAGCCGGTATTCAGGATTACGCCCTGCTTTTGCCGAATCATCTGGCGGCCAAAAATCTGGTTGGCGCGGAAGGTCCCGGTCAGGTTCGTGTCGATCACGCGCTGCCAGTCTGCTTCTGCCATCTCGGCCGTGGGGCACTTGATGAGGATGCCGGACGTGACGGCGAGAATGTCCACGCGCCCGAACTCGTCCACCACAGCCTGGCAAAATGTCTCCAGCGAAGTACGGTCGGTGACGTCGGAGGTGCGCACGAGCGTTTTCGAGCCGAGCTTGCGCAGCTCGCCCGCTGTTTCTTCGACCATATCCTTGCGGCGGCTGCTGACCACGACGTCTGCTCCGGCCTTTGCATAGCCCAGTGCAATGGCTTTGCCGATGCCGCTGGCGCCACCCAAAACAACTGCCACTTTGTTTTCTAAGCTCAGCATCTTTCCGCGGATTCCTGCTCCCTGGGATTGGCGGCTCTGCGCTGCCTGCAACCTGACTATTGTATGATGATCGCCTATGCGATTGGTGACCTATTCGGCTGGCGGCAGAACGCGGGCTGGAATGATTGGCAACGGGAACGTGATCGACCTGGGCTACGGCGACATCGTTTCTTTTCTGGCCGACGGCGAGCGGGCGCGCGAGCGCGCAATGCAGCTCTCCGAAAGCTCTGACGCAGCCACGGTGCTTCCGCTGCACGCCGTCCAGATTCACGCTCCCATTCCCCGGCCTCCCAAATTCCTTCTGATCGGCTTGAATTACCGGGATCACGCCATCGAATCGGGCATGAAGATACCGGATGTGCCGACCGTTTTCGCCAAGTACTCCAACGCCGTCATTGGGCCGGGCGAGGCGATCGAGTTGCCCGCTATTTCCCAACAGGTTGATTACGAGGCTGAGCTCGCTTTCGTGATCGGCAAGCGCGGAAGAAACATCCCGGCGGACCGATGGCGGGAATATGTTTTCGGCTACACGATCGTGAACGACGTGAGCGCCCGCGACGTGCAGATGGCCACCTCGCAGTGGACCATGGGAAAAACCTTCGATACATTCGGCCCCATGGGACCGGAACTGGTGAGCGCCGACGAGATCGCCGATCCACACAACCTGCGAATCAGCTGCGAAGTGAACGGGCGGGTGCTGCAAGACTCTTCGACATCTCAGTTGATCTTTCGCATTCCGGACCTGGTCGCCTATATCTCTCAGGTGCTCACTTTCGAGCCTGGCGACGTTGTTTCCACCGGCACGCCGCCCGGAGTGGGCTTCGCGCGCAAGCCGCCGGTTTTCCTGCAAGCGGGCGACGAGGTCGTAGTGAAGGTCGAAGGACTGGGTGAGCTCCGCAATCCCGTGCGGTAGTCCGGGACCCCGCGGCGACCGGCTCCAAGTCATTATGGTGGTTCTTGACGTCGGATGCGGGAGGAAGAAGCAGGAGCCTTCGGCGATCGGCCTGGACCGCCAGCCCGGCTCGGCGGCCGACGTCCTGTGCGAATTGCGGCATTTTCCCTGGCCTGTCCGCGACGACTGTGCGGAAAAGATCTATCTCTCGCATTTTCTCGAGCACCAGCCCGACATTCTGCGCGTGATGGCCGAAGTGCACCGCATCGGGAAGGCCGGCGCGGAGGTGACAATCGTCACTCCCCATTACAGCTCGCCCGATTCCTATACCGATCCCACGCACCTGTTCCATCTCGGCTTCCACAGCTTTGATTATTTCGACCGGGACAGCTTCCCGGATTTTACGTACCATTCGGGGGGGTTCCGGATACTGGAGCGGCGGCTGACGTTCGGCGGCAACGCGGTGCTCGACAACGTGGGACGTTTGCTCGCTTTTCTATCGGTGAGCTTTTATGAAAAACACTTCGCCTGGATCTTTCCCGCGCGAAATTTGTTTTGCCGGCTGGCCGTGGTGAAGTAAGCAGATCGAAAGGCCTTTCGTCGTCGAGAAAGATAGTGGCTGGGGACGGCTGCGTATATGTAGTCGTATAAATGTCCTCCGAAGTCCCGCGGAGATGACCCCTGGACCTGCGGCCGCCGAATCCGCTGGATCCCAGTGATCGTCCAGCGGCGCCGGTCTGGGGAATAGTTGCAGGTTCGGTTCTGCGGGAGTTGTAACGCGCTAGGCTCTCAGGAACTGTTTAATCGAGCGGGTCGCCTGGCGGATGCGGCTCTCGTTTTCGACCAGCGCGAAGCGTACGAAGCCCTCCCCGTGAGGCCCGAACCCGATGCCCGGCGAGACGGCGACCAGCGCTTTCTCCAGCAGCAGCTTGGCGAATTCCAGCGAGCCGATCGAGCAGTAGCGTTCCGGAATCGGAGCCCACACGAACATCGAACCGCGCGGCGGTTCGACCGGCCAGCCCGCACGGCAGAGCCCCGCAATCAGGACGTCCCGGCGCTTCTGGTACGTCGCGCAAATGTTGCCCGTGTCGTCCTCGCATTCGCGCAGAGCGATGATCGCAGCAATCTGAATCGGCTGGAACACGCCGTAATCGAGGTAGCTTTTAATGCGGGCGAGAGCGGCTATCATTTTTCGATTTCCCACGCAGAAACCAACCCGCCAGCCCGGCATGTTGAAGCTTTTGGAAAGTGTATAAATCTCGACCGCCACTTCTTTCGCCCCCTCGATTTCCAAAATGCTGGGGGCGCGGTAGCCGTCAAAACCGAGGTCGGCATAAGCGAAGTCGTGCACGACCATGGTGCCGTGGCGCCGGGCCAGATCGATGATGGCCTGAAAAAACTCGCGCTCCACGCACTGCGTAGTCGGGTTGTGCGGAAAAGAGATCAAAACCATTTGCGGAGGCTTTGAAGAGCGCCGGTAAATGTCTTCGAGCGAGTTGAGAAACGCCGCCGGGTGAGGCATCGGCAGCCAGCAGCCGCGGCCCTCGGCCATCAACACGCCGTACTGATGGATGGGATAGGAGGGGCTGGGCGTCACCACGGCATCTCCCGGACCGATCACGGCGAAGAGCAGATGGGCGAGCGCGTCTTTGGCGCCCATGGTGACGATGGTTTCGGCGTCCGGATCGAGATCCACGTTGTAGCTGGCTTTGTAGCGCTTCGCGATCTCTTCCCGCAGCCGGGGGATGCCGCGGGAAACCGAATAGCGGTGGTTCCGCGGATTCCGCGCGGCCTCGATGAGCTTATTCACCACCACACGGGGCGTTGCCCCGTCGGGGTTGCCCATCCCGAGATCGATCACGTCGAGCTGGGCGGCGCGGGCCTTGGCGCGCATTTCGTTGATGACGGCGAAGACGTAGGGGGGCAGCTTGGCGATTCGATAGAACGGCTCGTTATCTTGCAGAGACATCTTCATCATTGTAACCGCTGCGGCCGCTGGACGCCGAGTTTGCCGCTTTGCGCCGCGCAAAAAGCAACCCTGCACCCCCGCAGAAACGCCCGATCTCACCACCGGGATCCCGCGCTGGCGGGAGCTTCCGCCGGCCCGCCCGGAACCTGCCGTCTGTGCTATTCTGAAACCCCGCTGGCGCACAATTTTCGCTGAAACAGGAGAAATCGAGTGAGAGTCGGCGTGTTCACCGCGTTACTGAGCAAGCTGAGCCTCGATCAGGTGATCGAAAAGCTCAAATCCCTCGGCATCTCGACCGTCGAACTGGGGACGGGTAATTATCCCGGCGGCCCGCATTGCAGCCTGGATATGCTGAAAAACAAAACCGCCCTCAAGGAATTCAAAGCCAAGCTGGCAGACAACGGCATTTCAATCAGCGCCCTGAGCTGCCACGGCAATCCGCTGCATCCGAACAAGGCCATCGCCAAAGCGAACGACGAGGTGACCCGCAAGACGATCCTGCTGGCCGAAAAGCTGGGGGTGCCCGTGGTCATCGACTTTTCCGGCTGTCCGGGGGACAGCGACTCTTCCAAATACCCCAATTGGGTCACTTGTCCATGGCCGCCCGATTATCTGGATGTGCTGAACTGGCAGTGGGAGAAAAAAGTTGCGCCGCTGTGGACCCAGCGGGGAAAATTCGCTTCCGATCACGGCGTAAAAATCGCCATCGAGATGCACCCCGGCTTCGTGGTCTACAACCCCGAGACATTGCTGAAGCTGCGCAAAATCGCCGGACCGTCCGTCGGCTGCAATTACGATCCGAGCCATATGTTCTGGCAAGGCATCGACCCGATCAAAGCGATCCGGGTGCTCGACGGCGCCATTTTTCATGTCCACGCCAAGGACACCCAAATCTACGAGTCGAACCTGCCTAAAACGGGCGTGCTCGATGTCAAGCCTTACAAGGACGAAGCAAACCGAAGCTGGATTTTCCGCACAGTGGGCTATGGGCACGGCGCCGAATGGTGGAACGAGTTTGTCTCCACGCTGCGTATGTACGGCTACGATTATGTGCTCTCCATTGAGCATGAGGACAGCCTGATGTCGGTCGAAGAGGGTCTCACCAAGGCGATCCAGTTTCTGGATAAGGTCGTGCTGAAGGAAAAGCCGGCCGAGATGTGGTGGGCGTAGGCCGATCCAGGACCTTAAATGGCCGCGTGCTGCGCCGGGATGGGCGGATGTAGAATAAAAAGTTCCGGGCAGAAACATGCAAGACCAGAGGCAGTGCCCCCGCTGCGGCCGCCAGTTCAGCAACGAATTCCAGTTCTGCCCGTTCGATGCCACGCCTTTGAGTAAGAGATGCCCGGCCTGCGGGAGAACGTGGGAACCCAGCTTTCAGTTTTGCCCTTTTGATTCGACTCCGCTTGCGGAGGCCGTGGCGCCCGGCGAATCGGCTGCTCCTCCTGCGAGCGCGGCGGCCTCTCAGCCGCCCCGCCCGGCGCTCGCCGAGGGTCCGGCTACGGGAGCCGCTGCCCGGGAGCAAATATCGCCGGCTTCCGGCCGCAGCCCATCTCCGTCCGCGTTTTCCGGGGAGGCGCCGCCGTCC
>DASREK010000177.1:0-8749 GCA_035652135.1 Bryobacterales bacterium | reverse complement strand
GAGCCGCCAGAGCCACAGCAGCACCTATCACTCTATATCGGTTCCGGGTGAGCCATTCTTTAATGTCAAACCGGCGTTCCACCCCGGGCGCGGCGACCGGCGCCGCGGGCGCGCCTTCGGGAATTTCTGCGGACGGCTGAGATTCAAACGGCAAATTCTCGATGGTCAGCAGGTCTCCACGGGATTCGAGAATTCCCGCTGAGGCCAGCACCAAGTCGCGGATCGTCTTCATCTCCTCCGGCGTCCGCGGCACGCTGGCGCGCCGGCCCGCGGCATCGGTTGCGATTTTGTTATCCACGACGACAGCCACGGAAAGCCGCTTCACGGATCCCTTCTCCAGCCGCATGTGCGTGACGGTGCGGCCAGCTTGATAGGTGGTGTTTTCCTGTTTTCTGCTTAAGGATGAGCTGGTGAAGATGGGCCGGGCAGCGCCCCGCGGCACATTTGAACCCGTTCCAGGCTGCCCCCCGGCGAACGCCGGTTGCGACAATTCCTCCGACTTCTGACTGGCAAGGGCGACCGGGTTCGGATCCAGGATTTCCTCGGTCTGCTCCCCGGAATTCATGTCGATATCGGCGGAGACGCTGGCCCGGGCTCTGTTGGGTCCCAGATACGGCTCGAGGGTGTGCAGGATCTTCTCGGCCGTTTCCCGCTCGATCTTCTGTTGCAGCTCCATTTCTTCTTCGGTTGCTTCCCTCTCGGGCTTGCGCGGCCGCGAAAGCAGATTGCCGCGCACGTCGAGCACGGAAACCATCTCAGGCGCGAGTCCTTCGACAGCGCTGGCCACCAGATAGGCCACGCCTCGAACCTGCCCGTCGTCCAGCCGCTGATTGCGGCGCAGTTTTACCACGACGCTGGCTTTGGCCGGCTGCTGGTTATCGAGAAACACCGACTGCTTGGCCAGGCTGATGTGAACGCGAGCCTGCTCCACCTGGCTCAACGAGAGAACGGAACGTTCCAGTTCCCCCTCCAGCGCCCGCCGGTAATTGACCTGCTCGGCGAAGTCGGTGGTCCCGAACTTCGTTTGGTCAAAAAGTTCAAAGCCGATGCGCCCGTGGCGGGGCAAACCTTCGGTGGCAAGCTGAAGGCGAGTCTCGGCGACGCGGTCACTGGGGATCAGGACCGCACTTCCGGTATCGTTAAGACGGTACTCGACACCCATCTCGCGCAGGCGCGCGATGACCGCTCCGGCCTCTTCACTGGCCATGCCGGTATAGAGCGGCCGGAAGTTGCGCTCGATGCTCCAGCGCTCGAAAGCCCACAGACCGCCGCCGACCAACACGGCGGCCAAAACAACACTGGCCTTCTGGCGCGCGGTGAAGCTTCCCCAGAGCGCCTGCAATTGCTGGATCAATTTGGACACAAACGAAAAAAGCCGGCTCAGGAACAAACGTCCGCGAACGACCGGCGAGGTGAGATCCAGGCGGGCGGGGGGAGTCTCCCGCTTCCTGGCTGCCCTCAGGCCTCTGCCATCTTCCGGCTGCTCACACCTGAATTCTCATGATTTCCTGATAGGCATCGATCACCTTGTTTCGCACAGCCAGCAGCATCTGGAACGCCAGATCGGCGCGCTGGGCGGCGAGCACCGATTTGTGCACATCGTTACCTTCGCCTGTCAGAAAATCCTGCAATTCCTGGTCTGACTGCAATTGCAGATCGTTGACGCGCTGTATGGCGTCCTTCAGAGCGCCTGCGAAGCTCCCTTTCGGCGCATCGGTTCCCGCCGCGCCGGCAATTCTGCCGAGATCAGGAAATCCGCTGCCGAGCGGGTTGACGGGCGGCAATCCATTCATTTACTTACCTTCTCCTGAGGCCTACCGGCGTCCGGCCTGAACCGTACCCCTGTTTTTCAATACAACTGGAGCTTAGCCTCGCCGTTTCGCTCGACAAGCGTTCTACGCCTTGAGCAGATCCATCGAGCGGCGCATCATGTCTTTTACCGCCCCCATTGCCGCCAGATTGGCCTGGTACGATCGCACCGCGGCCGTTAAATCAACCATGTCTTCGACAGGGTTGATGCGGGGAAAGGCGACATAGCCGTTGGCATCGGCGTCTGGGTGCCCGGGCGCATACCGCACTTCCGGCTCGGAATCGTCGACCACAACTTCGGCGACGCGCACGCCGCTCAGCGGCTCGCTCAGATTGCCGGCCAAGAGCGCGCGGAAAGGGGCCATCTCCGGTTCACTGGTGAATACTGCGTCCCGCCTCCGATAAGGACCTCCTTCCGGGGTCCGGGTGGTCTCGGAGTTGGCGATATTTTCGACCAGCAACTCCACCCGCGTCCTCTGGGCCGCCATGCCCGAGGCGCTCACTTGCAGCGCGGAAAAAAGACTCATACAGGTCTGCTCCCGGTTTTATTTCCCTTCTCGAATTGCGCTTCGCAGCTCTTGTATCTGCTTTTGCAGCATCGAGGAGGCCATGCTGAAGCGCAGAGCGTTTTCCGAAAGCGACTCCAGCTCGTGGTCGAGATCGACATTGTTGCCGTCATTCTTGGCGCCTTGCCCCCATTTCTCCCGTACCAGCAGCGCCGGGTAAAAGCTGGCGGGCGGAGACTGCGCGGCAAAGGTCTCGAGTTCCGAGCGAAAATCGATTTCGCGAGCGCGGTAGCCGGGCGTGTCCGCGTTCGCGATGTTGCTCGCCACAACCCGCTGGCGGGCGGCCAGCAGGTCGAGACATCGCTCGAGATGGAGCAGTGACGGTCCCCAGAGAGCTGCCATCGCCGCCTCCGGTTGCAAAATCCATTCCACCCCGCACGTGATGAAAATACAAGACAGATCTGCGTCGCGGCGGCTCGATGTTTGCCGCAGCGGCAATTTTTTGGCGGTGGGACCGCGGCAGGAAGCTCGAACGAGACGGCAGGGCGCGGCAGCCTGTCACGCCGGAAAGCGAATCCCGGCTACGCGAAGTTTTGCGGACAATGTCGTGCGCTTCAGGCCAAGCATGTCGGCGGCTCGCTTCTTGTTCCCGGCCGCGCGCTGCAGGGCCTGCTCCAGCAGATTTCTCTCAAGCTTGCTCAGGAAGGCGTCAAGGTCCATTCCGCCCGGCGGCAACTGTATGGCGGAATCCGCCGGATCGCCCTCTGAGGAACACCCGGCGAAGCCGGAGTGGGCCGGCAGGTCGAAATCGCGGCTGCTCAGTTCCTCCGCTCCGCCGCTCAGAATGATAGCCTTTTCCAAAGCGTTCTCCAGTTGCCGCACATTACCCGGCCAGTGATAGCGCGAAAGAAGTTCCAGGGCGCCGGGTCCCACCCGCTTCAAGGGGATACTCTCCCGGCGGCAGATCTTCGCCAGAATGTGGTCAATCAGCAGCGGGACGTCTTCCAGGCGTGCTGCCAGGGGCGGCATCGGCACGGGAACCACGTTCAGCCTGTAATAAAGGTCTTCGCGAAACTCGCCCCGCCGCACCTTGGCCGCCAGATCGCAATTGGTGGCGGCGATTACCCGCACGTCCACCTGGACCGCGTGCGAACTGCCCACACGTTGAAACTCGCGCTCCTGGAGCGCTCGCAGCATTTTGGCCTGGAGATCGAAGGGCATCTCTCCAATTTCGTCCAGAAACAGCGTGGAGCCGTGGGCCTGCTCAAAGGATCCTACGCGTGCGGAAACGGCTCCTGTGAAAGCGCCTTTGACGTGGCCGAAAAACTCGGATTCGAGCAGGTGTTCGGGAATTGCGCCGCAGTTTACGGTGACCATGGGCATCGCAGCCCGGGGACTGAGCGCGTGAATCAGCTTCGCTGCCAGCTCTTTGCCCGTGCCGGTCGGTCCCGTAATCAGGACCGTCGAGCGCTTGGGAGCAATCAACCGGATCGTCTCGATTACTTCCCGGATAGCCGGGCTTCGCCCGATCAAAACCGACTCAGCGGAGTCTGACGAGCGGCCGCGCGGCTCACCGGAGCTGGCGCGGGCGGCCGATTCACGCGAGCCGATGAGTTCCCGCAGCCTCGCCGCCATGCGCTCCGGGGGCAGCCCGGCGGGCAGATAGTCGTCCAGCCCCTTTTTTGTCAGCCGCACGGCTTCTTGCGGGCCGCCTTCGGCGGAAACCACGACGAACGCCAGATCAGGGCAACGCCGCCGCGACTGCTCGAGTAATTGCTCGGCTTCCAGATCTCCGAGATGGCGCTCGCTCACTACGGCCTGGTAGCGGCGTCCTTCGAGCATTTCCAGACACGCATAGCCGCTCGAGGCGCAGTCAATCGCCAGACCGAGCGCACCCAGGCTGCTCGCCGTTTGGCTGCACGCCCGCTCATCCGGATTCGCCACGAGGACCCGCGGGGATGTGTTCATTCCATTTTTGGGCTTGGGGTGGAAGGCAATTCGGCAGCCAGAGACAGAACCGTGAAATTCCTAACGAATTGGCGGAGATTTGCGCCGTGAGCTGTCGAGAAACCGTCAGCGTGTGTCATTCCTCTGGCTTATCGCGCGGCTTTTGGCTGTCCACCGGTTTTGGCCGCGGCTCCATTCGCGCTGCCAGGCGGCTGAGTATCACGATATCCACGCGGCGGTTGCGCGCGCGTCCTTCGGCGGTCTCATTATCGGCCAGGGGATGATAGTCCGCATAGCCGGTGACGGCGAAGCGTTCCGGCTTGATCTCAAGTTTGCGCGTAAGCAGCTCGAGAACGGCAGTGGCCCGGGCGGCCGACAGTTCCCAGTTTGACGGGAACTGGGACGTATGGATGGGGATGTTGTCGGTATGGCCTTCCAATCGGATGGGCCGGCCCGGAAGAGCTTGCAGCGACTTGGCGATCTTGGTCAAAAACGGAACGGCCTCGGCGCTGAACTGGTCACTGCCCGGCGGGAACAACACGGATTCCCGGAGGCTCAAAACCAGGCCGCGCGGTTCCAGTGATATAGAGAGCTTGCCCTCCCCGATTTCCGTTTTCAACTGCTGCTCGAGACGAGACTTGACGGGATCGAGCTCCCGCCGGGAAATGTCTTCGGGCGAAGGCTCCGGAGCAGCGCCGTTGCTCTGAGAGCCATCCCGGGGTCCGGCGCCGGCCTGGATTCCCTCCTCCCGGACGCGCCCGTCTTTGATGTATGACTCGAAGGCCGCGGCTATGTGGGCCACCTTCTTTTTATTCACCTGGGAAGAGGCGAACATCACCACAAAAAAGGCGAACAACAGGGTGATGAAATCGGCGTAGGAGACCAGCCAGCGCTCGTGGCTGGCGTGGTCATGCAAGTGAGCCTTATTCATATTTATGATCGGGCGGCCGGCTCGGCGGCAGCCGCAGCGGCGACTTTCGGAGCGGCGTTTTTGGCGGGAACCGCCGTCGGCTTCTCGTCGAGATAGGCTTCGAGCTTGCCCTGGATCAGCTTCGGGTTCAGGCCCTCGGCGATGCCGATCACGCCTTCCAGCGTGAGTTGGGCGATTTTCATATGCGACTGCGCCTTGGCTTTGATTTTGGCCGCCGCCGGCAGCAGCAGGAGATTGGCGAGACCTACGCCATAAATCGTCGCCACAAACGCCACTGCGATTCCCCGCCCTACTTCTTCGATATTCTCCAGGTGCTTCATCACCTGGATCAGACCCATTACCGCGCCAATGATACCGATGGTCGGGGCGTAGCCGCCCGCGGCCTCCAGCACCTTGGATTCCGCAGCGCGGCGGTCCTCGACCAGCATTATTTCCAGTTCCATCATGCGCCGGATCTCCTGCGGCTCCGTGCCGTCCACGGCCAGCGTCAAGGCCTTTCGCAAAAAAGGGTCGGGGGCGGCGAGCGCTTCCTTTTCGAGCGAGACGATGCCGTTCTTGCGCGCCTTCGTCGCGAAGTCGATGATCTGGCGGATGGCGGCCTGAGGGTCCGTATGCGTTTCGAAAAGAACGCGAATCAGCTCGCGGCAGGCGGCCAGAAACACGCGGAACGGCTGGCCGACCATAGTCGCGCCAATAGTCCCGCCGAGCACGATCATCGCCGCTGTGGGCTGAGCGATTTCCCGCAGGCTGCCGCCCTCGAGCAGCAGGCCGCCGCAAATACCGCCTAAGGCCAGGCAGACGCCCAGCAATGTGCCCTTATCCAGACTCTGCTTCACGATTCTGTTCTCGCTCCTTTGCCCGGACGATCGGTCTCTGCCGGATTTCCCGCTGGTAGTTGATGATTTCGGCCATGACCTGATCAAGCGTTTCGAGCACAGCCATCTTCTGGCCGTTGACCAGCGAGATCACTGTGTCCGGTGTGGTTTCGAGGTACTCAATCAGCTCGGCGTTGACCACGATCGGCTGATGGTTTAGCCGCGTAAGGCGAATCATGACCCAAATATCTCTATTTCCTATCGGCCAAAGCTTCTGGGGTTAACAGCGACCGAGGACCGCTTACGGGCTGCCTGCGTAAGCGGAATTCTTTGTCAAAAAAAAAAATTCCCGAGAACCCCGCAGCGGCCGATAAGAACGGCTGGCAGGAGGATGCGCGGATGAATCAGGAAAAGCTCTTCCGATTATCTTGCCGGGCGGCGCGAGGGCTCATCGAGGGCTTGGAGAGCGGAGATCTGGAGCGGATTCAACGAAATCTGGCAGCCATACACCATTACGTCGATCTGGCCGAAACGGTTCCGGCCAAGTCGCTGCACGGCGCCGCGCTTTACCGCCGCGAGCAGCTGGAGCTGCTGGGCGGCGTCACCGAAGATCTCGCTGGAGCTCTGGGCAAAATACAGAAAAGTCTCGCGGCGAGGATGGAGGCCCTGGGCGCGCACCGCAGGCTCTTGCAACACATCGTCGGCGCGCCCGCTATACAATACGACCCGGAAACGGATCCGGAGCTCGCCCTGGCTCCGGCGAAGTAGATTCGCGCTCCTCGATTTCCAGGAGCCGGTTGTATTTCGAAAGCCTCTCGGAACGGGTAACGGAGCCGATTTTAATCTGGCCAGCGCCCGAGGCTACGGCCAGGTCGGCCAGGAACGAATCCTCGGTTTCCCCCGAACGAGCGGAAATCACGGCCGCGTATCCTGCCGTTCTGGCGCGGTCTATTACCTGAAGCGTTTCGGATAGAGTGCCGATCTGATTCATTTTTACTAGCACCGCATTGGCCACGCCTTCGCGAATGCCTCGTTCAAGGCGCCCGAGGTTTGTGGCGAACAAGTCGTCTCCAATCAACTGGCAGGACCTTCCCAGCGCGCTGGTGATCTGCTTCCAGCCGGACCAGTCGTCTTCCGCCAGGGGATCTTCGATGGAAACGATCGGGTAGCGGCCCACCCATTCCTCCAGCATCGCGGCCATTGCCTCAGCCGTCAAACTCCGGTTCTCGCAGGGCAACCGGTATTGCCCGGCATCATAAAAATGGCTGGCGGCAGCATCGACAGCGATCGAAACCTCCTCACCGGGCCGAAACCCCGCCGCCGCGATGCCACGCATCACAAAATCGAGAGCCTGGCTGTTGGACTCCAAGTGCGGCCCAAAGCCTCCTTCGTCAGCCACGCCGCCGGAAGCGCGGCCTTCTGCCCGCAAGAGGACGCCGATGCAGCGGTGAATGCGCACAGCGGCTTCTAAAGCGGCCGCAAAGGAGGGAAAGCGATGGGGAACGATCAGGAAATCCTGAAACTCGATGTTGCGCCCGGCGTGCAGCCCGCCGGAGATCATATTGATCATAGGGACCGGCAACATCGCGCGGCGGCCTCCCGTCCCGATTTCGGCCAGATGGCGCCACAGCGGCACGCCGGCGGATGCGGCCGCGGCGCGAGCCGCCGCCATCGAGACCCCCAGGATGGCATTCGCGCCGAGCCGGCTCTTATCCGCGGTGCCATCCAGATGGATCATGCAGCGGTCGATAGCGGACTGGTCGCGCACATCCCAGCCGCGCAAGGCAGCGGCGAGCTCCGTATTCACATTGCGCACGGCGCGGAGCACGCTTCGTCCCTGGTAGCCGCCGCCGGGGCCGTCACGCAGTTCACGGGCTTCATGGCGGCTGGTCGAAGCTCCGGAAGGGACGCTGGCGGATGCAGAGACGCCGCTCTCGAGCACAACCGCCACCTCGACGGTTGGATCGCCCCGCGAGTCGAGCACCTGCCGCGCCGCAAGCTTCCGAATCCGAAAATTCATTGCGTCTTTGCCGGGGCCTCCTCCAGTCGGCACAGTTCCGTTTTCACGATCGCGTAGCACGTCTCGAGATCCGTCGGCCCCTCGAGAATGATTCCCAGCGCCGCGCGGCGCACGGCGTCGCGTAGTGGCTCCTCACGGATGTACTCTACCGGCGATTTTCCGTCCACGCGGGCCAGCAGCAGCCAGCCGAGATGCCGGGCCGCAGCGGCTTCCAAAAATTCCAGCGCCGG
This sequence comes from Bryobacterales bacterium, assembly GCA_035652135.1. Taxonomy (GTDB): domain Bacteria; phylum Acidobacteriota; class Terriglobia; order Bryobacterales; family JACQDG01; genus DASREK01. The sequence goes on along the minus strand of DASREK010000177.1, from coordinate 491 downwards.
CGCCGGAACAACCCCCGCCGCCCACGTGTAAAAGGTCCGCGACAGATCCAGCAGTTGCGATGCGCGGTCCGGGCAACGGAAACATTTCAACAGGAAATGATTGATGCAAAAAGCCACGTCGAACGCCGGATCGCCAAAGTGGGTCACTTCAAAGTCGATCACCATAATTCCCCCTGCGCCGACGATCAGATTTTTCGGGCTCCAGTCTCCGTGCACCAGGCACACCCGGCGCCGCGAGGATTCCGCGATCAATTCTTCGACCCGCCCAGCCGCCTCGGGATGCCGCTGGGCCGCGGTCCGATAGTAGGGGTCGATCCGCAACTGGTAGAAAGCGGTCTGATCGCCGTAGATTGTTTCGAGTTCGCAATCCTGCCAGCTATTGCGGATCCACAGGCCCAGCAAGACTCCCGCGGTAACGGCCACGCCCGGGTCGATGCGGCCCGAGAGCAAATGTGTTTTCCAGCTTTGGGCGCCGGCATCCGCCGCCGTCA
>DASREK010000176.1:0-4047 GCA_035652135.1 Bryobacterales bacterium | reverse complement strand
CCTGGAGATAGGGGATCACCAGGCTCCCGGCGCGGCTCTGCGACGCGGCGACAAACGTACTGCCGTCGGCCCAGTCCACCCAGCCGTGCAAGAACAAAACGGGATGCGCCGGCAGATTCGGGAAATCGAGCGTCAGGGAGTGCATTTCGGCCCGCCCGTTCAGATCGCGGCGGAAGCCATCCGGGTAGCGGGCGTCACGGCGTAAGATCAGCTCACGAACATCCCGGCCGTGATCGTCCCGGGCGGCACTCGGATACATGCGGCGCTTCACGCCAAAAAGCCGGAAGTCGGGAAAGGGCGGCGATTTGAACTTCTCATTGGTAAAGATTTCGATTCCCGCAGGATGGTCCACGGCCACCAGCTGGATTTGATCGAGATAAGACACCTCGTGCAGTTCCTCGGTCACGCGAACGTCGTACAGGCCGCCTCGCGGCTGAAGGGCGCGGCCGGGAATCTGCACGTATTCGTCGTGATCGAGCGGAAACACTTCGCCTTCCGCCAGGCCCGCTCCCATAGGAGCCACCCCCAGGACGTCGGATATAAACTCAAACCGGCGGCCATTCCAGGTGAAGATCATCGGACAGGAGCCCGAGAGCCGGGGAGCTTCTTTGAAGGTATAACTCATGCCAGCTTTCTGCCGAATCTCGTTCTGCACCAAGCCGTTCGGCCAGGTGATCCGCACGGTGTCGGCGAAGGTGTAACCCCCTAAACCGAAGACCAGCGGCACGCCCTGGTAAACCTGCTTTTCGTAAAGGCCGCCGGCCTTGACCTCGACTCGGGCGCCCGAGGCAAGCTTCAGGTTCTTCACGCCGGTCAGGGCGACCTTAAGCCAGTTGTTCTTTTTCGGCGTCAGATTCAGCAACAGGTGAACCGAGCCTCCGTCGCGGATTACGGCTGCATCGGTTAACCCATCGTTGTTGAAATCGCCGGCCACCGCGGCCAGCCATCCGCCGGTCGTGCCGCGCACATTTCCGTTCTGATACGTGAACTCTCCGTTGGAGAGCAGCATCCGGCGGTCCCCCAGGACGTCGACCCGGCCGCGATTCTGAAAATCCGCAAACAGCGCGCCCGCTCCCGCCGCCAGCGGCACATCCGGGCGCCTCACCAGGTTTCCGCCCCGGTTCTCGATGAATGCCAAGCGGGCCGAGCCGACAGCGGCAACATCCAGAGAGCCATCCTGATTGAAGTCGCCGGTTTCGAGCGCGCCCTCCAGCGGAAACGCCAGAGGAGTGGCCTCGTAGCGGCCTGCCTTGCGGTCGCGATACAGCACGGCCGGTCTGTTGCGGTACGCGGCAACGATGTCGAACGTGTTGCCATTCGGTTCGAGCTCGAGCGCAACGGCGTCCAAGGCCTGACCGGCGGCAAAGGGAAACTGGCCAGATACATCGGACCAAGACCCGTCGCCGTTGTTGCGCAAGAGCGCTTGTTGTTCGCCCATCAGCAGAAGATCGAGATCGTAGTCGTGGTCGAAATCGACCCACAGAGCCTTGCGGAAGCTGCCGGCCGGGGGGAGCTTTGCGGTCCGCGCAAACGATCCTTTGCGATTGGTCCAGAGTTCCGCGCCGGGCGGGTTGAGGATACAAAGATCGGGCAGACCGTCGTTATTGAAATCGCCCGCGAAGGCCGGCCCGCGCGCGCCTTCCACAGGGAACGCCGAGAAGCCTTTGCCTGTATTACGAAACAGAACGACGCGGTCGGCCGACCAGGCGAGCAAGTCGAGCCGCCCATCTCCATCGGCATCGAGCGCAGCGATTCCCGGGTCGCGTCCGGCGATGGTTCCCAAAAGCTGATCCTGAAACACCACTTCGGCGGGTTGGGCCGGCTCAGAGGATGCGCCGCCCGAGTGGATGTCATCCAGAATTTCCGAATAATAGGACCAATCCATATCTTCGGAGGCGCCTTCCGCCGATTGCTTATTTTTTATTTCCTGAAACGCCGCCAGTTCCCGCTGGGCCTGCTCCGTGTTGTGCGCGAGCCGGTACGCGTTGAAAAGCTGGAAATGGGGTGCGGCTAGAGCCGGGTCGAGGCGCGCCGCCGTTTCAAACTCAGAAATGGCCTTCTCGTTCTGGCCTTGCAGCTTATAGAGGGTTCCCAGATTGTAGTGGGTGACCGCCTCGTCAGGAACCAGCCGCGCCATTTGCTCGAACTCGCGCAGCGCCCGCGTAAAATCGCCTTCTTTCTTATAGACGACCCCAAGATTGAAGTAGGTATGCGGCAAAGAAGGATTGAGCGAACGGGCCTTCTCCAGCTCCGCGGCGCCTTCCGATGTCCGGCCTGCCCGCAACAAGGCCAGACCGTAATTTAAATGCTCGCGCGCCGAATTTGGAGCGAGGGCCATCGCCTGCCGGAATTCTTCGACTGCCTGCCGGGAAGCGCCGGGATTTTCGTAAAAGGCTTTGCCGAGGTTGATATGCTGCGCGAGCCGCTCTTGGACGGTGTCGGCAGGCAAGACCACCGAGACCAACACGGCGAAAGAAACCAGCAGAGCGGAAATGATGCCGTATTTCATCAACGCCGGAGGCCGAAAAGGCGCCGGTTTCCGGTGCGCCCCGAGGCGCACATGCATGCTATGATAACTCGAATTCAGGGAGGTTTTACGAGGCATGGCAAGCGGTCAAAGGCTGGCGGCCTTCGCTATCTGCGCAATTTTCGGAGGATCTCTCGGCAACGCGCAGACCAAACCGAATCTGGGGAGCACAAGCGTTCTTTTCCATCGCGCGTGTGCGGTGTGTCATGGCCTGAACGGGAATGGCGGACGCGGGCCGGACTTGGTTTCGGGCCGCTGGAGCCACGGATCGACGGACGCCGATCTGGCCCGCGTGATTACGAACGGCGTTCCGGGAACTGATATGCCCGCCTTCGGCCAGAGATTCAATCAGGAAGAAATCACAAAGCTGGTGGCCTTCGTGCGCTCGCTTTCGGCCGGCGGCGGCAATCTGAAAATCACGGGCAACGCCGAGCGCGGGCAGGAAATTTACTGGGGCAAAGGCGCTTGCTCTTCCTGCCACATGGTGAATGGCCAGGGCGGTACGCTCGGTCCTGAGTTGAGCCGCATTGGAGCGCAACGCTCGCCGGCGAGCCTGAAGGAATCGATTGTATCTCCCTCGGCAGCCATCGTGACCGGCTACCAGACCGTAAAGGTGACCCAGGGCGGGCGTACCATCACAGGAATCCGCAAGAACGAAGACAATTATTCCATTCAGGTTTTTGACGGGAACGAATATCATTCTTTCGATAAGAGTAAAATCGACCGCCTGGAAGAGCCCCCGGAGTCCCTGATGCCCGCCAGCAATCTCTCCGCGAGCGAGGTGGATGACCTGGTCGCGTATCTGGATACTCTACGAGCGCCACAACAGCCCATGGGGGTAAGTCGGAGGGGGAGACGCTGACATGTTTCGGAGATTGTTTTTCGCAGCTTCGCTTTGTTTCTCAATGCAACTGGCCGTTCCACCGCCGTCGGCCGCTCAGGAGTGGAAGGTCTACGGCGGCGATCTTTCCAGCACGCGGTTCAGCCCGCTGAACCAGATCAACACCTCTAACGTCAATCGCCTGACGGTGAACTGGGTGTTCCAGACAGGCGTTCCCGGCAAGTTTGAAGCCACTCCCCTGTTTGAAAATGGGATCCTGTATTTCACCGGACCCGGCGGATACGCGTGGGCCGTTGACGCCCGCACCGGACGCGCGCTTTGGAACTTCGAACGGCCGATCCCGAGCAAAATCGGCTTGTGCTGCGGGCCGGTAAACCGGGGTTTCGCCTTGGCGGGAAACCGGCTCATCACGGTCACCATCGACGCGCACGTGATTGCTCTCGATAAGCGGACCGGAGCGCTTTTGTGGGACACCACCATGGCCGACTATACCAAGGGCTACAGCGCAACCGCGGCCCCGCTTTTGGTGAAGGACAAGGTAATCGTGGGCATGGCCGGCGCTGAGTTTGCCAATCGGGGCTTCATCGACGCCTACTCGGTGGCCACCGGCGAGCGAGCCTGGCGCTTCTGGACGATCCCCAGCCCGGGCGAGCCCGGCTCGGAGACCTGGAAAGATGGG
>DASREK010000175.1:0-11906 GCA_035652135.1 Bryobacterales bacterium | reverse complement strand
GCTCGGCCAGAGCCCGCCGCAGGCGAGGATGAGCTCTCGCCGTCTCCTCGCGGATCAGAAACGCGGCCTGGTACGGGGGAAAATAGTGCCTGTCGTCCTCCAGCACCCTGACATCGAGCACGGAAAGCATGCCGTCGGTGGCGTTTGCGGCGATCATATCGACCTGGTTCTGCTCGAGAGCTTTGTAGAGCAGGCCAAGATCCATGATCTTCGGCTGGCCCTTCAGCGGGAGATGATAAGTTTTTAATAATCCCTCCAGGCCGTCGGGCCGCTGCTGGAATTCGTAGCCTGCGCCGAGGGCCCAACCGCCCGGCGGGCCCCGGCGGGCAGCGTCGGTCAACGTCTCGAGGCGGGCGCCGCGGGCTGCGCCGCCGGGAACGACCATGGCGAAGGTATTGTTGAAACCCAGGGGTTCCAGCCAGTCGATTTTCCACCGTTTGGCGTACTCCACCCGGACCTCGTTGAGCACCTCGTTCGCATCGGAGAGAGGCGGGAGCTTCAGCACGGCGGTCAGGGCCGTACCTGTGTACTCAGGATATAGATCGATCTGACCGTGTATCAGGGCCTGGTGAACCAGGAGCGTGCCGCCCAGGTTCAGTTTGCGGTCAATCTTCTCTCCCAGCCGGCGCTCCAGATGCTGGGCCGCGATCTCTCCCAATACAACCTGCTCGGTAAAGTTCTTTGACCCGACCGTAACCGTGTGTGATCTCGAGCAGGCGGCCAGGGCGCAACAGAAGATCACGCAGGCGAAAGTTTTCGTTCCACCCATCCCAGGCCTCCGTCAGCGAACAAGGCAATCAGCGCCGCCGGAACTGCGCCGGCGAGAATTTGCGTGGTATCGACGGAGGCGACGCCGCGGAATATGAAGACGCCCAGGCCGCCTCCTCCGATGGCCGCGGCGATGGTCGCCGTGCCGATGGTCGTAACGGTCGCGACGCGCAGCCCAGCCAGAATCGTGCGGGCGGCGAGCGGTATCTCCACCTGCCGCAGAAGCTGGGCGCCCGTCATGCCCATGGCAATCGCCGATTCGCGCACCGCCGGGTCCACGGTCAGAATTCCGGTCAGGGTGTTGCGGAGGATCGGAAGCAGGGCGTAAAGCACTAGCGCTACAATCGCCGTCCGCTTGCCGATTCCGCCGATGAAGGGCAGAGGAATCAGAAAGCCGAATAGAGCCAGGCTCGGCACGGTTTGCATGATGCTGGCGAAGCCCAACACCCAGCGCCGGGGCGCAAGCCGGCGGGTAAGGAGAATGCCAGTCGGAATGCCGACCAACGTTGCGATGGAAATGGAGATCAGAACCAGTACCAGATGCTCGGCGCTGAGGTTCAAAATTTCGTCCAGCAGACCGGAAGGCATCAGCTCACCTCCACGTTTGCATTAAGGCAGGCCAGGAACGCCTGCGCTTCCTCACCCGTGGCGCGCGCAAATTCCGATGGAGTGGCCAGCACGTCGAGCCTCCCCCGGTGGAGCAGGCCGATACGGGAGCCTACGAGCATGGCCTCCCGGACGTCGTGGGTGACGAAGATAGCCGATTTGCCCAGCTTGCGCCGCAGACCGATGAAGAGCTTTTGCAGTTCCAGACGCGTTACCGGATCGAGCGCGCCAAAGGGTTCATCGAAGAGCAGGAGCGGCGGATCGGCGGCTAGCGCCCGGGCTACCCCGACCCTCTGCCGCTGGCCGCCGGAAAGCTCGCGCGGGTAGCGCAGGGCGAATTGCTCCGGCGGGAGCCCTACCTGCTCCAGCAGGTCATCGACTCGCGCCTTGATTTTCGCGGCCGGCCAGCCCTCCAGGCTTGGTACCAGGCCCACGTTCCCGGCGACGGTAAAATGAGGGAAGAGTCCGACATCCTGGATCACATAGCCGATGCGGCGGCGCAGGCGAATCGGGTCCCAGGCCGTGGTGGGCTTGCCTTCCACCCAAACTTCGCCGCTGGTGGGAACCATCATGGCATTCGCCATTTTCAAAGCCGTCGTCTTTCCGGAGCCGCTGCGGCCGAGCAGCACCAGCGTTTCACCGGCCTCGACCTCCACGCTGAAGTCGCGGAGAATCGCTTTGCCGCCGATTGCGTAGGATACATTTTGAAAGGTGACGATGGCGCTCATGGGCAACAGCCGTAGGGCTCAGCCCTCAGCTTACAGCCGCCGGGCGCCGGCCGCCAGCATCTCTGCAAGCGCTAGCGCAAAACGGCTTGCTGTAAGGAAGGACGCGTCTGTTTCCGGCTTACCGGCGCTAGAGGCTAGTTCGCAATCCAAAGGCTCTCGGCAAAAGGCCACTGCGGATCGACCCATTGTGCTCGGCACGCGAAGCCTGTCCGGCGGGCCATTAGCGGGATCTCCTCGAGGCGAAACTTGTGGCAGGCTTCCGTCCAAATCGTCTCTCCTTCCAAAAGGGTGCAAGCGACATTGGCGGCGGCAACGGAAACCGTTTGCCGGCGGAGCGATCGGAGATGCATCTCGATGCGGCGCTGCTTTTGGTTGTACCGGGCTTCGTGGGCAAACTCCCGCAAGTTGAAATCCCCGCCGAGTTCGCGATTCACCCGTGCGAGCAAGTTCAGATTGAAAGCCGCGGTGACGCCGGCCGGATCATCGTAGGCGAGCAGCATCTCGGGAACCGGCTTTTCCAAATCCATGCCTATCAGCAGGCCGTCTCCCGGAGAGAGGCATCGGCGGATCTCGGCCAGAAATCTTTCCTCCGCCGGGCGCTCGAAGTTGCCGATATTACTCCCGAGAAATAGGATCAGCAACCGCTCATTCTCGCGGCGCCAGGAGGCGACCGCGCGCAGGCCGTCGAGATAAGATTGCTCGACTCCCACGATGCCAATCGACCCCAGCCCGGCGAGCTCGAGCCGGCATTTGGCTAGGGCGAGGCGGGAGATGTCGATAGGGTGGTACACTACGGGCTGGCGGCGGATCAGCGCCTCGAGCAAGTAGCGGGTCTTGCGCCCAGTGCCGCTGCCCAACTCCGCAACCAGCACGGGTGGCTCGAGGCAATCGATCATCGCTTCCGCGTGCATTCGCAACAGGCGCTCATCGGCGCGAGTGAGTCCATATTCCGGAAGCCACGTGATTGCTTCAAATAGCGCTGTGCCGACCTCGTCGTAGAGATACATCGACGGCAGCTCTTTCTGGCCAAGCTTGGTCAAGCCTGCACGAACTTCCCGCGCGAAATTCGGCTCCACCGGGTGAACCAGCGGGAAAGTTGCCATATTTCAATTCTCAACGCAGCGAAAACCCGCGTAGGCGTGCGGGTAACCTGGGCGGAACCAGTTGCGAAACGACCGCCGCAGCAGCACCGCCGCCGTCCGGGCCGAACCGCCTTTCAGTACGAAATGGGCGCCGTCAAAAAAATCGGCTGAGTAGCCTGGGTAGAACGGCAACGGCTGGAACCCGGGAAAGGGGTGGAACACTGTGGAGGTCCATTCCCACCCGTTGCCGACAAGCTGGGAAACGCCCAGCGCGCTGTCGCCGGCGGGAGTGGCGTCAACCGGCAGAGGATTCCATCGCGCAAAGTCGAAATTTCCCCGCGTAGCATTCGGCGGCGCTGCTCCCCACGGATACGGCCTTGTGCGCTCATTCTCGCCGCCATAAGCGGCGCGATGGAATTGAGCTTCCGTCGGCAAACTCTTGCCCGCCCATGCGGCATACTGAGCAGCCTGAGCGTAGGTGACGTAAGCGGGCCAGCTCAGCGGCAGCGGAATTTCACCGAACATCGTCCGGTAACGCCACTGGCGGCCGTCCTGCTTCCAGAAATGAGGCGCCGGGCCGCCGTCCTCCACGAACTGTAGATATTGGTGATTAGTGATCTTGTACTTGCCGACGGCGAAGGCGGGCGCCTCTACGGCGTGCTCGACAAATTCGTTGTCCCATCCAAAGCCATCGCCGCGCGGCCGCCCCAAAATCGCTTTCCCGGAGGGTATCTCGATCATCTGGGGGTGCGGAGCGGGCTGCCCGGATCCGCCTTCCGGAGCCTGCGGCAGTTTCTGCTCAACTGGCAAGCTGTGCAGCAGATAAGCGAAGGTCTCGGCGTGCATAAGCCGGTGCTCGATTGCCGCATGAATACATTCCTCGGGGGCCTGAACCAGAACCTGATCCAGCCGCTCGCGCACCTGATGTCCATAGGCTTTGACTTCCTCGGCCGAGGGCCAGTCCGAAGGCCGATCGGCCGGCGACTGCCCGGGCGGCGGATCGATGCCGAAAGCGAACAGGCGGTCAAACGCCGGATGAAACCGGGGCATCTCCAGTTTGCCGGCGCAGATCAGGTTCCAGTCAAAGGCCTCCAGATGACCTAGATAAAAAATCAGCCGATGGCGCTCCGGGACCGGCCTCTCATAGAGGGCCTCCACGCGAACCAAGCGAAACAATCGGTCGGTTTGCGCCCGGGCGCCGGCTAGAGCGGAAGCGAGATTGCTTCGCAAATTCATATACGGCCCTCCTCTGTAATTAGACGCCTCAACGCGGCGGCGGGAGGTATTTCTTGGGGATTCGCACGGCCATAGATCCGGCGACCGTTACTACGTCATAGCGGCCCTCGTAGCCGACCATCAAATGCGCCGCCCAGGGCTCCAGTCGGTAATCTTTGGTGAGCCACTGCACCATGTCTGTCGTGGCCATTTGCAGCGCGCGGTCGAGGGAGCTGGCGAATTCCGGCTGGCTGCCGATGCTGATCAAGTACTCGTCGTTTTCCACACGAGGACCGGACAGGCCGGCCTTTTTTCGAACGTCCACGGAAAATTCCACATCAAGCGAGGTTTCCACCGCAGTGCCTGTCGGCTCGCCATCGGCTTGCAAAGCATGCCCATCGCCAATGTAAAGTAAAGCGCCCGGATGAAACACCGGCAACATCACGGTTGCCCCTTCCCCGATGCGGTTGTAATCGAGGTTGCCTCCATACGGGCCGGATATCGAAGATGTCGGGGCAAAATCATCAGCAGCCGCCACGCCCACGCAGCCCAGCATCAACTCGGCGGGAAACTCCATTTTGGCGCGCTGGCTCGCCGGCTCGCGAAGCCTCACCACCTTTCGTTGAATGTCGATGTCCCACGGCACCAGGTTGCTCCGGCCGGGGCGAACCAGGTCCTGCTTGTAATTATCGGGATATACTGTGGCGACGTAATCGGGAGTCAGAGCGTAGAGCCCAAGGCGGAAGGCGGTATATCCCCAGTTCCGGTTCAGGGCCACGCGGCGGAAATGGACGATCACCGCGTCGCCCGGCTCGGCGCCTTCTACATAGAACGGCCCGGTCAGGGGATTTGAGACGCCGAGCGGGCTGCGGCGGACGCCCTGGTAGTCTTGCCCGCCGGAGTCGATGGTCTTCGTGAAAACTATGTCGCCGGGCTGGATGTGCAGCAACGGCGGATTTGTTTTTGAAAATGTGTGGTAATACTCCGTCGCAATCACTTGATGGGATCTGGCCGGACAGAGCCCAGGCAGGAGCAGTGTGAAACCGATTGTGAGAAGGTATCGCAGCATTTCAGAGCGTCCTTTCTCCGCGAATCAGATCTGCGTAGGTTTCGCGCTCGCGGATTACCGTAAAGGCGGCGCCGTCCACCAACACTTCGGCGGCTCTCGGTCTTGCATTGTAATTGGACGACAGCACAAATCCATAGGCGCCGGCCGTGCAGACAGCCAGCAGGTCGCCGGTCTCGACAGCCGGCATCTCCCGGTCGCGCGCCAGAAAATCGCCGGTCTCGCAGACCGGTCCCACGATATCGGCTTTGACCGCCGGCCGGTCAAAACAGATGACCGGAATGATGTCGTGATAGGACTTATATAGCGCCGGCCGGATCAGATCGTTCATTGCAGCGTCCACGATGACAAATTCCTTGCTCGCCGAGCGCTTCCGGTAAAGGACGGTCGTCAGCAGGACCCCGGCCTGGGCCACGATCGAGCGGCCCGGCTCGATGTGCAGGTGCAGATCCCGGCCGTGGAGCTGCTTCCACAGAGCACTCATGTACTCGGCGATCAGAGGCCCGGGCTCGTCCCGTCTATAGCCGACTCCCAGGCCGCCGCCCAAATCGAGGTGCCGGACGAAGATGCCTTGCCCATGCAAGGCGTCCACCAGATCCAAGATTTTGCAAAGCGCTTCCTCGAATGCCCGGAGGTCGAAGATCTGCGAACCGATGTGGCAGCTTACGCCCTCGATGCTCAAATTTTTCATATGGGCAGCGCGCGCATAAAGCGCCGGGGCCTCGGCCAGCGGCACGCCGAATTTGTGTTCGCGCAAACCGGTGGCGATATACGGATGTGTCTCGGCGCTCACGTCGGGATTGACCCGCAGGGCGACGGGTGCTCGTATTTGCCGCCTCTCTGCCCGCTCGTGAATCAGATCGAGCTCCTCTTCCGACTCGCAACTAAACAGCGCAATACCCGCTCCCAGCGCGTAATCGATCTCGTTTTTGGTTTTCCCCACGCCCGAGAAAACCACGCGCGACGGGTCGCCGCCGGCCTGCATCACGCGAAACAGCTCGCCGCCCGAAACAATATCGAAGCCCGCGCCATGCCGCGCGAGCAGGCTGAGAATGCCGAGCGAGCCGTTGGCCTTCACCGAATAATGCACGGTGTGCGGAGCAGGGCCGCGAACCTGGGCGTATGCGTCGTAATTTTTGAGAATCGAGCGCGCCGAATAGACGTAGCAGGGCGTGCCGGCCTGGCCGGCGATCTCGGCCAGCGATACCTCATCGCAGTGCAGCAGTCCTGATTTGTATTCAAATCCAAGCGTCGGCATGAGGGATGTTTATCGGACCTTCAGCACAACAATGGTCTCGTCGTCAAAGACCGGAGCGCCGGCGGCGTGATTCTGCGCGTCCTGAAAGATCTTTTGCGCCAGACCGGCGGCCGGCAAATCCCCGTTTTTCTCGATAAGTTCCGTGAGGCGCTGCCGGCCGTATTCTTGGCCGAATTGATCGCGGCCGTCGATGATGCCATCGCTGGTGAACACCACGATGTCGCCGCTTTTCAGCGGCAGTTCAACCTCCTCGTAGTCGGTATCGTGGAGCAATCCCAACGGAATCCCCTCGACGCGCTGCTCGGCCGCGACTCCGTCCCGCAACAAGATCGGTAACGGCATTCCGGCGTTGGCCATGACGAGCGTCCGGGCGCCCGGATCCCAGCGGGAACAGAGCAGGGTCAAGTAATTCGAGTCAATCTTCCGATCGAGCAGTGCGTGGTTGAGGGCCTTCAGCAGCGGCGCGGGCGAGTGGTGCTGCTCCGCCAGAAGGCGGAGTAGGCCGATGACGAGCGCGCCATAAAGCGCCGCCGCCGCTCCTTTGCCGCTTACGTCGCCGATCGCGATCGCCAGGCGGCCGTCGGAAAACGGCGCGAAGTCGTAGAGGTCGCCGCCGATTTGCCGCGCCGGCTCGAGCCGGGCGGCGACGTCGAGCCCTTCCACGGCCGGGCAGCCGCCCGGCAGAAGATGCTGCTGGAGTTGCCAGGCCGCCTCGAGATCTTTTTTAATCCGCGCCTCGCTCCTGGCGACGCGCTGGTAGAGCCGGGCGTTCTCAATGGCAGTGGCGATCTGGGGAGCCAGCAGCGAAAGCGTGCGAACGTGCTCCTCGGTGAAGTAATTCAGTTGTTCGCTCTCCAGGTCGAGCACGCCCAGCAGCCGGTTTTGCACCAGTAGCGGCACGGCCACCTCCGAGCGGATGCCCGGATCGTGGGCGATGTAGCGCGGATCTTTGCTGGTATCAGGCACTAGGATCGGCTGCTTGAACTCCGCGGCCGCGCCGATGATGCCCCTCCCGAGAGGAATGTTGTCCAGGCGCACCCGCCGATCATAACGAACGCTCATATAATCCTTGAGCATGGACTCGGAAGGCTCCAGCAGCAGGATGCTGAAGGCGTCGTAATTGATCACCTGCCGCACCTTTTCCGAAATCTTGTGCAACAGCGGATCGAGCTCGAGGATCGAGGAAAACTCTTGCGCGATGGCGGAAAGCGTCCGGAGGGTCTTGTTTTGGCGCAGCACGCGGCGGTAAAGGCGCGCATTGTCGATGGCCATTGCCACCCGGCCCGCGATCAACTCGACGATGGCCTGCTCCTGCTCGCTGAAGGCGTCGAGGTGCGTGGATTGGATGTCGATCACGCCGACAACCTTGCCCCGCGCGATCATAGGCACGGCGAGTTCCGAGCGGACCGGATCAAGAGCGTTCAAGTAGCGGGGATCCTTGCGAACATCGTTGACCAGCACCGGCTTGCGCGATGCCGCAGCCGCGCCGGTAATCCCCTGACCGATCGGAATCCGCAGGTGCTCGACGACCTCTTGCCGGTGGCCAATGGTGAAGCGGATGCGCATCAGGCCGCCGTCTCCCACCAGCAGAATGGCGAAGATCTCGTAATCAATAACTTTCTTGATGAGCTTGGCGAGAGCCGGAAGAAGCCTGTCGAGATCCAGGGTTTCCGAAGAAATTTCGGACACTTCGAGCAGAAAATCCAGCAAATCGCTGCGCTGTTTGAACAGAGTCGGCGCGCGGGAAGTCATAGGGCCGGCTCCTCCTGCTCCGCAGCTTCCTTGGCTTCCTGCAAAATCCGGACGCTGGCGCTGGCGCCGATGCGCGTGGCCCCTGCGGCGATCATTCTTTTGAAGTCGCCGAAGCTCCGAACGCCCCCCGCCGCTTTGACGCCCATAGCGCCGCGAGCCACGCGGCGCAGGATTTCCACATCGCGGACCGTGGCCCCGGAAGGGCCGAAGCCTGTGGACGTTTTAACGAAATCGGCTCCTGCCAGCATGGCGAGCGTGGAGGCTGCAATTTTCTCCGAATCGTTCAGCAAACCCGCCTCGATAATTACCTTGACAACGGCCCGGGCGGCGCGCGCCGCTTCCACGACGCCCAGTATATCGAGATATACCCGGTCCAAATCACCTGACCGCAAGGCTCCCACTGGGATCACCATGTCGATTTCTTCCGCTCCCAGCTTGAGCGCCTGCCCGGTCTCGAAGCGCTTCACCTCGGTGAGCGTCGCGCCCAACGGAAAACCCACGACCGTGCACACTCTGACTCCCGACCCGTGTAAGAGTTTGGCGCACACCGGCGCCCAAACCGGGTTGACGCAGGCGCTCGCAAAACCGAAATGGAGAGCCTGCCGGCAGAGTTCTTCAATTTGCTCCCGCGTCGCATCGGGCCGCAGAAGCGTGTGGTCGATCAGGCTCGCCACGCGTTGTTCGAAGGAGAGCTTCGGGCTGGCCGAAGCCTGATCGCGGGCGAAACGCCGCTCAGAAGGCGGACCGAAGCGCGCCAGCATCTCCCGGTAAATCTGCTCCGCCAGCCTGTCGATCTCGCTAGTCTCCACGTTGGGGTGCGCCGTTCGATCTCCGGGGTTTTGGCCGGTGGCCTGCGTAGGCCCTCCAAGAAAGAGCAGTTGACACTGGTTGCACAGGGCGTCCCGGACCTGCGTTGCGGTAAACAGCCGTCCCCCCTGGCAGCGTTGTGCCGTAGTCAATTGCAGCGGCTGTTTTTGGCGGAAGTTTTATCATAACACAAGGAGACCTGCTGGCTCTAAAGAGAGCTTTGGCGGCAGGCCGCCGCTGTTTCCGAACGGCTGTCCTTGGCCGCGGGACCTGGAATATCCGCCCAATCCGTGCACTTCTGGCGCTCCCAAGCGCGCCGCCCAGCAGCGCCGCGCCGGAAAACAGGCTTTGCGTCTCGCTGTATTTCATTCATCGGGGCGCGCCCTCCCCGGGCCCCTCGGCAAGCACGCAAATATTGGCCAGATTGCGGTATCTTTCCGCGTAGTCCAAACCGTAGCCCACGACGAATTCATCAGGAATCTGAAAGCCCACGTAAGCCAGGTCCACGGGCTTGAGCCGGCGGCTGGGCTTGTCCAGCAGCGTTGCGATCCGCAGCGTTTTGGGCTTGCGCTGTTGCAGCACCTGGCACAGGTACGCCAGTGTAATGCCGGTATCTACGATGTCCTCGACGATCAGCACGTCGAGGCCGGCGATTTCGTTGTCCAGATCCTTGGTCACCTTGACCTCGCCCGAGCTTGATTTGCCGCGGCCATAGCTGGCGATGCCCATGAAATCGATAGAGACGTCGCGCTCGATGGCCCGCGCGAGATCGGAAAGAAAAAAACAAGCCCCTTTTAAAATGGCGATGAGCCGCAGAGGTCCTTCCGGGTAGTCGGTCTGGATCTGGCGGCCCATTTCCTGCACTCGCGCGCGAATCTGCTCGGCGCTGATGAGCGGCCGCAGTTCGCTGTCATTCATGCCGCTACTGTAGCAGGAAATAAATTTTTCTCCACGCCGCGGCGCGCGGCGCGATGATCTCCAACGCGGCAATCCGGCTCGCGGCCCTCGCCCGCCGCCGCGCGTGCGGAAACTTTACCGTCGAGTTTTGCCTTGGGCGAAGAGGTCACGCTATTCTAGTACTGTGGATGGCTTCCCGCCTGAGTCCCGGCGGGGAAAGAGGGCGGAGGGCGGGCGCAAGCGGGGCATGATTGTTGAAACACAATGCGCGCATTTTGATTCTCTCCCGCTGGACTGCGGCGAGACCTTGTCCCCGGTGACGGTCGCTTACGAGACCTACGGCAACTTAAACGCCTCCCGGTCCAATGCGATTCTGATTCTCCACGCATTTTCCGGCGATGCGCACGCCGCCGGCGTAAGCCGTGAAAATGGAAAGCTGGGGTGGTGGGACAGCATGATCGGCCCCCAGAAAGCCTTCGACACCGATCGCTATTTCGTAATCTGTTCGAACGTTCTCGGCGGATGCCGCGGCACGACCGGGCCCAGTTCGCTCAACCCGGCGACGGGCCGCGCCTACGGGTCTGCGTTTCCCGTAGTGACGATTCCCGACATGGTGCGGCTGCAAAAGAAGCTGGTGGACTATCTGGGCATTTCCCGTCTGCTGGCCGTGGCCGGCGGCTCGATGGGCGGCATGCAGGCGTTGCAGTGGGCGGTCGCCTACCCGGAGGCGGTCGCCAGCGCCATACCCATCGCTTCCGCCTACCGGCATTCCGCTCAGCAGATCGCGTTCAATGAAGTCGGCCGCATGGCCATCATGTCGGACCCGGATTGGAACGGCGGCGACTACTATGAATCGGGCCCCCCGGCGCGCGGGCTTTCGGTGGCCCGCATGATCGGCCACATTACCTACATGAGCGACGAGTCGATGCGGGAGAAGTTCGGACGCCGCCAGCGCCCGAAAGACGAGCTGCGCAACGGCTTCGACGTGGATTTTGAGGTGGAGAACTACTTGCGGTACCGGGGCGGGGAATTTGTGAACCGCTTCGACGCGAATTCGTACCTCTACATCACCAAAGCCATGGATAATTTCGATCTTAGCAGCGGTTATGGATCGCTCTCCGGAGCGCTGGCGCGAACCAAGGCCCGCTTTCTGGTAATCAGCTTCACCTCGGACTGGTTATATCCGAGCTATCAGTCACAAGAGATTGTCCGCGCCCTGCGCGGCCATAATCTGGATGTGGCCTACTGCGAGCTACAATCCAATTACGGCCACGATGCGTTTTTGGTAGAGGTAGGCGAGCAGACCGAACTGGTGCGGCATTTTCTGGCGAATACGTTCAAAAAAGCGGCATGAGCGCAGCGGCTACACAGGAACCGACATTCGTCCGGCAACTGCTGGGGCGCAGTGATTACGCGATCATCAGCGAACTGGTCGAACCGGGCAGCAAAGTGTTGGACCTTGGGTGCGGCGATGGCGAGCTGCTGGCCTGGCTGGTGGAGAATAAGGGTGTCACGGCGCGGGGCGTGGAAATTTCGCCGGCCCGGGTGCAGCAATGCATTATGCAAGGCCTCTCCGTCTACCAGGGCGATATTGACGCCGGCCTGGCGGACTACCCCGACCAATGCTTTGATTTCGTCATTCTAAGCCAGACTCTCCAGGAAACGCATCACCCGCTTCGCGTGCTGCGCGAAATGCTGCGCGTTGGACGGCGGATCATCGTGGCATT
>DASREK010000174.1:0-29635 GCA_035652135.1 Bryobacterales bacterium | reverse complement strand
GCGCTTGCCGTTGCGACCGAGGGTGATGACATGCGAATGCTCAAGCAAGAGCAGCCAATCCGGGATTTCGCCCCGGCGCCGGCTCTCGACGAGCCTTTGTTGCAAAGCGAAGGCAGCGCCGTAATCCATTCGTCCGAGATCGGCCCAGCGGCACTCAAGAGTCGGCGGTTCAGGCATTGATGGTCAAACCGTAAACGGAGTTAAAAGCGTCCCAAACGGCTTCCGAAAGCGTCGGGTGGGCGTGGATAGTCGCCATCATGGATTCCACGGTAGCCTCCGATTCCATCGCGGCCACCGCCTCGGCAATCAGTTCCGTCGCCGAAGGCCCGATGATGTGTACCCCCAGAATTTCCCCGTACTGCGCGTCCGAAACCACCTTCACAAAACCGGAATGATTCCCAATGATCGACGATTTGCTATTGGCTCCAAAGCCGAATTTGCCGACTTTGACCTGGCGGCCCTCTGCTTTGGCTTGCGCCTCTGTCAGTCCCACGCTGCCGATTTGAGGCTCGCAATAAGTGCAAGACGGAATCCGGCGATAATTCACCGGACGCACGGGCTTTCCCGCAATGTGGCCAACCGCCACGAGGCCCTCCATGGAGGCAACGTGAGCGAGCTGTGGGCTCCCCGCGACAATGTCCCCGATCGCATACACTCCAGGCTCGGCGGTGCGCATCCACGGATCCACCGGCACGAAGCCGCGGTCGGTCTTGATCGCCGTCTTTTCCAAGCCGATGTTTTCGGTGTTGGGTTTGCGTCCGACGGCCACCAGGAGCTTCTCGGCTTCCAGTTTCTGCGTAGTTCCGCCGGAGTCCCGGAACTCCAAGGCCACGCGGTCGGGCCGCTTCTCGACGCGCTCGACGCGAGCGCCGGTGTACATCGCGATCCCCTGTTTTCGAAACGCGCGGCCAAGCTCCGCCGAGACCTCTTCATCTTCGAGTGGAACCAGACGCGGCAGCATTTCGATAATGGTCACCTCGCTGCCGAAACGGCGGTAAATCGACGCGAATTCGACTCCCACCGCGCCGGCTCCAATGATCGCCAGGCTCTGGGGTATGCTCGCCAGCTTCAGGATTTCAACGTTGGTCAGAATCCGCTCCGGGTCGGGCTGCAATCCCGGCAGCATGCGGGCTTCCGATCCCGTCGCCAGGATAATGCTTCTGGCAGCGAGATCCTGTTTGCCGTTGGGGCCCTCCACTTCCACTTGCCCGGCGGCCTTCACGCGCCCGTAGCCGCGAATCGTCTCCACCTTATACTTCTTGAAGAGAAATTCCACGCCTTTTGCGTGCTTCTCGACCGTCTTTTCTTTTCTCGATTGCACCCGGCTCCAGTCGAGCTTCAGATTGTCGAGAGAAATTCCGAACTCGCCGGGGTGGAGAAAGTGGTCGTATATTTCCGCGCTGTAAAGCAGCGACTTGGTCGGTATGCAGCCGACGTGGAGGCAGACGCCTCCCAGGTACGGGTCCTTCTCGATGACCCCCACCTTTAAGCCGTACTCTCCCGCTCGAATTGCAGCTACATAGCCACCCGGTCCGCTGCCAATAATGAGAACGTCGTACATGCTCAGTCCAGCGCCACCCGCTCGCCCTGCTCCGCTACATGGACAGGCCAGCCGAACTTCGATTCAATCCGCTGCTCCAGCGCGTGGGCTGCCGGCGGCTCCGCGTGCACCAGTAAGACCTGGCGGGGCGCCGAGCGAAACGACGACAGCCATCGCAGAATCTCCTCATAGTCGGCGTGATCGCTGAATTCTTCGAAGCTCTCGACACGCGCCCTCACCGGCACCTCCTGGCCGTGAATCCTCACCGTGGCGGCGCCGGAAGCGATCAGGTGACCCCGGGTATCCGGCGCCTGGAAGCCCACGAAGAGCACGGTATTGCGATGGTCTGGCAGCCGCTGCGCAAGGTGGTGCAAGACGCGTCCTCCTGTGGCCATGCCGCTGGCGGAGATAATGATGGCAGGAGACCTGCTTGCGCTCGCCTGCTTGGATTGCTCGATTGTTTTATCGAAGTGCACATCGGGCCATTTGAGCGGGCTGCCGTGACGTTTGATCATGGCCTTGGTCCCGTCATCATATTCTTCACTGTGCCGCAGGAAAATGTTCACTGCTTCTATGGCCATCGGGCTATCGACGTGGATGGGGATCTGCGGAATCAGCCCTTCGTCCATCAAGCCCCGCAGAATGAACAGCAGCTTCTGCGTACGCTCGACGGCAAACGCCGGTATCACAATGGCGCCGCCCTTCTTCGCCGTATCTCGGATAATTTCGGCAAGCCGCGGGCGCGGGTCATCTTTAGGATGAAGGCGGTCGCCATAAGTTGCTTCCATGATCAGGTAATCTACGCTGTCGGGAATGGCGTCAGGCTTCCCTCCCGTAGCTCGAAACCGGCCCAGATCGCCGGTGAAGAGAATGCGCAGGCCATTGATGATCACGTGAATGGCCTTTGATCCCAAAATATGCCCGGAGTTGTGGAAATGGAATTGAAATCCGTTCTCCATACGAACCGGCTGGCCGGGGGGCACAGGACGGACATACTTCAACGCGTCCTCGGCGTCTTCGGCCGTGTAAAGGGGGAGAGCCGGTTTGTGTTTCGAATAGCCTCGCCTGTTGGCAAACTCGGCTTCTTCTTCTTGAAGGTGGCCGGAATCCGGCAGAAGAACACCGAGCAGATCGGCCGTCGGCTCTGAACAGTAAACCGGACTGCGAAAACCTTCTTTTACCAGTCTCGGCAAGTAGCCGGTATGGTCGAGGTGGGCATGCGTAAGTGCGATGCCTTCGAGGTCCGCCGGGGGAAAAGGGAAAGGGATCCAGTTTTGAAGCCGGAGGCTCTTGCGTCCCTGAAACAGCCCGCAATCAACCAGTAAATGGCTCTTCCCGATGGAAAGCAAGTGGCGCGAACCGGTAACGGTCCCGGCAGCGCCTAGAAATTGTACAGTCAAGGTATCCATGTGCAGGGCGCCGCACCCCAGCCGGCTGCGCTACAGTAATGGCAGTGGCCCTCAAAGAGTGGGCCAATTACCATTTGTACCATGAGTCCTCTAGTCACGATTGAAGGCCTCGCGCCGCGTCCCCCGTGGCTAAAAGCCCCGGCCCCGGCCGGAGAGAACTACCGGGAGCTAAAAGCACTGGTAACCCGGCTGAACCTGCATACCGTCTGCGAGAGCGCGGCTTGCCCGAATATTGGGGAATGCTGGAACGCCCGCACAGCGACCTTCATGATCCTCGGAAACGTATGCACGCGCCGGTGCGGCTTTTGCGCCGTGCAGAAAGGCGCCCCGCTCGTGGTGGACTACGACGAGCCGCGCCGCGTGGCCGAAGCGGCCAAGGCCTTGGGGCTGCGGTACGCCGTGATTACCAGCGTGAATCGCGACGACCGGAAGGATGGCGGAGCTGAGTTGTTCGCCCTCGTGATCGCAGCCGTCCGGGAGCAGGTGCCCGGCTGCCGTATTGAGGTGTTGATTCCTGACTTTCAGGGTTCCCGCGAAGCCCTGCACACCGTCCTGGAGGCGCGTCCTGACGTTCTCAACCACAACATTGAAACCATCCCCCGGCTCTATCGACAGGTGAGGCCGGGCGCGCGCTATGAAAGGTCGCTGGACATCCTGGCCGGCGCCAAACGGATGGCGCCGGAGATGCCCGTCAAGTCCGGAATGATGCTGGGTCTCGGCGAGACCGGCGCCGAAATTCTGGCAGTGATGCGCGATTTAGCGCGATGTGGGGTCGATATCCTGACGCTGGGGCAATATCTGCGGCCGTCACCCCGCCATCTCCCGATTGTGAGATACTACGAGCCCCGGGAGTTCGAGGCATTTCGCCGCGCTGGGCTTGAGCTGGGCTTTGCCCATGTGGAGGCGGGACCTTTGGTGCGCAGTTCCTATCGCGCTGCGCAGTCGGAGTTGCGGGCACGGCAGGGAGCAAAACAATGAATCGCCGGCAAGTTTTAAAGGGAGCCATCACCGGGGCGGGCGCCGCCGTTCTGCGAGCAGCGCCGGCTCCGCCTCAGCCTTTGCCTCAGGTGGAACAGGCAGGCCAAGGGCGGAACGAAACTAGCCTCGACCGCGGCGCGGCGGGGGCTGGTCCGTGGCAGCCGCGCGTTTTTGACGCGCACCAGAACGATACGGTCGTCGCCTTGACGGAGTTGATCATTCCGGCGACCGACACTCCAGGAGCGAAGGAAGCTCAGGTAAACCGTTTCATCGACTTGATGCTAAGTGAGTCGTCTCCGGAGGCGCGGCGCACGTTCTTACAGGGGCTGGCCTGGCTGGATGGATACGCTCTGCGGCAGAATGGGAAGCCTTTCGTTCGCTGCTCCGCCGCACAACAAGTGGAACTGCTGCGAAGCCTAGATCCCGCCGCGAACCCGCCGGCGGAGCTGCATACGGGCGTCGCCTTCTTTCAAGACATCAAGCGACGGACAGCGGCAGGCTATTACACTTCAAAAATCGGTTATGACGAACTGAACAAGGGCGGCCGGGTCCCGGCTTCCTTCGGTTGCTCTCACGGCAATCACGCCTGACCGCCGCGGGCTTGCCGCCGGAATGCTGACGGCGCAGGACCGCCCCTCTCTTCACTTGAACAGCTTCAATTGATACACGCCCGGCGTGCTGGTGCCGGCTGTGCCGCCCGGGAGAATGGGATTCATCCCGATGAATGTCGCGCAGCAAGGAGCGACGCTGCTGTTGCCGCACGGCTTGTTTTGCAGTAAGAACAAGCCGAAGGCAACGACCTTTCCGGCCGGGCTGGAATTCGGGTCGTTGATCGGAACAATGCCCAAGCGGCGGCCGTTCGCCGTGCCGTTGTTCAGGTCAGTCATGTACGTCTGCCAGTCGGCGGTCGTATCGATGTCTTCGGTATATCTCTCTTGCAAGGCGTCGGATTCAGTTCCCCGGTTGCCGCTGACGAAATTTACGTCATCGCCCAATCCGAGCGGCTTGGACTGCACATTGCTGATAATAGCTTCGCGGATGAACGCCGATCCGCCGCCTGGGCCTCCATTTCCATTGCCAGCCGGCCAGCCGATGTCGATGAAGCCCCGCTGGGAATTCGAGCTGGAAGGATCCGAAAAATTCTGCGTCACTTCGGCCGGACAAGCGTTGTTCTTGTTCTCCTGCCCCGGCGGCGGCCAGCGCAGCGTATAGGACCTGCCGGGAACGAAGCCATAGTTCGTAGTGTCGGTGGGATCGTGAACGTAAGGAGAATAGGGAAGCAGGCCTGTGTTGAATGCGTTGCTCTTAAGAAACTGGCCTGACGTGGCGATCGCGATCATCGACTGGCTGCCGCCGATACTCCACAGCATTCCTAGCGGCGCAGTCTTGGCGAACGCAGGCAGGAAATACAGGGTCACCGAGCCATTCGCCGTCACTTGCACGTATTTGATGCCTTGCGGGTTTGCTGGATTTGTAACGTAAGGGCCGGCGGGGTCGCTGGCGAACGCCACACTCACGCTGTCAGGCTTTGTCGTCGCGAAGTTGTAAGCGTCGGGATAGTTCTTGGCGATCGTTGTTGCATTGGTGATGCCCAGCGAGGTGCCATCCAAATGGTGTGCGGCGGCCAGGGAAGCCGCGTCCGCATAGGCCTGCAGCTCGTTCTTGGTTATGTACATGCGAGACAAATCCACACACATTCCCAAAATGCCGAGCAGCGCGACGATGGTTATCGCAACCGTTATCAGGACGAAGCCCGATTTCGCCCGCGAGCATGAAGAAATATTCCAGCGCATTCCCCCTCCCGATAACCCTGGAGTGCAACACTTTTCGCGCTCAGGATAGACGATCCTGCGGCCGGAGCCAACCTATCTTTAGACGCGAAGCGTTAAGCTGTTTTTCCTACGCCGCCTTACGCTGGTCTTATCCGCTCAAATCCTGGCGCCCGGGCATTACTTGTTAAGCTTCAACTGATAGGCCCCGGGGGTCGTGGCTCCTCCTGGCAAAGCAGGCAGAACCGGATTGTTCCCTAGGTAAACGGCGCAGCACGGATCCGTGCTTTTCGAGCCGCAAGGATTGGCGGGAAGAAGAACCAAGGCAAAGCCGAGGACTTTGTCATTCTGACTTGGATCGTTGATCGGAACGATTCCCAGGCGTCGGCCATTGGCCGTCCCGTTCTGCAAGTCCGTCAGATAAGTCCGATAATCCGAGGTCGTATCTGTGTCTTCGTTATACCGTTCTTGCAGGGCATCTGATTCCGTCCCCTTGTTCCCAGTGACCATGTTGAGAATGTCGCCGACATTCAGCGGCTTCGACTGCACACCGCTGATGATGGCTTCGCGGATAAAAGACGCAGATCCGCTTCCCTGTGACCACCCGATATCAATGAAGCCCCGCTGGGAAGCTGAGTTCGATGGGTCCGGGAACCCAACGTCGCCCGGGCAACTGCCCTTCTTTTGCTGGCCTGGCGGCGGCCATCGCAGCGTGTATTGCTCCCCGACCGTGAAGCCAAAGTTCGGGTCGTTGGGATTGTGCGCATACGGGGAATACGGAAGCAAACCGGTGGAAAATGCGGTGGACTTGAGAAACTGGCCGGAGGCGGCGCTGGCGGTCATGGACTGGTTGCCGCCGATGGTCCACAACATGCTCAAAGGGGCGGTCTTGGCGAACGCCGGCAGGAAGTAGAGGGTCACGCTTCCGTTAGCCACTACTTGGACATACTTGATCCCCTGCGGATTCGCCGGGTTCGACACATAGGGGCCGTTTGGATCCGTGGCGAAGGCCACCGAGACGCTGTCCGGAGCTTTTGTAGAAAAGTTATAAGAATCGGGATAATTTTTGGCGATCGCCGTCGCGTTGCTGATGCCGAGGCTGGTTCCATCCAGATGCCGGGCCGCGGCCAGGGAAGCCGCGTCCGCATAGGCTTGCAACTCGTTTCGAACAATATACATTCGGGACAAGTCGATACACATTCCCATGATGCCCAACAAAGCGACGATCGTAATTGCTACGGTGATCAGTACGAAACCTCTTGGTCTGATTCTGCTGCGGGAAACTGAACGTAAACGCATCAAAACATGCTCCTTGGACCGTGCGGCGCACGTTGCCGTCCACTCGCCGCTTGCATGGCTACAATAAACGCGGCGGATTTCCCCGCGCAATCTACCCTTGGTACCAAATGAATCCGATCTTTCGGGCAGCTAAACGGTAAGGGAAATAATGCACGCCGCATCTTCCAAAACCTTAGCTCCACGGCGGACGGGCAAAGCGACGGGAAGCGCGATTTTTGTCCGGGAAGCAACTTTCACGGCAACAGGTTCATCCAACGGTGTGAGAGAATCAAAACGATGCCGTTATGAATGGCGCAAATTAGGTCAGCGTCGTGAATTAGGGCCTGCGGTTGCATCGCGCGGCCTTTTTCCAGGAAACATTTTGGCTTTAAGGGGAACAACTCACGCTCAGAAGAATCTTTCTACCAATGAAAGCCGCCTTGATCGCACTGGGACCTGTATGCATGTGGCTGGCGGCGGCCGGCCAGGCGTTGTCCCAAGTTCCGCAACTGCCGCCCCAGACAGCCGCGCCCGTGCCGCAAACGCCGGGAGTTACTTTTAGCCAGCAGCCGCCGAATCCGTTTTTGGGCAGCGCGTCGATGGAAAAACCCGTTCCAGGAGTGCTTGCCCTTTCTCTGGAGGAAGCCGTGAATCGCGGGCTGCGATTCAACCTGGGCGTACTACTAAACCAACAAAACACACAGTTTGCGCTGGGCGAGAAGTACCGGGCAAGGAGCGCTTTGCTGCCCAACCTCCGTGCCGATATAGCGGGAACTGATCAGCAAATCAATTTGAAGGCGCTCGGGTTTCCGGGCGGCTTTCCCGGCGTGCCCAGCATAGTGGGCCCCTTTACCGTGCTCGACGCGCGCGCCTATGTTTCCCAGGATGTGCTGAATTTCAACGCCCTTCACAATCTGCGCTCGGCGACGCAGAACTTGAGAGCGGCGCGGTACTCTTACAGCGATGCGCGTGACATCGTGGCGCTCGGCGTGGCCGGCCTTTATCTTCAGGCTTCTGCCGGCCTGGCTCGTATCGACGCGGCCGAAGCGCAAGTAAAGACGGCCCAAGCCTTGTACGACCAGGCCGTGGATAAAAGAGGAGCTGGAGTGGTCGCAGGCATCGAGGTGACGCGCGCCCAGGTCGAGCTGCAAGCCCAACAGCAGCGGTTGATTTTCTTCCAAAACGAGTACGAGAAGCAGAAACTCAATCTGGCCCGGGCGATCGGTTTGCCCCTCGGGCAGCAATTCGAGCTTTCGACGCGCATCCCTTACACGCCGCCGCCTTCGGTCAGTTACGAGCAGGCGCTGGACCAGGCGTACCGGTCCCGGGCCGATTACCAGAATGCGCTTGCTTTGCTCCGCTCGGCGGAAGAGGCGCGCAAGGCGGCCGCCGCCCAGCACTACCCCACTCTGTCCGCCGACGCAAACTATGGGACCATTGGCCCGGGCCTGACTGACTCTCACGGAACATTTTCGGTCTCGGGGACTCTGAGCGTGCCGGTTTTTCGAGGCGGCCGCATTCGAGGCGAGGTCCTCCAGGCGGAAGCGCTCTTGCGGCAAAGGAGATCGGAAAGCGAGGACCTGCGGGGCCGTATTGATTACGAAATCCGCGCGGCGTTTTTGGACTTGAGGGCCAACAGCGAGCAGGTCAGGGTCGCCGAAAGCGCCTTGAAACTGGCGAATCAGCAACTGGCCCAGTCGCGGGATCGTTTTGCGGCCGGCGTCGCCGACAATATCGAAGTGGTGCAGGCGCAAGAAGCCGTAGCTACAGCCAATGAAAACTACATCTCCAGTCTTTACTCGTACAATCTCGCGAAGGCTTCGCTGGCTCGCGCCATTGGAGCCGCCGAGAAAACCATCATTCAGTTTTTGGAGGGAACGCCATAGTGGCTGACGCAATACAAACAGAACAGCGCCAGCAAGCTTCCGGCGGCCCGCAGGCGCAAACACAAACCCAGCTCGGTCAGCCGGAGCGGTCCTGGACCCCCCGGCGGGCATCCTTTTTCCGCCGGAGGCCGCTGGCGAAATGGGCCCTGCTTGCCGCCATAATTCTTGTGGCGGCCGGGGCCTACTGGACATGGCGATACTACTCGAGCCGTGAAACGACTGACGACGCTCAGGTGGACGCGCACATGGCGCCGATCAGCGCGCGAGTAGGAGGTCCGATCATCGCCGTCAATGTGGCGGATAATCAACACGTCGAAGCCGGCGCGGTGCTGGCGCAAATCGATCCGAGCGATTATCAGGTCGCTCTGGAGCGGGCGCGCGCGGATTTGGCCGCTGCCGAAGCGGCTGCGCGCGCGGCCCAAACCGGCGTGCCGATTACCGCCACCACCACGGAGAGCACGCTGAGCAGCGCGGAAGCTCGCTTGCTGAGCGCCAATGCGGCTCTGAGCGCGGCGGAGAAACAGGTGGCTGCGGCGAACGCCCAATTAAACGTTATGCAGGCGAAGCTGCGCGAAGCCGAGGCCAATCATGCGAAGGCGGCGCAGGATCTGGTTCGTTACAAGGAACTGGTAGCCAAAGACGAAATTCCCCGCCAGCAGTTCGATGCCGCCGTGGCGGCCGAAGCTGCCACCGGAGCGGCTGTGGAATCCGCCCGGGCCGACGTTCGCCGTGCCGAGCAAGGAATCCTCGTGGCAGAAAGCCAGGTGGCCCAAGCTCGCGGCACTGTCGCGGAGGCAAAAGCCGGCGTGCGGGCGGCCCAAACGGCCCCGCAGCAAGTCGCCTCCAGCCAGGCGCAGTATCGGAACGCGGAAGCGAGGATCGGGCAAGCCAGGGCGGCCGTGAACCTGGCTGAGTTGAATTTGCAATACACAATCATCCGCGCCCCGATTGCCGGGGCCGTGGGGAATAAGACGGTCCAGGTGGGGCAGGTGGTCCAGCCCGGACAAGCGCTGATGGCCGTTGTGCCGCTCGAAGATATTTATGTCACGGCGAATTTCAAGGAGACCCAGCTTCATTCCATGCGGCCGGGCCAGCCGGCAATCGTTTCCGTAGACACCTATGGAGGCCGGAAATACTCCGGGCGGGTGCAGAGCGTCTCCCCCGCCACGGGTGAGAAATTCAGCTTGCTCCCGCCGGAAAATGCCACCGGAAATTATGTAAAAGTGGTGCAGCGCATCCCGGTGAGAATCGAGCTGGACAAAGGACAGGACCCCGACCACCTCCTGCGTCCCGGCATGTCGGTCGAGGTCACCGTGATCGTCAAATGAATCCAAGCGGATGATCCGTGTCATAACAATCAGCAGAGAGTACGGAAGCGGAGGCGGCGCTGTCGCGCGCATGTTGGCCGAGCGCCTCAAATGGAAGCTGGTGGACGACGCCCTGATAACGGAAATCGCGAAAAAGGCTCAGGTTAACCCCGCTATTGCGCGGCGCTACGATGAGTGCGTCGACCCCTGGTTTCACCGGCTTATGAAGGCGCTTTGGCAGGGCGGCTTCGTTGGCGCGGCCAGCAGGGTGGAGGGTGAATTGTTCGACGCCGAAACTATGGCCCGGCTGTGGAGCCGGGTCATCGAAGAGACCGGAGCTATGGGCGATTGCGTGATCGTCGGCCGCGGCGGGCAATGCATTCTCCAGAATCGGGAGGATGCTTTTCATGTCTCGATCTACGCCCCCTTGGAAGAGCGCGTCCGCAGGCTCCGCGAACAGCTCCCGCCGGAAGCTGATCCCGAGGCGGCGGCCATAGAGAGCGACCGCCGGCGGGCCGCTTACATCCGCCGTTATTTCGGCCAGGATTGGACGAATCGTCATCTCTACGATCTGGCGGTCTGCTCGAGCATCGGGCTGGAAAGAGTGGTGGAAACAATTCTGTGCGCGGCGGGTCTCAAAGCGTGAACCTTCACTATGGCAACTGAAGCAGTCGGCGCTCCTGCTACCGTGGCAGCTCCCGACGTCAATCCCTGGATCATCGCAATTTCGGTGATGCTGTCCACCTTCATGGAGGTGTTGGACACTACCGTCGTCAACGTGTCGCTCCCCCACATTGCTGGCAATCTTTCCGCCAGCACCGATGAAGCCACCTGGGTGCTCACGTCGTATCTGGTGGCCAACGCCATTATTCTTCCGATCACCGGCTGGCTGGCGAATTACTTCGGCCGGAAGCGGCTGCTGATGGCCGCGGTCGCCGGGTTCACAACGGCATCCTTCATGTGCGGCCTGGCGCCCAATCTGGCGACGCTGATTTTCTTTCGCGTCGTGCAGGGCGCCACGGGAGGCACTTTGCAGCCGATCTCGCAAGCTGTTCTACTCGAAGCCTTCCCGCCGGAGGACCGCGGCAAGGCGATGGGCTTTTGGGGATTGGGCATCGTCGTCGCTCCCATGCTGGGCCCCGTGCTGGGCGGATGGTTGACGGACAGCTATAGCTGGCGCTGGGTGTTCTACATCAACATCCCCGTCGGCGTCGCCTCCATCCTGATGACAAAGATGTTCATCTTCGACCCTCCTTATATCCGCCGGCCCAAAACAGGCATTGATTATTGGGGCATCGGGATGCTGGCGGTCGGAATCGGGGCGCTTCAGATCGTGCTGGACAAGGGCGAGGAGAAGGATTGGTTTTCGACCGCGTGGATCACCGAGCTGGTGGTCCTCTCCGCCAGCGTGCTGATTGTGTTTATCATTTACGAGCTGCGCGCCCGCAGCCCTGTGGTGAACTTGAGGGTCTTGAAGGAGCGTACCTACGGCACCGGCGTCCTGTTGATGACGATTTTGGGATTTGGGCTGTATGGGAGCCTGGTCGTACTGCCTTTGCTGTTGCAGGAACTGCTCGGCTATCCGGCCCTGAAGGCGGGCGTGACGATGTTTCCCCGCGGGCTGGGATCGTTTATCGCGATGCCGGTGATCGGAATCCTGGTGGCGAAGTTCGATCCACGCAAGCTGCTGGCGCTGGGCTTCTTGGGCGCCGGTTTCACGCTCATTCAGCTTTCCTGGCTTAACCTGAACGCCGGATTTTGGGACTTCTTCTGGCCGCAGTTTCTCCAGGGTCTTTCTCTCGGGCTCTTGTTCGTTCCTCTCACCACGGTGACCATGGACCCCATTCCCAAAGAGCAGATGGGTAACGCCACAAGCTTGTTCAACCTCATGCGCAACGTAGGCGGCAGCGTGGGGATCGCGATGGCGACCACGCTCAACACGCGGTCTACGCAAAGGTTCACGAACGTTTTCGGCGCGAACGTCACTCCCGGTTCTTTGCAAGCGCACAATGTATTCCAAGCGCTGCAACTCGCCTTCATATCGCGCGGCTTCGACCCGGTCACTGCCGCACATAAGGCGCAAGGCGCCTTATTCGGATTGGTGCAGCAGCAGGCCGCCGTGCTCGCGTATCTGAATACGTTCCGGCTGCTGGGATTGATTTTTCTGCTCGTCATACCTCTGCTGCTGCTGCTCAGAAAACCCGCCCACCAGGGCAGGGGCCTTCCCGCGCACTAATAGCTATGCATTCATTCCGCAAGCCGGCGCCCGACCCCTGACGCCCTGCATCCTCCGGCCACCCGCCGCGTTCGCAAGCGGCGCTACACTAAGGGCGGTGGACGGGCCGAGAGCGCCCGATCAGAGTGGAAATGAACTGGAACCGCAATCTATGGGCGTCGGAGATCCCGCGGCATCCCGCGCGGAGGAAGCCGAATCATTACGCCGAAATGCTCCGCGCCGCGTGGGAAAACCGCGACCAGCTCCCTTATGCCTGGCGGATTCTGAACCACGGAGTTTGTGATGGATGCGCCCTGGGCACAGCAGGTATGAAGGACTGGACCATGGAGGGGATCCACCTCTGTATGGTGCGGCTCGAATTGATGCGCCTGAACACCGCGCCGGCTCTCGACCCCGGCCGGCTGGCCGACGTAAGCTCAATCGAGCATCTCAACTCGCAGCAATTGCGCGGGCTGGGCCGGCTGCCGGAACCGATGATCCGGCGGCGGAAAGAGAAAGGTTTTCGAGCCATCTCCTGGGAGGAAGCCTATGACATAGCCGCCGAGAAAATTCGCGGCACGCGGCCCGAGCGGTTCGCTGTCTATCTCACCTCGCGCGGAATCTTGAACGAGCACTACTACGCTGCCCAAAAAGCCGCGCGGGCGATCGGCACAAATCACGTAGATAACTCGGCGCGCCTCTGCCATGCCGCTTCCACCACGGCAATGAAGAAAACCCTGGGTTACGGCGCGACCACCTGCTCCTACCGCGATTGGATCGGCGCAGACTTGATTGTCTTTTTCGGCTCCAATACGCCCAATAACCAGCCGGTTACGACCAAGTATCTGTATTACGCGCGCCAGGCGGGAACAAGGGTAGCCATTGTGAACCCGTACTTTGAGCCGGGTCTTCAAAGCTATTGGATTCCTTCCATTTTCGAGTCCGCCGTTTTTGGAACGAAAATGGCAGACGATTGGTTCGCTGTTGATACCGGCGGCGATTTGGCTTTTCTAACCGGCGTCTTCAGGATTCTGAACACCGAAGGTTGGATCGACACTGATTTCATCGCCCGGCATACCACGGGATTCGAAGCGGCAAAGACCTGCGCCGAGCAACAAGATTGGGAACTGCTTGAGCGGGAAAGCGGAACCACGCGGGAGCAGATGCGGCGATTCGCAGGCATGCTGCATCAGGCGCGCAATGGAATCTTCGTCTGGTCCATGGGCCTGACCCAGCACGCGCACGGCGTCCAGACCATTGAAATGCTGGTGAACGTGGCGCTTGCTCGAGGATGGGTCGGCCGCGAGCATACAGGCTTAATGCCGATACGGGGCCACTCGGGGGTGCAAGGGGGCGCCGAGGTGGGGTGTGTTCCAGGACTCGATGATCAACAACGGGCACGGTTCGAACAGGTGTGGGGGTTTGTCTTACCCGCGTTTCCGGGACTTACCGCGGCCGAGATGGTGAACGCGGCCTGCCAAGGGCGGATCGATGCCTTCTGGACGACCGGCGGGAACTTCTTAGAGACGCTTCCGGGCCCGTCAACGACCGCGCAGGCTCTCGAAAATATTCCGACACGCATTCACCAGGACGTTGTCCTTTCTTCCATGATGTTGCTGCCGCCCAAGGACACCGTGATTCTGTTTCCCGCGACGACACGCTACGAATCGCCTGGCGGAGGGACGGAAACGACCACTGAGCGGCGGATCATCTTCTCCCCCGAAATTCCGGGCCGCCGCATCGGTTCCGCCAAACCGGAATGGGAGGTGTTCGGCGAGGTCGCCGCTCGCGTCCGACCGAATCTGGCCGACCGGGTGCGGTTTCACTCCGTTGCGGCGATCCGGGAGGAGATCAGCAGAGCGGTTCCTTTGTACAGCGGCATCGAGAGGCTGGCGAAAGAGGGCGACAACTTCCAGTGGGGCGGCGAACGTCTCTTCGCCAACGGCCAATTCGCCACACCCGACGGCAAAGCCCATTTTTCGGTTGTGTCCTTGCAAGAGCACCGGCGTCCGGAAGGGATGTTTTACGTTTCCACCAGGCGCGGCAAGCAATTTAATTCCATGGTGCAGCGGGCGGCCGATCCGCTCACCGGCGCCTCGCGCGACAGCATCCTGATTTCGGGCGAAGACGCCCGGAGCTTGGGGATTCGGGAGGGTGATCTGATTCGCCTCAGTTCGGCCAGCGGAAGCTATGTGGGCCGTGCCAAAATTGACAAGGTAAAGCCCGGCAACCTCGAAGTGCATTGGCCCGAAGGCAACTGCCTGCTCTCCCGTGAGGTCATCGATCCGTCTTCGCGCGAGCCGGACTATAACGCGGCCGTGCGGGTGGAGAAGGTGGGATAGGCGCGCAGCCGGATCTCCGCAGTCCGGCGGGATTGCGGCGGCCGTTCCACCGTGTCGCGTGACTTCTTTTACGGTAACTCCTATTAGCGAGCCTTACCGTTGTATTTTCGCATTAGAGCCTTCAACTGTTTGCCCCAGCAATCATCGGCGTCGCGATTGTGGTAGTAAACATATTCGATCGGATTTCCCTTTCTTCGCTTTTTGCAAATAGCGTGCTTCTGGAGCCCGATTGCCAGATGGCAGGCGTCACAGTAAACCTCGGCGGCGGTGGTCGTCATATCCCGTTTCTCTCCCCATACGTCTATACGCCGCAAGAAGTCGGGCCAGCTATTAACTAGAGATCTGGAATCCGGGGAACGAAACACCTTAGGCTCCGCCTAGGTATTGGAATACAAGCTACGCCGGCGGATAATCGCGGCGACGGGCGGGGGGACCAGGTGCTCCCAGGGGCGGCCTTGGGCGATGGCGGCGCGAACGGCCGATGAGGAGCATAGGTCGAGCTCGGGCGGCCACGCAATGAGGTGGATCCGGCCGGCGTACTCGGGCGGCACGGTCCACGGCCCGCCGCGCGGCGCCACGAGCATTTGAAACTCCTTGATTTGCTCGGCGAAAGGACCGGCCGCAGGCGCCTGCCGCGCGTAGTCCCAGGCGATCGCCCGCTCGGCTGCATCACTGCCGCAAACGATAAAGAACTCCGCGGCGCAGCCATAAACTTCACGGCATTCGCGGACAATCTCGATGAAGAGACCGCCATCGGTTGAGCCGGCCGATAAGCGGGGCTCCTCGGCGGCGGCGGCCAGCAGCATCTCGATGCGCTCTTCAAAGGTTGGCCCCACGTAACCTTTGTGAGGAAAGGCGCGAGGCAGAGTCAAGAGAACCTCATCCAGCCGGTACTGGAGCATTGCTTGCTGCGCCAGTTCCACATGGGCAACGGTGACCGGGTTGAAGGCGCTCGGAAGAATTCCGAGCCGGCGATCCGGCGCGGCTGGGGGGGAATGCCCCCCTCTTTCCCGATTCCGCCGAACGTCTTCTAAGACCGCGCTATTCTTCCAGAAATGCAGCATCGAACGGCCTGGGAAGCAAAGCGGCAAGAGGCATGGTTTCCGTCTTGCCGCCGAGATTGGCCAGAATAATTTCGATGTCGCCGCAGTATTCCCACAGAATCTGGCGGCAAGCTCCGCAGGGCGGCGTGAGAGTCTCCGTATCCGCCGCGATGGCGATACGGATAAACTCCGCTTCGCCCTCAGAAAGGGCTTTCCATACGGCGACTCGCTCGGCGCAAACGGTGAGACCATAGGTGGCGTTTTCAATATTGCAGCCGGTGTAAACAGCGCCGCTGCGGGTTTCAATGGCCGCGCCTACCCGAAAATGGGAAAACGGGGCGCGGGCGTGCTCGCGGGCTGTGACGGCGCTCTGGATCAGTTCTTGCGGGTTCACAGTCGTGGAATCAGCTTCTTTAAGAGCGTAATCAGCGTGCCACTCATGCGCCGGCCCGCTTCGAGCACTTCCTGGTGACTGATCTTTTGCGGCAGCATGCCCGCAGCCATGTTGGAAATCATGGAAATTCCGAGCACCGGAATGCCCATCTGGGCGGCGACGATAGCCTCGGGAACCGTGGACATGCCCACCATGTCCGCGCCAATCGTCCGTAGAAACCGGATCTCCGCCGGGGTTTCATAGCTTGGCCCGGAGACCGCGGCGTAGACGCCTTCGGGAAGCTCGAGGCCGTGGGCGCGGCCGATTTCCCGCGCGCATTGCCGGGCCAGATCCCGCAGGCGCTTGGGGTAAACTTCGGTGAGATCGGGGAAGCGCGGCCCGAAGCGCTCATCACTCACCCCAATGAGCGGATTTGCGCCTTGCAGATTGATGTGGTCGGTTATAAGAACAAGCTGCGGCGGATGAAATTGGGGATTGATGCCGCCGGCCGCGTTGGTAAGCACCAGCGTCTTGATCCCAGCCAGGCCCAGAACGCGAATGGGAAATGTAATCTCCAGCGCGGAATAGCCTTCGTAGAGATGCGCTCGGCCGGCCAACACAGCGACGGGCTTGCCGCCTATCACTCCGCCGACAAGCCGGCCGGCGTGCCCCGCGACGGTAGCGCGCGGCCAATGAGGGATCTTGCCATAGGAAATCTCGACCGGGTTCGAAAGCTCGCCGGCAAATGCCTCGAGCCCACTGCCCAGCACCACGGCGGCTGCCGGAACAACCTCGAGATGCGAGATCAAAAAGCGGCAGGCTTTCTCCACTTGCAAGTAGTTGAGAGATCCCTTCCTGGCCTTTGCGGGATGGGCTCGTGGAAGAAGCAAGGATCGCACTTCGATCTACCCTCAAAATATGGCTCGCACGATTCCCGATCGGCGGCGCAGCAGAGCAAGCGAGCGTTTCACAGCAAGATTCCCGCAATGGCCGCCGACATGAAGTTGGCCAGCGTGCCGGTGATCATCGCGCGCAGCCCGAGCCGCGCCAGGTCGTGGCGGCGCGTCGGGGCCAAAGCGCCGATCCCGCCCACCTGGATGGCGATCGAGGAAAAGTTTGCAAAACCGCAAAGAGCGAACGTTGCGATCACGAAGGATTTGGGCTCGAGCTGAGGCTTCATGGGTCCCAGAAGGACATAAGAAACAAACTCGTTCAGCACCATGCGTGTGCCGAGAAGGTTGCCGACGGCGGGCGCATCGCGCCAGCTCACCCCCATAATCCAGGCAACCGGCGCGAAAACCCAGCCAAAGAGCCGCTGGAGCGAATCGGGAGCCCAGCCAAAACCGCGAATCGAGTGTAACCCGCCGAGCAATCCGTTGCCGAGAGCGATTAGGGCGATGAAGGCGACGAGCATCGCCGCCACGTTCAACGCAAGATGCAACCCCTCGGTAGCGCCTCGCGCGGCCGCGTCGATCACGTTTACATCGAGCTTCTCGACATGCAGTTCGACGCCTCCGGCCGTCTCCGGCTGCTCGGTTTCCGGAATGAGCATTTTGGAAAGCATGATTGTTGCAGGCGCAGTCATGATGACCGCTGTAAGCAGATGCTTGGCCTCGACATGGGCGATATCCACGTAGGCGACGATCAAGGCTCCGGAGACGTGCGCCATTCCGGCGGCCATCACCGTGAGCAGCTCCGACTCGGTGAGCCCCGGCAGAAAAGGCCGGATGGTGAGGGGAGCCTCCGTCTGGCCCATAAAAATGCTGGCGGCCACATCCAGGGATTCCGCCCCGCTCGAGCCCATGACCCGTTGCATTGCTATTGCAATTCCTTTCACGATAGCCTGCATGACGCCGAGGTAATAGAGCACGGCGAAAAAAGAAGCGACAAAGATAATGACGGGGAGGACGTGAAAAGCGAACACGACTCCCGCCGGCCCATTAGCTTTCGCCAGAGGTCCGAAAACGAACTCGCTGCCGGCTTGGGCGAAATCGAGCATGTGATTTACGCCGGCTCCGATCCACTGGAACAGGAGGCCAAAGGGCGTGCGCAGCACCAACAGCGCCAGGGCAAATTGCAAGCCCAGGCCCCAAGCGACTACTCTGACAGGAATGCTCTTGCGCCTGGATGAAAACGCATACGCGCCCCCGATAATCGCCGCGAGGCCAAGCAGACCGGTAAAACGGGACATACTCAAAAAAGTGAGAACACGCACAGGAGAACAGAGCGCGGGGCCCAGGCAGTGTTCGCGGAGCGGCTTCTGAGATCGCGATCCCCGGCTTCCGGGCTACTGAACCACTTCCAGCACGAGTTCGCGAGGCTCGGCGGCGTTGGCCGAGATGTGAAAGGCGTCCTCAACAAGTTGGGCGGCCTCTTCCAAATGCGTCTCGTCGGTGTAATAGAGAGTACACAGCCGGCCCCCGGCGGGCACCTTCTCACCGACTTTTCGTTCCAGAATGATGCCCACCGCCGGGTCGATCGGCTTCTCCATTGTGTCGCGGCCGGCCCCAAGCAGTACCGAAGCCTGCCCCACGTCCTCGGCGTTAATGCGAGTTACGTAGCCGGCCCGGGGAGAAATGATCTCTCTCGCGCCCGTGGCGTTCGGCAGCAGCTCAAATTGGTTCAACGCTTCGGGGTTGCCGCCCTGGGCCGCGATCACCTGCTGGAGCTTGGCCAGCGCTTCTCCCGAAGCCAGCAGTTCTCCGGCCCGCTCCCGCGCGCTGTCGATCGGCTGCGAGGGATTCGCCAGGTGGATCATCCGAGCCGCCAGTTCCACCGAAAGCTGTGTGAGATCAGCCGGACCCTCGTTTCGCAGCGTCTGTGAAACCTCCATTACCTCCAGCGCATTGCCTACGGCGTAGCCGAGCGGCTGATCCATATCGGTCAGCAGCGCCTGCACCCGTTTGCCCATGCGGCGGCCGATCGTCACCATCAACTGCGCCAGCTTACGGGCTTCAATCTGCTTCTTCATGAAAGCGCCGGAGCCGACCTTGACGTCCAGGATCAAGCCGTCGATTCCCTCGGCCAGTTTTTTCGACATGATGGAGGCCGCAATCAGAGGCAAGGATTCGACGCTCGCCGTGGCGTCCCGCAGCGCGTACATTTTCTTGTCTGCCGGAGCAATCCGGTCGGTCTGGCCGATAAACGAAAGCTTGTGCTCCTTCAGCACAGTCTTGAATTCTTCGATCGAGAGATTGGTTCGGAAGCCGGGGATCGATTCCAGTTTGTCAAGCGTCCCACCGGTGTGGCCCAGCCCGCGGCCCGTTATCTGCGGCACCGCCACGCCGGCCGCCGCCGCGATAGGGCCAACAATGAGACTGGTCTTGTCGCCTACCCCGCCCGTGGAATGTTTGCTGATCTTGGCGCCCGGCAGGTCGCTGAGATCCAGGGTCTCCCCCGAATTGAGCATGGCCAAGGTGAGCGCGGTCACCTCGCTTTCGCTCATGTTCGAGTAATACACCGCCATGAGAAAGGCGGCCATCTGATAATCGGGGATCTCGCCCCGCGTGTAATTTTGAATCAGGTAGTCGATTTCTTTTTCTGTAAGCTCTTCCCCGTCCCGTTTTTTCCGGATCAAATCGACAGTTCGCATTTTAAAGAATACAGCACATCCTTTCCCCTTTCAGCAGCAGGCGAAAAACGGTCGATTCTACCTACGAATTCAACAGGCTACCATTCCAGGCAAAACATTGTAAAGCAGGAGCTTAGGGAATCAGCATTTAGCTTGGAGGGACGGCGCCGGCGAGCGCCGGCAAGGGCACCCGGATACGATTGGCGAAAATGTCTCCAAAAAGAGACAGCAGTTCGCGGTGAATCAGACCGTTGGAGGCCAGCAGTTCCGGGCTATCGAAACGATGCTCGGCCCCGTGCATATCCGAATAGCAGCCCCCGGCCTCACGCACCAGCAGAAGCCCCGCCGCAATATCCCAAGCATTAAGCCGGAACTCCCAGAAACCATCCAAACGTCCGGCCGCCACATACGCCAGGTCGAGAGCTGCTGACCCGGCCCGGCGGACGCCGTGTGTCAGCATAGCGGCCTGGTGGTAGAAGTAGATATTCACGTCGCCATGCCGTTTCCTGCTGGGGAAACCAGTGGCCAGCAGGCTTTCTGAAAGCCGGCTAACGCGGGAGACCTGCAAACGCCGGCTGTTCAGATACGCTCCGCCGCCCTTTTCCGCCGAGAAGAACTCATCGCGCAGGGGGTCGTACGTCACAGCCGCCACCAATTCCCCCGCCTGCTCGAGTCCCATCGTAACGGCGAACATGGGAAAGCCATGGGCGAAGTTCGTAGTTCCGTCGAGCGGATCGACATACCAGGTGAACTCGGAAGAGCGCTCTATGCCAGACCCTTCTTCCGCGACGATCGAATGGTGCGGGAACCGGGTCCTCAGCCGGCTCACAATCAGGCTTTCCGAAGCCCGATCCGCCTCGGTGACCACATCGAATTCGCCCTTGTATTCGACTGCCACACGCCGCTCAAAATAGCGGGCCAGCAGAGCCCCTGCTTCGCGGGCGATCTCCGATGCGGCAGAAAGGTAGGATGAGGACATAGCAGAGTTCCCGTTGCCAGCCTTGCGGCGCCGCCCGTGCCTGGATGAAGCACAGGCCGCTGCCTGGGCGGCTATTTTGCTTCCTCGTACAGGTATTTGATTTCGTGCTTGAAAATGAAAAGATTCGGGGCGGAAGCGCGAGTGACGCGAATGAAAGCATTGTCATAGTACTCGATCGTACCCCGCACTTCCTCGTTATTGCGCAGTTTGATGCACACGGTAGCCTGTTTTTCGATCAACTCCTTCAGATATTGCACCTCCTGCATGGTTTGGTCGGGGGCCTTATGGGATTTGCTTCCGCCGCCGCCCTGGCCGCCGCCGTGGGGCGGCCGATTGAATCGAGGCTTGAATGGACCTTTCAAGGTATGCTCCTAGGACTGCTCTTTCCGCCGCGGGCCGCCGGCGCTTCTTTCTTTCGTTCTCGGGGAGGGCTGCCATCCACAACGACCGCGGGGGCATACGAGGTGACCGGCTCCTCCTCCGGACCCGAGAAATATCCCGTGCGGGCCAGCGCTTTCATGCCGGGCCGTTTCACCTTCAACTCGATGCGGTGAAAGCGGTCCGGCCCGGCGGGCACGCCCTGCGGGTAAAACCCGATCAGGTACTGCAAGCGCAAGTCGCGCTCAATCTGCCGGAAATTGCTGTCCAAATCCTGACCGGCGTGTTGCAAAAACGCCAGACCTCCGGTGGCGGCGGACATGGTTTTCAGCGCATTCTCCCCGCCCAGGTTCCGTCCAGCATCGTTCGTGATCGGCACGACAATGATCGAATATACGACGGCGTCGGCAAGCTGAACGGCCTCCAGCGCCTGCGAGAACTTGATGTCGCTCGTCGTGTCATCGCCGTCGGTAATGACCACAATCACCTTGCGGCCTTCCCGGTTCTGGAGTCCCTGCGCCGCCAGATAGAGCGCGTCGTACAGCGATGTTCCGCCATGGGTGCGGATGGAAAGGGCGGCGCGCTCCAGCCGCTGCACGGAGTTGGTGAAGCCCTGCACCTCATCCACAAAATCGGAAAACTTATACACGGCGATGCGGTCAGCCGGGTTCGCTCCGGAGCCGAGCAGGCTGCGGATAAAGCGAACCGCCGCCTCCTGCTCGAAGCGCAGTTCCTTGGCCACGCTCGGGCTCGCGTCGAACAAAAGCGCGACCGAAAGAGGACGATCGGTCTGGCGCTCAAATACGGCGATTTTTTGAGGGACGCCTGCCGCGAGAAGTGTGAAGTCCTCGCGCTCAAGGTCCCCGGTGGGGACGCCCTGGTTGTTCTTTACCGTTGCCAGCACAGTGACGAGCTTGACTTCTACGTTGAATCTGCCCGGTTGCTCCTGGGCGCACAGGCAGGCCAGCAGACACGCGGCGAATATGCTTAACCGGAACACCGCGAGCTTCCCTCCAGGCGAGGAACGGAAGCATCCCATTCGCCTTCGACCCAAACCTCGCCGTCGGCGAAGTGCTCTTTCTTCCAGATTGGCACCAGACGTTTCAGGCGGTCGATGGCCTCGCGGCTCACCTCATAAGCGGGCTTGCGATGGGCGGAAGTCACTACGATGACGACGCTGGTTTCCCCGATCTCCATCCGGCCCAGCCGGTGCACCATCGCAATGCGGTCCGCCCCGTGCGCAGCCAGCAGGTCGGAAGCGATCTCGCGCATTTTCTTTATCGCCAGAGGAACGTAACCGTCGTATTCGAGATACAGGGTCGCGCGCCCTTTGGAGTTGTCGCGGACGATTCCTTCAAATGTAATCACCGAACCGTCGCATCCCCGGACAAGGCGCGCCGCCAGCGCCCGGGCATCAATTGGGACGCGGGTAATCGCGAAGTAGTTGCCAAGTTCATCCTCAAACTCGGCGAGAATCCCAGAGTCCGGCCCCGCGGTCCTATTAGCCGTGGATGCGGCTTCCGGCGCCGGCGAGCTGCCGCCGCTCACCGGGGGCAGCAGCGCGATTTCATCGCCCTCGCCAATCCTGGCTTCGGGTCCCGCGAACTCCTGGTTGCGGGCCAG
This sequence comes from Bryobacterales bacterium, assembly GCA_035652135.1. Taxonomy (GTDB): domain Bacteria; phylum Acidobacteriota; class Terriglobia; order Bryobacterales; family JACQDG01; genus DASREK01. Next base: position 6,944 of record DASREK010000174.1, on the reverse strand, counting down.
CACGATGCTGCCGGCCATCTCTGCCAGCCGGGGAAAGCGCCGGCAGTATTGCTCAAAGATGTTTGAAAGCCGGGCCCCTTCGGGCACCTCGATCTGTTCTTCGGCGCGGCCCACCAAGTCTTTCAACATCCCGAAAAATAGCACTTTAACGTGCATAGAGAGCCGCTTGTCATTGTACCAGCCTACGCCTGGATGCCGCTCGGAGAGGCCTGCCCGAGGTCCGGCAAGGGACGGCGGGCCAGGCAGCGCGGGAGCTTTTGCCTGCGAGTTGGGCTACATTGGTGGTGGCGGCTGCCGGATTGCCAACATGCGCGATTGGCTTTTAATTGACGCCGACGACACCCTTTGGGAAAACAACATCTATTTCGAGCAGGCTTTTGAGCAATTCGTGGCGTTCCTCGATCATTCCCGGCTTTCTGCCGCCGAGATCCGCGAGGTGCTGGACGAGATCGAAGCCGCGAACATCAAGCTGCACGGGTATGGGTCCGCCAATTTTGGGCGGAATCTCCAGGAGTGCTTCCGCCGTCTGGCGGAACGGCCGTATGGCGATGGCGACCTGGCGATGGTCCTGGGTTTTGCGGGCGCGATTTTGGAGCGCCCGATGGAGGTGATCGAGGGCGTGGAGGACACGCTTCGTTATCTGGCTGGGCGAAAGCGTCTGCTGCTGTTCACCAAAGGTCACCCAGAGGAACAAAAGTTAAAGCTAGGCCGCTCCGGACTCGGCCGCTATTTCGAGGACTGCGAAGTCGTGAAGGAGAAAGACGCTCATAACTACCGGCGCGTAGTGGAGACGAAAAACTTGGATCCTGGCGCCACCTGGATGGTAGGCAACAGCCCGAAATCGGACATCAATCCGGCGCTGGAAGCGGGATTGAACGCCGTGCTGGTACCCCACCCCCACACCTGGTCGCTCGAAAAACAAGAGATCGTCTCCCCGGGGGAAAGAAGAGCCGGCCGATTGCTGATCGTGGAACGCTTCGCCGATTTGCAGCGGTATTTCTAAGCGGCCGAGGGCTCCCAGGCTCGGCCGGCGGCCCCTCACCGGGCAAGCTGAAGGCTTGCTCACAGACAAAGCTGCGGATGGATTGATCGGCGTCCGCCAGCACAAGGCCAGCGGCGGGCGCGAGAAGCCTCCCAGGCTTGGGCAACAGGAGCGAGCGCTCAGGTCTGCGCAGCCCGGTGTGGAATTCATGCTGGCTGGCGATCCAATTTCACCGGAAGGCCTTCGCGATAGGAGCGCTCGGCCGCCGCGGCGGCCGCGACCGCCTGGCGTCCGTCGAACGCAGTCACTTTAGGCTTCAGATCCGCGAGAATCGTGCGGACGAAATCCCGCATTTCTTCAAGATAGGCATCCGCAAACTGCACCAGAAAGTGATCCACGATATCCGTCTTTGCGCCCGACGCCGTGAGAACCACTTCCGAGGTTTGCTGCAACGATCCCATCAGGATGGCGCCTTTCGAGCCGACGATTTCGGTTCGCACATCGTATCCGTAGCAGGCCTGCATATAGTTTTCGACGCTTCCCAGGGCGCCGCGCGAAAATTTCATGTTCACCAGGGCCGTGTCGATGTCGTTGAATTGCGCGATTTCGGGGAACACCAGCACGGCTCCGTAGGCGTGCAGCTCTGCAATTTCGTCGTCCATCAGCCATCGGCCGAGGTCGAACTCGTGTACGGTGGAATCGTGGAAAAACATGCCATTCCAGCCGCTCTGCATATAACTGACCGGAGGGGGCGCCGGATCGCGCGCCAGCGATTTGAAAATCACAGGATCTCCGATTTCGCCGGCCTCGATGCGCTTCTTGGCCTTGACGTTGGGGGGGTCATAGCGACGGACATGCCCCGGCTGCACGCGGATGCCTGCTTTCGCCGCGAGGGCGAGAATCTCGTCGGCCTCCTGCACGGTCAGGGTTAGAGGCTTCTCGCAGAAAACATCTTTGCCGGCTTCCGCGCACGACCGGATTGCTGCGCCGTGAAACTTGGCGGGAGTCGCCACCGCAACCGCTTGAATATCCTTGCGCTCGACGAGCGCTTCCACACTGCCGTAATAATGCTCAATCTCGAGTTCCCCGGCAACCTGGCGGGCCCTCGCCAGATCCACATCGGCCACGGCAATCAGCCGGGCTTCGGGAACCAGGCGGCGGATATTTTCCGCATGCCGGCGGCCCATTGTGCCGACTCCCACCACGCCCAGGCCCAGCTTGGCCATTCGATCTCCCCTCACGCTCCTCGCATATCAGAAAAAGGGCGCCGGCTGCGATGAAGGAGCCTAAGAGTAGCGGATGCGGACAGGACGGCCCTGCCTCGCCGACCGGTAAATAGCGTCGATGATGATGAGGTCCCGCATGCCCTGCTCTCCATCCGGTTCCGCCGGCCGATTTCTGCGGATGCATTCGGCAAAAGCGTCCAGCTCCAGCGCAAATTCGTCAATCACTCCAAATCGCATCTCGAACCATCTTCCGGCGATACTGCCCGCCAATCTCCGCTCCTGCTCAAATGCAAACGCGGGAGAAAGAGCCGCCCAGCCCTTCTCACCGTGGATCTGTACGAACGAGGCCAGAGCTGACCCGTAGCTGGAGCTGCCTTGCAGCACCAGGCCGCTCGCAAAATTCAGGCGAAATGCAATGCCCTGCTCGACTTGGCGGAACCGTTTTCGGTCGTGACGCCAGGAGAAGGCAGCCGCCTGGACAGGGTCCTCATCCACGAGCCAGCGGCCCGTATTCACACAGTAGACGCCCAGGTCCATCAACGGGCCTCCTCCCGCCAGCTTTCGTTGCAGCAGCCACGGAGGGGCGCTGCCGCCCGCTCGGTGAAATTCGGTAAATGCTGTATGAATAATATCGACCCTGCCCAGCCTGCCTTCGGCAATCATCTTTTTCAGCGCTGCGCTGGCCGGTTCGAAGTACTTTCTGTAAGCAGTCATCAGGCGGACGCCGTTTTTGCGGCAGGCGTGCACCATCCTCCTGCCCTCGGCCACGGTTGCCGCCAGAGGCTTCTCGCAGAGTACATGCTTGCCAGCACGGGCGGCATCCAAAGTGAAGGTTTCGTGCCTGCCCGGCGGGGTGGCAATGTAAACGGCTTCCACCGCCGGGTTCTTCAGACACTCGGCGTAGGCTTCATAGGTGTAATAGTGAGGCGCCCGAAATTTTCCGGCCAACTGTTCCGCCTTTTCCTTGTCGCCGCTGACCACTGCGGCCAGCCTGGCCTTGTTGCTGTGCGCGAAAGCGGGCAACACCGCTTGCTGCGCAATCGCGCCCAGACCGACCACGGCATATCCGACCGGCTTCACGTTGCCCCCGGTGAGCAAAGACGGGGACCTGTGATCCGGGCCGGGAAGACGGCTTCGGCGTTCCTCATCAGCTTTCCCGATCAGCACGGCTCAGGTTTTGCGCCTCTATGGCGGGATGCTCCACGCCGCGCAGTTCCTCGATGTTTTCGAGAACCTTGTGGACCGCGGCCACAATCGTATCCGTATCGGCCTGGCTTCCCAAGAATAGATGATGGGGAAACCAGACCGCCTCCTGATAAGCGGCTCTTTCGGAAGCCGGGCACCGGTACATATTTCTAAGCTCAAGAGGCGCGGGCCGACCCCAGCTTAATGCCGGATATTCGCAGGGATTGACCGGGAAGAGCGAACTCCGGTAGACCGGCTCGTAAAACAGGCCGTCGCACGGAATGCCCTCCAGTTGCAGCGCGGCGACGAAAGCGGCGCGGGGGATCTGTTTTGCCTGCTCCGCGAAATACTTCAACACGTAAGCGTAGGGAGCAGGCCGGGTGATTCGGGGCTCCGGTCTCAAGAAACCCAGCCCCGGCGCGCCCCGCAGTCGCGATTCAAAGTAGTCCATATTCGCCTGGCGGATTCGAGCCTGTTCGGGAAGGCGCTCCAGTTGCGGGCCGAGAACCGCCGCCTGAAATTCGCCAAGCCGGTAATTGAATCCAATCAACCGATGGCGGAATTTATCGGTCACGCTTGCGCGCCCCGCGTTGATGTAAGACTGCACGCGCTCAAAGTACTCGAGATTATTTGTAACGACGGCGCCGCCCTCGCCGCAAGTGATCAGCTTGCTGGATTGAAAGCTGAAAGCGCCCAGATCCCCAATCGACCCGGCGCCTTTGCCGCGCCACAGGCCTCCGTGCACGTGGGCGCAGTCCTCGATGACTTTCAGGCCGTGCTTTTGAGCGATCCGCATGATGGCGTCCAGATCGGCGAAGCGCATACCCAGGTGAACCGGCAATACGGCGCGGGTTCTGGGCGAAATAAATTCCTCGATCTGGTTTGGGTCGATGCAGTAGGTCTCCGGGTCAACGTCTACAAAGACCGGCACGGCGTTTACCAGCAGAACCGGCCCGACGGTTCCCTCCCAGGTGTAAGCCGGAACCAGCACCTCGTCGCCCGGCTGGATGTCAATGGCCTTCAGCGCCGCCTGGATCGCCACTGTCCCGGTGTTGACGCACTGGGCGTACTTCACGGTATGGAGTTCGGCGAAATTTTTGGCAAAGGCTTCGCTATGCTTGCCGGGGAAAGGCTGCCCTCCCCAGTTGCGGCTGGCGAGAACATCCTGCAACGCCGCGACCTCGGCATCCGTATACACGGGCCATGCAGACAAGCGGGTTTTCCGAACAGGCTCGCCTCCCGTGATGGCTAGCTTTCCCATGCTGTATTGTTCTCCTCAAGTCAGCGCCGCCGACGCTTGGCCAAGCGGCGCGGTGAAGGAAGATTCTCTCACGCCCATGGCTCAATGACGACCTTCATGGAATCGGCCGCCATCGATTTGTGAACCGCGGACTCGACTTCCCTCAGCGGGAAGCGGTGGCTTACGAGTTCTTGCAGCGGGTAGAAACGCATGTAGCGCGCCATTTGCCGCATGCTGGGCCCGTAGCTGGCGGGCTCTTCTCCGCCGACGCCGAGAACCCGGACGCTTTTCGAGCAAAGGTGCCGGTGCGGGCTGATGCGGACCTCGCCCAGGTCCGAAAAATTTCCGGCTTCCACCAGCAGTCCTCCCAGCCGCAGCATTTCGAGGGCGTCGGGGATCGCCTGCGGTACGCCGGCGCACTCGATGACCACGTCCGCGCCCCGCCCGTGCGTTAAGTCCCGCACAATCTCGAGTCTCTCGGCGAGCGTAGTGGCGGCGGCGTTGATGAGGTGGTCTGCTCCGAGCCGCCTGGCGAAATCGAGCCGGTAGTTGGAAAGGTCGATGGCTATGATCGTCCCGGCGCCCAACATGCGGGCCTTCAGGAGGAAGCACATGCCCAGAGGGCCGACTCCTAACACTGCCACTGTGTCGTCAAACAGGAACGGCTCATCGGGAAACGCCGACATTTGCTTGGCGCGGTCCAACCCAACGGTCACGGCCATCACCTCGGTGAGCACCGCGATTTCGCTGGGCAGTTCATCGGGTACGCGGACCAAAAAACTTCCCGGCACGATGTAAATGTATTGCGACCAGCCTCCAAAAATGTGCGGTGGATCGGCGGCGCAAAGATTGTTGCCGTAATCCGTCATGTTCTGGCAAAAGTAATACGGAAAATCATGCGTGCAGTAGTAGCACCGTCCACAGGAGACGTTGGCGCCGACCACGACGCGGTCGCCGGCCCGGAGCGGCGCTCCTTCGAAATCGGAGCAGCCGCCGCTGCCTCCTATGGCGGCTATGGTCCCGACGTTCTCGTGGCCCTGGATGATCGGAAAGCGAATCTTCTTTCCCTCGCCTGCGCCGGAGTATTGGGTCGTGTAACCCTGGTACGTGTGCTTATCCGTCCCGCAGATTCCGGATAACTCCATCTTCACCAGAACACAACCCGGCGCCGGCTCGGGCAGCGGATACTCCCGCAGTTCATACCTTCCCGGTTCTACCAGCGTTGCGGCGAGAACAGCTTCAGTGGCCATAAATTCCTTCCGTGGAACACCGCCCGCGAATTTTGTACGCCGGCGATCCAGCAAAACGGGCGGCGTCTGAAAACGGTACGCGGCCCGGCCGGTTCCTGTCAACATACGCGAGACACAGGCTTATACGCCGCGAGCGTCCGCGCCCCAGATGAGCTTGTGCAGTTGATAGCCGAAGCGGACCTCCAGACGATCCTCGAGAATCCAGGCAGCGAGCCTTTCCAGGTCAATTTTGCCGTACACAGGCGAGAAAATCACGGCCGCCGCCCGGCGGCAGAGATCATGCTCGCGGGTAAAATCGCGGGCGAACTCATAATCGCGTCTGGAGGCGATGACGAATTTCACTTGATCGTGCGGAGCGATGGCGTCGAGATTCGAGAGATCAAAGGCGCCGCCCTCGCCGGAGTCGGGACACTTGACGTCCACGATCTTCACCACATCCCGGGGCACGCGAGCGATGGAGCGCTCCCCGCTGGTCTCGAGCAGCACCTGGTATCCCTCGTCCAACAGGCGCTCCATGAGCGGATAGACCTCTTTTTGCAGGAGTGGCTCCCCGCCGGTAATTTCCACCAAACGCCCTCCGAAGGCGCGGACTTTCTCGAGAACCTGCTCGACGGTCATTTTCTCGCCGCCGTAAAAGGCGTACTCGGTGTCGCACCAGACGCACCGCAGATTACACCCCGTGAGCCGCACGAACGTGCAGGGCAGCCCGGTAAACGTGGACTCGCCTTGTATCGAGTGAAAAATCTCGGTGACCTGCACGTTATTCCCGGTAGGTGGCTGTGGTGCTGTCCGTTTCCCAGACCTGCACCTCGCCGATGCGCACCGGCACGGCGGGCGGCTTCTCGCGCAGCCCCAGGGCAAGCTGTTGATGGAAGTAGCGGGCCAGGTTTTCCGCCGATGGGTTCAGCTCGTCGAAAGGTGGAATTTCGTTGATGAAGCGGTGATCGAGGCGTTCGATGATGGCGTCCATCATCCGCTTGACTTCCACAAAATCGCAAAGCAGGCCTGTCGAATCCAGATTGGCGCCGGTCAAGGTCACGCGGACCTTGTAGTTGTGTAGA
>DASREK010000173.1:0-8979 GCA_035652135.1 Bryobacterales bacterium | reverse complement strand
CGGCGTCAACGCGCACCCGGAGTTCGGCCGCCGCGTCGCCGCCAGGCTCGCCGAACGCACGGGCATTCCTTTCGTTTCAAGCCCGAATTTCTTTTTTAGTATGAGCACGCAAGACACCGCGGCCGAGCTCAGCGGCCAGCTCAATGCCGCTGCCTGCGGTCTGATGAAAATTTCCAACGACCTGCGGTGGATGAACAGCGGGCCGCAAGCCGGTCTGGCCGAAATCGCGCTGCCGGATTTGCAGCCCGGCTCGAGTATCATGCCCGGCAAGGTCAATCCCGTAATCCCGGAAGCAATGACCATGGTTTGCGCCCAGGTGATGGGCAACCACGTGGCGATCACCGTAGCGGACCAGGCCGGCAACTTCCAGCTAAGCGTCATGCTGCCTGTGATTGCGCACAACCTGCTGCAAAGCATCTCTCTGCTGGCCAACGCCTCGCGCCTGCTTGCCGATAAGGCCATTGCCGGCTTTAAGGTCAATGAGACGCATCTGACGGATCTGGTGGATAAAAATCCGATTCTGGTAACGGCGCTTAATCCCGTGATCGGCTATGAATTGGGCGCCAAGATTGCCAAGCGAGCCTACGCCGAGGGCCGGAAGGTCAAAGAGATTGCGGCGGAAATGAGCAATCTCGCGCCCGCCGAGCTCGATCGCCTGTTGGATCCCAAGCGGATGACCGAAGGCGGCGCCGCCAAATAGCCCCAATACAACTTGCGCTGCCCGGGAGTCGGCGGCCGCTGGCCTTGTCTTCGCCGAGTTGTGAAATCTCGCCCAACTCAGGCGAGTCTGCCGGGGGCATCCCACATTTTCACGTGCGAGTCCTTGTTGATTCCAGCAACCCCTCCGCCTTTGTAGCTGTCTAACCATTAGCATTTCAGATTGAAAGGGTGCAAGCCGCTTTGCGGAAAGGGGGCTGCGGATGACTGTCGGGAAGATGCTGCTCGCCTGGGGCAAGGTGCTGATTGGCAACGCCCCCATGCTTTCGATCGAGATCACGCGGGAATGCCCGCTGCATTGCCCGGGTTGTTATGCCTACGGAGATGCGCATCTGGGCGGGGGTACAACGCTGCGCCAGCTCAATGATCTCAGGGGCGATGCGCTGGTGCACGGGGTGATCGGGCTGGTGAAACAGCACGGCCCGATTCACGTTTCGCTCGTCGGCGGCGAACCCCTGGTACGCGTGCGCGAGTTGAACCGGATTCTGCCGGCGTTGAGCGGCATGGGCGTCCGCACCATGGTTGTCACCAGCGGCGTGATTCGCGTTCCCGTCGAGTGGATGTCCATACCCAGGGTTTTGGTGACCGTTTCCGTCGATGGCTTGCCGGAACATCATGACGTCCGGCGCGCTCCGGCGACCTATGAGCGCATCCTGCGCAATATCCAAGGATGCAAGGTCAATATCCATTGGACCGTTACCGCGCCGATGATGGAGAGGCCCGGCTACTTACACGAGTATCTCGCGTTTTGGGACGCGCGCCCCGAGGTCCGGCGCATCTGGATCAGTTCCTACACGCCGCAGAGAGGCGAGCGCAGCGCCGAAATGCTCAGCGCGGAATCCCGCAAAGAACTGGCACGGCAAATACCCGAACTGCGGCGGCGTTTCCCGAAGCTCTGGATTAACGAAGGAGTCGCCCAAGCCTACGTCGAGCCGCCCCCAAGCCCCGAGGCCTGCCTGTTTTCCCGGATGTCTGTGAATTATTCCGCCGATTTGAAAACCAGAGTCGAGCCATGCATCTTCGGCGGAGACCCGGATTGCGGGCAGTGCGGCTGCGCCATCAGCACCGGCCTGCACTGGGTCGGACGCTTGCGCCTGGGGCCGATCACCGTGTTCCGTTTTGCGGCCGCCTCCACGGCCGTCGGACGCCTCGTGGCCCGCTTCCGCCAGCGCGGCCGCAGCGAGCTCCGCCGCGGCGCGGTGCGATCCGGTAGCTCGCCGAAATTTGTGCAGATCGCGCAATAAACGGCAAATCCACGGTTTCAATCGAGGAGGGAGCCTTTCAGATGCCGACAATTTCCATCCTCAGCCCGGCCGCGTCGCGCTCGGGCGCCAGGGGAATGCTCTTGACCTGTCCTTCACCCGCCAGCCGCGCCGCTACCGCCGCTGCGACCGCATCCAGCAGGTCATCCGGCGTCGCTTCCCGCGTGCGATGTGCGCGGCGGGCTTGCTTCATGGCGGTCTCGAGGTTTGTGGTCCATTGCTCGAGCAGCTCGCGCCGGATTCGCCGCCCCGCCTGTGATCTCTTCGGGTCCTCGATAATCTTCCCCCGGTTCAGCCACCGAAAACACAACTCGGGATGCGTTTCGCGGATCCGCTCTTGCAGCTTCGGCGCGATTCGCAGCACCGCGTCCACCTCGCGGATCTTCGGGCATATTCCCCAAGATTGCTTGCTGAGTTTGCGTCCGAGAATCTTCTCATTGCGTCGGCAAGCTTCTGCGTAGCTATCGGCCCAGACAGCCTCGCGCGCGGGCACGGGAAATACCGTGGAGGCGCGCGGGCCGAGCTCTTTTCGGGCGATGGCGTCGCACAAACGCTCTCGGGCAGATTCGCCCGATGGCAACCCAATAGGGATGTCCGCCAGCGTGAGACTCACGTTTTGTGTTTCCAGCGCCACCTCTGCGAAGGTCCGCAGCACGTGGAGCACAACGATACGCCGCGCCGCATCGACTACGGCGAGGACCCAGCCCTCCCGGCAGCCGTCCACTCCTCCCCAATCGGCCATCAAACCTCGCGGCGACCTGCCGGGAGCCACTCCGGCGTTAGGCCAAGGCATCCGTATGCAGGCATCCTATGATAGACAACCCTCGAGCCCCCGCGATGGAGAAACGTTTTCAAGCCGAGTCCGGCATCCTTTCGGGCCGGCAGCCCGTCTCGCCCGGGAGCCGGTCAGGAAAATACAATCAGGACGTAACTTTTTAGACGGGCCGGCTGCATAGCATTGTGAAATGCCGGGCCTTCTGAAATGCTGGAGTCATCTTGAGTAGCGCTTGCGGCATGCTAGGAGTCACATCCGCATCTGCGGTGGAAAGAGCCGGCTTGGAGGAACTCATGGCCGGCTACCAGCGGGCCGATGCAGAAGCGGCGGCCGAACTGGTCCGCCAACTCTCCCCGGTCCTGTTCCGGTTTTTTGCCTCCGACCTGGCCACGCGGGCCTTTGCCGAAGACCTCTTGCAGGAATGCTGGCTTCGCATTCACAAGTCGCGCCACACCTACCTTCCGGGCGAGCCCTTGTTGCCGTGGGTTTTCGCCATCGCCCGGCATACACGGGTTGACGCATTCCAGCGCCGGCGCCGCATCGAATCGCATGAGCTGGCGATCGAAGGCTGCGATCACTGCGCGGCGCCTCCGGATGCCGAATCCGGCGACTTGAGCCGCCTGCTCGAGCGCCTTCCCGAAAGCCAGCGGGAGGTGATCCTCATGCTGAAAGTCGCCGGTATGACCCTGGAAGAAGTTGCAGGCTCGACGTCATCTACCGTCGGGTCCGTGAAGCAGAAGGCTCATCGCGCCTACCGGAAGCTGCGTCAGATCCTCGAACAATCCGCTTCCGAGCGAGCACGCCCATGACCTGCGAACAGATTGACCGGTTTCTCGATCAGCAGTGGAGCAGCGGCGATCGGGCCGTTCCCCAGCAGGTAGCGGAGCACCTGCAACAATGCGAGCCTTGCAGGCAGTTATTCCGGCTGGTCCGGCGCACTGCGCCCGACTGGCAGGTCCCGCCGGAGAGTCAAGCGCGGCTGACGGAAGCGGTGCTGCAATCGCTCGAGCCGGTTTTGCCGCTCGGGCGCCGGCGATTCACCCTCGACTTGCTCGGAGCTTTCCTGGTCATTCTCCTCCTCGGCATTGCTGTGGCGGGTATTCGCTCGCCGTGGGTGATGAGCGCGGGGCAGTTCTTGACCGTGACCCTGGTTCTGGCGGCCGGCGCGATCGTGCTGGCTTTATCCCTGGCGCGCCAAGTAATGCCCGGATCTTCACACAAGGTAAAGCCGGGAGTGCTGCTGGCAGCCATTGCCGCCGCATTTGCCGGCTCCCTGCTGCTGCTTTTTCCCTGGGATATGTCCGGCCGGTTCTGGTTCCGGGGGCTGCTTTGTTTTTCGTTTGGGGCCGTGCTGGCCTGTGTGGCAACGGTCCCGCTGTGGATGATCGTACGGCGCGGCGCTCTGTTATCGCCTGCTCTCACCGGCGCGAGCACGGGGCTGCTGGCCGGAGTGCTGAGCGCTGTCGTCATTCACCTCGGCTGTCCTATGGCGACGGCCCCGCACCTGGCCATCTGGCATGCCGCTGTCCCCGTCTTCAGCGCTTTTGCCGGCTTTCTGGTGGGACATTTCTCAAGCCATCACCCTGCCGGCTCCTGCCGCCCCCGAGCGTAACTTTTTTTCGCTTCCCCCGGCAATCTCTTAGAGGACTCTTAACGCACTATGCGAGAACAATGCACTATGCGGGAACAAAAAGACTTGCTGCCACCAGCCCAGCTGCTCCGGAACGAGGATATTCTCGACAACGGCGTCCGCCTCACCCGAATGGAGTCCCAGTTGCTCCTTTGGCTCCGGCGCCATCCCGGGAAATGTCTATCGCGCAAATTCTTGTTGGAAACTATTTGGGGTTACAAGGAGGGCGTCCGTTCGCGCACCCTCGACGTGCATATCCGGCGGCTTCGCAGAAAGCTTGGACCGCTGGGTCATGATTGCATCAAGACGGTCTTTCGCAACGGATACTCCTGGTGCCCGAGCGATCATGAGCTGCTTGGCGGATCCTCCCGTTTTGCGTGATCGCCAACCCCGGCGGCGCCGGCCTCAGCGGAGCGATTCGCGCCTGCCTCGGCCGGCTCGCCCGCTCGAAAGCCCGTCGGACTGTGAAGCCGTGAGCCGGCCGCCGGGCGCACAACATACCGTACAGCTTCCCCTAGCCGGGGCGGTCTTGGACGCAAGCAGGAACAAGACCGCCCTTCTTTTCACATCATCGTCCCTTCGGATTCGTGGTATTTTAGGCGTGTCTGGAGAAGAAGGGGGAGCCGATATGGAGCGTCGAACGTTCATTCTTTCCGCTGGAACCGCCCTGGCCGCGATGCGCGCCGCCGGAGCCAATGATCGCGTAAACGTCGGCGTGATCGGATTGCGCGGGCGCGGGCGCTCGCATATGAGCATCTTCGGGAGCCAAAAGGATTCGACTGTCGCCGCCGTTTGCGACATCGACGATGCCCAAACAGAGCGCGCGGTGCAGCTTGTGCAGAAAGTGCAAGGCACGAAGCCCAACACGTTCCGCGATCTCCGCAAACTTTACGACGATAAGAGCATCGATGCCGTCTCCATCGCCACCTGCAATCACTGGCATGCGCTGGCGGCCATCTGGGCCTGCCAGGCAGGGAAAGACGTCTATGTCGAGAAGCCGGCGTGCCATAACATTTTTGAAGGCCGTCAAATGGTGGCTGCCGCCCGCAAGTACAACCGGATCATGCAGGTCGGCCACCAGAGCCGCACCATCCAGCACAAGCGCAAAGCGATTGAGATGCTGCACCAGGGCGTGATCGGAAAGATCTATATGGCCAAGGGGCTGTGTTTCAAGCGGCGTCCTTCGATCGGCCATGCGCCGGACGGCCCGGTGCCGCCCGGCGTCGATTACGACACCTGGCTCGGGCCGGCGCCCATGCGTCCCTTCAATCCCAACCGGTTTCATTACAACTGGCATTGGTTTTGGGACACCGGCAACGGCGACATCGGCAATCAGGGCGTCCACGAGATGGATCTCGCCCGCTGGGGCCTGAACCGGAAGCTGCCTACTAAAGTTACGGCCTCGGGCGGCAAGTACATTTACAACGACGATCAGGAGACTCCCAATACCCTGATTGCCACGTTCGATTATGGCGATGCGGAACTGGTCTTCGAAGTGCGTGGCATCCTCACCGGCAACGAGGCCGGTATGCCCCAAGTGCAAGGCACGAACTACATTGGCGATATTTACCTCGGCAGCGACGGGTACGCCACCCTCGACGACCTGGCTTTCCGCGTCTATCTTGGCGAGAAGCGCGAGCTGGCGCAGGAAGTGAAAATGATGGAGGCCGGCCCCTCCGACACGGTCGGCCACGTGCGGAACTTTCTCGACGCCGTCAAGAGCCGCAAATATACCGATTTGCACTGTGACATCGAAGAAGGAAGGCTTTCGGCATCGCTCTGCCACCTGGCGAATATTTCCTATCGCACCGGCAGAAAACTCACGTTCGACCCGGTGACGGAAACCTTCGGCAGCGACAAGGAAGCGAATTCCTATCTCTCGCGAAATTATCGCGCCCCGTTCGTGGTCCCCGAGAGAGTGTAAGCTGCTTTGGTTTTTCTCGCGCTGGAACCTGGCTTTGTCTGGATCCGTCTGGGGAAGCCGCCGGATCGCTCCCTCCTGCGTCGGGAACGGAGCGTTCGCGGCGCGTCAGCGTTTATCGGGCGGCTGCTGAAACCACTTCAGGCGCGCGAGCAGCCCGTATATGGCGAGGCAAATCCAGAAGTCTACCGCCAGTCCCCAATCGATCTCGAACGGCTTGTGTTGCGCGCGGGCCGGAAGGTATCGCCAGAAGCCGAAATAAATGGCATTGCCGGATAGTACGGATGCGAGACTGTGCCAGAAGCGGCGCGACATCGGGAACGGAAGACTGCGGCGTTGTTTTTTTCCGGGGCGCCTTGGATCCCGGCAGCAGCAGCGCAGCCAGTCGGTCCAGGGAACGAGCGGTGTGTTTCCTGGAGAAGGCTGATTGTCGGCTGATTCTCCGGCCTCTGTCAAGGCCGGTCCCCAACGTCCAGATCAAATCAAACGCGAGTGAAGAGGTGATGCTGTGACCCGGCGAGAGTTTCATCGAACCGCGGCCTTGCTTCCGCTGGCCGCGCGCGCGGCGCCCGCTCCGCCGCCGATGCGCATCATCGATCCGCACGTTCACGTTTGGACGCAGGATCCCCGCTATCCTTGGGCGCCCCAGGCGAGCAAACCCCCGCGCCGGGAAGCGCTGCCCGAAGAGCTGTTGCAGTTGATGAAGGCCAACGGCGTCTCCCATACGGTTCTGATTCAAGTGATTTACTACACCTGGGACAATCGATTCGCCCGCGACACGCTGCGAAAGTACAAGGGCGTGTTTCAAGGCGTCTGCCGCGTCAACCCGGAAAGCCCTTCGGCTCCGGACGATCTTTCGCGCCTGGTGAAGGAGGATGGCTTTCGAGGGGTCCGGCTGAGCCCCTCCGCCACTGCGGCCGGAGATTGGATCCGTGGGCCTCTGATGCCTCCCTTGTGGCAGCGCACCCAGGAACTTAAGGTCCCCATGACCCTGCTGCTGCCGACTACACGGCTGCCCGACGCCGCCCGCCTCATCGAGCGCTACCCCGATCTCGATGTGGTGATCGACCACATGGCCGACTGCCCCATCGATCAGCCCGCCGAACTGGAAAAACTGCTCGACCTCGCGCGCTTTCCGCGCGTCTACGTGAAAATCTCTCACACCTGGTCGCTTTCCAGGCAGCCTTACCCCTTCCGCGATACTCACGACCAGGTGCACAAGCTCTATGATGCCTTCGGGCCGCAGCGCCTGATGTGGGGCACCGACTGGCCCATCTCCGAGCGCTGGTGCGCCTATGCGCAAACCCTGAGCGTCGTTCGCGATGAAATGAAATTCCTCAACGCCGAAGACAAGCTCTGGATTCTCGGCAAAACCGTCGAACGCATCTGGCCCTTTCCCGCCTGAAATCGCCCGCGCCGGGCGCGCGCAGGCAAGCCGCGCAGGCGGGTTGGCCGGGCGCCGCGGGCTGCCCCCCAGCCTAGTTGACCTTGATGCTCGACACCTTGATCGTGTCGCCGGTCACGTTGCCCGTCACGGTGACTCGCAAGTCGGTCTTTTTCCCGGACGACTTCACCGCCGCCAGCGCCTGTTGGTTGCCGGCCGGGTCGAACGATACAAATTTCCCGTCGGTTGTGTAAACGCCGAAGCCCGATTTGGCGCAATCGTCCATGGTCAGGCAGCCGATGTCATGGGTTTTGGCCATGCTCTCGCCTTTCTTGATCGCATCCGACGAGCAGGCCTTATCAATCAGGTACCCGGTGATTGTTTTCTGCTCCGCCCCACAGATGCCGGCGAAAAGAGCCGCAGCCATTCCTAACCGCAAGAGTTTTTTGGTCATATTTTCTTTTCTCCATGCACGCCTGCGGCGCGGACATCTGAACCACGCCGCGCGGAACCGTTCCGATGGTCCGGCGCCGGATTCAGGATGCCGGCCGGCCACCAGGGCCGGCCGCACAAGCCTTCCGGCAAGCCGGGCTGAAAGAGTCCCTCACTGTTGCTTTGCTCACTTTTCCAGAAAAAAGTTACCCACAAACATGGAATCGATCCCCGAGGAATAAAAGCTACGCACCGCGTCTCGGGGATTGCACACCAGCGGCTCGCCAAAGAGGTTGAACGACGTGTTGTAGACCACCGGCACTCCGGTTGCGCGCCCGGCGGCCTGCAACAACTCCCAATAAAGCGGGTTGTCTTCTTTGTGGACCGTATGAACCCGGATCAGATCGCCTCGCAGCACCGCGCCGTCGAATTGCTGCCGGTATTGCGGTTTCACGCGGCTTACCGTCGCCAGAAAACGCGCGTTCGGCCCGCATTCGAAGAATTCACCCGCCCGCTCGGCCGGCACCGAAGCGGCGAATTTCCGGAACGGCTCGCGGTGCTTGATGTAAATATTCAGGTTTTCCGTCGAATACGGGTTCAGCGGAGAAGCCAGAATACTCCGGTTGCCGAGCGCGCGCGGCCCGAACTCCATGCGGCCCTGGTACCAGGCCACAATCTGATTTTCCGCCAGCTTGGCGACGGCGGTTTCCACCACCTCTCCGGCGGTCAGCAAATAGCGGAAGCGCAGCTTGCAGTTTTCCAGGACTTTTTTGATCTCCTCGCGGTCGAATCCCGGCCCGTAGCACAGGTTTCCCGGCGGTATGCGCTCCTCTCTGCCCAGCACATGATGCCATCCGT
>DASREK010000172.1:0-49362 GCA_035652135.1 Bryobacterales bacterium | reverse complement strand
AAAGCGGCGCTCGAAATAAGCTCCTTTGCTCGAAAGGGGACCGGAGGCGAAGCCGTGGAGGTAGAGGATGGGCGAGGTCACTCGAGCGCCAGCACCTTTTTCAGCCGGCGGACGTGGCGTTCCGCTCCGGAAAAGCGCGCGCCGAGGAAGGCGCGCACCAACTCCTGCGCCACCTCGGGCCCGATAACGCGCGCCCCCAGGCAGAGCACGTTCATGTCGTCGTGTTCGACGCCCTGGTGAGCCGAGTACGTGTCGTGGCACAGGCCGGCGCGGACGCCGCGCACCTTGTTGGCCGCCACGCTGGCGCCGACGCCGCTTCCGCAGACCACAATGCCGCGGTCCGCCTCTCCCGCAGCCACGGCGCGGGCCACGGCGATGGCGAAATCGGGATAGTCGTCGGCGGCGTCAAAAGAATATGCGCCCTTGTCGTTCACTTCGTGGCCGGCGCCCTTCAACAGATTCACAATATCCTGTTTGATCGGAAATCCGCCGTGATCAAAACCGACCGCCACCCGCATGGGGCCTCCAAAGCGCGCCATTGTAGCATAGGCAAGAAGCCGGATTGCCTGCGCGCCCCTTCTCGACTATGCTTAAAAAGCTTGGGGGAAAGATGAAACAATTCAGCTATATTTTGTGTTGGCTGCTCGGCTTCGCCGCGATGCTCCCGGCGCAAACCGCCACCGGGCGCCTGGCCGGAACCGTGATTGATCCCGCGGGGCTGCCGGTCGCCAACGCCGCGGTTGGCGCGAGAAACGAGGCCACCGGCGCCAGCTTTTCCAGCCCGACCAACGCTCAGGGCGCCTTTACATTCGTAGAGGTTCCGCCCGGGTTTTACTCGGTCGAGGTGAACGCAACGGGATTCCGCCGCCAGGTGATCCGGCGTTTCAAAGTGGATGTGGCGAAGGACAACGTCCTGCCTCCGGTGCGGCTGGAGATCGGTTCGGTTACCGAGGTCGTCGAAGTCCCGGGCGGCGCCGGCCAGGTGCAGACAACGAATGCCGAACTGGCCACTACCATCACCACCCAGCAGATCCAGCACCTGCCTCTCAGCGATCGCAGCCCGCTGACGCTGATCGCAATTCAGCCTGGTGTGGCCTACAACGGCAATACGCCCACGGTCATCAACGGCCAGCGAACGTCTTTTTCCAATGTCACCCTGGACGGCATCAACATCCAGGACAACTATATCCGCGATAATGCGCTGGATTTTTTGCCGAACAACCTTTTAATGGATGAGGTCAGCGAATTCACCATCACCACGCAGAACGGCAATGCGGCGCTCGGCCAGGGGGCCTCCCAAGTGAATTTTGTTACGCCCTCGGGGACGAACCAGTATCACGGAAGCGCCTACTGGTTCAATCGAAACAATGCGCTGGCCGCCAACCAGTGGTTCAGCAACCAGGCAGGCACTCCCAAGCCGCTGCTGAACCTGAACCAATTCGGCGGAACGCTGGGCGGCCCGATTCGCAAGGACAAGCTGCTGTTTTACGCCAATTACGAAGGCTATCGCCAGCGGCATGAGTTGCTTGACAATACGACGATTCTGACCGCCAGCGCGCGCAACGGCATTTTCACATACCGCGACTCGCGCAACCGCCTGGAGCAGGTCAATCTTCTGAGCCTGGCGGGCGTTTCGCCCGATCCGAAGGCGGCGGCGCTTTTGCAGCGCGTCCCCGGTCCCGCCAATATCAATAACTTCAACGTGGGCGACGGGCTGAATACGGCCGGCTATCAGTTTAACGTCCGGGATAACACCGATCGCGACAACGTAACAACCCGGTTGGATTATCTGCTTTCCAGCAAGCACATTTTCTCCGGAACCTATCACTACAACACAGATGTCGTCGATCGGCCCGACGTCGAGAACGGCTTTCACGCTGTGCCCGTCATACAGAATCACGATCATGTGCACTTTCTTTCGCTGGCCTGGCGATGGACGCCGCTGCCTTCTTTGACCAATGAGGTCCGCGGCGGCATGAACATTGCGCCGGGAACCTTCACCAGCACGGAGCAAACCGGAAGCCAACTCTTCAGCGGTTTCATTTTCACCAATCCAATTGTCGGTTTTCAGCCGCAGGGACGCGCCACGAACACATACAACTACCAGGACAACGCCAACTGGCAGCGCGGGAGGCACAACGTCCGGTTCGGCGCTCAGATCCAGCACATTTCCGCGTCCCCGTACGATAAGGCAGGTTTGCTGCCTGCTTATAACATCGGACTGAGCCCGGAAAATCCAATTGCGCTCGACCCCAGCCAGTTTCCCGGGGGCATTTCGACGACCAGCCTTGACGAGGCGACAGGCTTGCTCACCAGCCTGGGCGGGATCATAGGGTCGGCTTCGCAAACGTTCAATGTCGCCAGCCGCACGTCGGGCTTTGTGCCCGGCCAGGAGTATCGGCGGCATTACAGCCTGAACAACTACTCTTTTTACGCTCAGGATAATTGGAAACTCACGCGGCGCCTGACCCTGAACCTGGGAGTGCGCTGGGAATACATGGGGCGTTTTGACGAGCGGGACGGCCTGATGATGGGTCCCATCTTCACCAGCGCCGGAGTACGCGGCACGCTGCTAAGCGATGCCACCCTGGACCTGGCGGGCAGCGCGGTGGGGCGTCCGCTTTACGCGAAAGACCTGAATAACTTCGCCCCTGTCGTCGGGATCGCCTTCGACCCCTTCGGCGACGGCAAGACGGCGATCCGGGCCGGTTACAGCATCAATTACGTCAACGACGAGATCATCAGCGCTTCGGAAAACGCCAGCTTCCAAAACCAGGGCTTGCAGTCAACTATCACCAATACCGATCTGGTAGCCGCCATGAGCGGGAATTTGCCGGCGTTTCCGGTTCCCGCCTATCAGATGCCGCTTCTAGCCAGCGACAATTTCGCGTTAAACCCGACCTCAGCGATTTTCGGGGTGAATCCGCAACTGCGCACGCCCTATGTGCAGCAATGGAATTTCGGCATCCAGCGGGAAGTGGCGAAAAACACGGTCGTCGAAGCGCGCTATGTCGGCAATCACGGCACGAAACTGCTGCGAGGCTTCGATTACAACCAGGTCATCGTCAAGCAGAACGGATTTCTTGACGACTTCATCCGCGCCCGCAACAACGCCTTCCTTTCCCAAGCAAGCACCGGCGTTTTCGATCCCAGCTACAATTCCCGCATTTCAGGCAGCCAGCCGCTCACGATCTTTCCGCAGCTTCCGTTCGGAGGCTTGCTGGACAACGGCATCGTGCAATCGCTCATCCGTTCGGGCGAAGTGGGGCAGCTCGCGGCGATTTATTATGTCAACGGCCTGACCGGCCCGATTCAGTTTGTACCCAATCCCAATACGTTCGTTTCCGATCTGATCACGAATTTTTCCAACAGCAGCTACCATGCGCTGCAAGTGGAAGTGCGGCGGCGGGCGGCCAACGGCGTCGAGTTTCAGGCCAATTACAGCTTCAGTAAAGTCTTGACGGACTCGATCGGCGGCAGCCAAGTGCGGTTTGACCCGTTTCTCGACTTGAACAACGGCCAGATCGAGCGGGCGCGCGCAGCTTTCGACGTTACTCACGTCTTCAATGCCAACTTTGTGGTGCCGCTGCCGGCGGGCCCGAATCACCGGCTGCACTATGGCCCGGTGGACCGGCTGCTCAGCGACTGGACGCTCGGAGTGATTACGACTTGGCAATCGGGAGCGCCCTTCTCGATTCTCTCGCAGCGCGGCACGCTGAATCGTACGTCCCGGTCGGGTGAAAATACTGCCGTGACCCTTCTGAACGGATCGCAGTTGAGCCAGGTGGTGCACTTTCAGATGACCGGCAACGGTCCGTACATTGTCAATCCTGCGGCGTTGAATCCGGCCGACGGCACCGGCGTCAACAGCGACGGTGCGCCGCCCTTTGCAGGACAGGTCTTTTTCAACCCGCAGCCGGGCCAGTTGGGCACGCTGCAACGGCGCATGTTTGACGGCCCGTCGGCGTTCGCCTTCGATTTGAAGCTCGACAAGCAAATCGCCCTCACCGAGCGCCAGCGCGTGCGGCTCGAGGCGACGTTCACGAATCTTCTCAATCACCCGATCTTTTATTCGGGCGACCAATCCATCAACTCGGTCCAGTTCGGCCGTGTCACTTCCGTGTTAGGCGGCGCCCGGGTGATCCAACTGGGCGCGCGCTATATGTTTTGACGGCTGTGGCGGAGACTTCCGCGGCCTGCAAGCCAAGCGAAGCGCCCGCAGCCGGACGGAAGCGTTTTTCGGCAGCTTGGGCTAGCGCAGATCGCGCAGGTGCGCCGGTTCAGGGACGCCGATCGCCTGCACCTGAGTGGACACGTCCGGCTGGTCGGCGAGCATGACGGTTAACGTATTCATTCCCGGCGTGGAGCCGAGTTTCCAGGTAAGGCGCACGCGGCCGAGGTCATCCGTTACCAGGCTGGAATTCACTACAACGCCCGTGCCGCTGGCTTGGCTCGCCAACTGCAACCCGGGATAAGGAACGTAGTTGTCGTCGCGGACGCGAAAAGCGAGGTCCTCGTCCAGCTTCGGGCCCATCCCGCCGCTCGCTGTCTGGCTTGTCACCGGAGCGATCAGGCCGCTCGCCAGCAGCGCCGCGCTGACCCTTTCCAGAGTGAGGCCGGCTTCATTCGGCCGCACAAGCAGAAAAGCCCGGCTGGTTTCGTAACTTGCGTCGGGGCCCTGCGCTGTGATCTCGACGGCGCCCGGCGAGTTCCCCGCGATCGTGAACGAGGCGCTCTGCGCGCCGGCGGGAATGGTGACCGAAGCAGGAATCGAGATCGCCGGTCCCGAAGCGTTGAGGCTGATGGTCACCGGCGCGCCGGCCGGGGCGCCCAGCGCAACGGAAGCGCTCACTGTATGGCCCTGAATCACTCCCGAGACCGGCCAAACCGAGAGCCGCACTTGTTTGACCAGGCTGGTGTCTGCTTGCGCGCGGTTATCCGTGATACTGCTGAAATAACTTTCCCACGCTGTCCGAATCGCGTCGGCCTTTGCGATGTCGGCCTGCGACGGCGTGGTGCCCGCCGGCGCCAGCAGGGCAAAGGCGAATCGGAACCGTTTTTGTGAAAGGGTCACATCCGGGGCGCGCCGGCCCATGGCCGCGACGATCATGTCGAGGGTGATATCCTGCCTGCTGCCATTGAACAGTATTCCGGGCTGGGGCGGATGGTCCGGCGGAAAGTCTATGGAGGGCTGGCGCACGAGAAAGGACGGCGGCACGTCGGAGGCGGCCCGCAAGCCCATTGCGTACTCGTCGAGAGCGCTGTAGTGCTGATTGATTTTTTGCGTCTCGAAGCGCGGGGAAGCGCCTGCGCCGTGGTCGATGATCTGGTTGCCCTCCATCACCGAGGCGTCGCTGTTGAAGTAGAAACTCCAGTGCTGGAAGTCGCGCCCCAGCAGATCGGCGGACGGCTGCCCCGTGGCCGGATCTATGAATTGCAAATAGGCAAGAAACCGGTGTCCGGATTCCTGCCCTAGAACGCTCAGCGTGCTGTTGGGCCCGCAAATCCCGCCGCTCGGCAGCATTTGGCTGGGATTGGCCGGATATTGGCTCAGAGGTCCGAGATACACGAGGTCCTGAAAGCGCCCGGATGCGCCGACTGTCCCGCCGAGATCGAACTCCTCGATCGGCAGCGTGGCGCTGACAGTGAGGCCGATGCCGTGGATCCAATTGTGGACCGGAATGCTGAAAGCGCAGGCGCCCCCGATCTGGTCACCCCGGTTGACGGTGTCGAGCACGATCAGATAATCGTAAGCATCTTCGTGATTGCGGAAGAACTTGGCCGCCACTCCGCCTATGTCGAACTGCGGGGTATTAATGAATTCCTCCACGATTGTGCTTTTGAAAGTGGCCGCGGAGCCGGCCGCGAAATCCACAAGAGTGTAGAGAGCGAGGTTTATATCGCCTCCCTGGGCAATGCCGACGGCGACGGCGGACGCACCGGCCACATGGATTCCGTTGTAGGAGAATTCGACGCGTCCGTCCGGATACAGAGCGGCTTGAAAAGTCTGGCGGCCCACCGAGGGCCCGGGGTTGGGGCTGTAAACCGGCACGTTCTGCCAACTGATTACGAATCTGGAGGCGGAAGACAGATAGCTAATGGCGGCGCCGGCCTGGGACGGGTCGAGATCAGTGTAAAGCGGCGCCAGGCGCGGCGGCCCTGCGACGAGACGCACGCCGGGGTCTTCGCCGCTCTGCCACGAGCGGTCGTCCGCTCTCCCGAACGAAATGTGGCCGTCGGATCCTATAAAGAGGCTGGCATAACGAAATCCGAAGAAAGGAAAAATGAAGGGAAGAGCAACCTCCTTCGAATCGTCGTCGCCCAACGAGAGCTGGGTAGAGGAGGCAAGCACGCTGGCGTCGAATCGCGAGGAAGCCACGTCGAAGGTATACTGCGCCGCGTTGGCGGCGGCCGGTTTAAACTCCACGGTTTTCTGATCCAGATCGAAGCCGGCGAGCACGACGTTGTCCGAATCGTCGATCATCGCGATTTGGCCGGCGTCGGGCAGCACCGCTTCGACCGGCTGCTCGGGCGAGAGAGCGCGCTGCGCCTGCCGCCGCGCTTCGTGCAAGCGATGGCGGAAGAAAACGGACAGCGGGTCCAGGACATCCCGCTTGGGGGCCGAGCGAGCCCACAAGCCGGTCACCAGCAAGAGCCCAGCCACGAGAATTCGTCTCATAAAGAAGATTGTTGAGCCAGGGAGACGCACAAACTCACCCCGGCGCCGGGGAGCCGGATGCGCCTGGAAGCATCATCCAAGGTGCATCACGACCATCTTCAGCTCCGTCATTTCCTGAATCGCGTAATGGGGCCCCTCTTTTCCGAAACCGCTCTCCTTGAGCCCGCCATAAGGCATCAAATCCGCGCGCCACTGCGGTCCCCAGTTGATGTGCAAGTTGCCGCTATCGACCTCGCGCGCGAAGCGCATGGCGGACTCCAGACTTTCGGTGAAAATGCCGGCCGAGAGGCCGTACCGCGTGTCATTGGCCAGCGCGATCGCTTCGCCGATGCTGGACGCAGGCGTGAAGGCGACCGCCGGGCCGAATAACTCATCGCAGGATATACGCAGGCGCGGATGGACATCGGCCACGATAGTAGGGTAGTGCAAAGCGCCTTGCCTGCCTCCGCCGGCGACGACGCGCGACCCGGCCGCTACGGCTTCCTGAATCCATTCTTCGACCCGCCTGGCGTCATGCTCCCGGATCATAGGGCCCATGCGGGTCTTGGCGTCGAGGGGATTGCCAGTGGTGATCGCCTCAACGCGGGGCTTCACCGCCTCCAGCAGCTCGCCGTAAATCGGTTGCAGCGGAATCACCCGCTGCGTGCTGATGCAGACCTGCCCGGCGTTGGCGAACCCGGTGGCGGCGATCGCCTGCGCGGCTTTTTCCAGATTGGCGTCGGGCAGGATGATCAGGGGCGAATTGCTGCCGAGCTCCATCGTGACTTTTTTCAAGCCCGCGATCTTGCAGATATGCTCGCCGACATCGCGGCTGCCGGTGAAGCTGATCTTCCTCACCCGATGATCGGAGCACAACGCATCGCCGATTTCGCCGCCCGAACCGGTCAGGCACTGAATGCCTTCCGGTGGGATGCCCGCTTCCAGGAGCACCTCGGTCAACTTCAGAGCCGAGAGCGGCGTATCCGTGGCGGGCTTTATGATAACAGTGTTGCCGCCGGCGAGGGCCGGCCCGACCTTGTGCGCCACCAGGTTCAGGGGAAAATTGAAGGGGCTGATGGCGACGACCACTCCGCACGGAATCCGGATCGTGAAGCCAAAACGATTCGCCGCCCCGGGCGCGCCATCGAGCGGCACGACCTCGCTTGAAAGGCGCTTCGCTTCTTCCGCCGATTCTTCGAGCGTGCCGACTGCGCGGGAGACCTCGTAGCGGGCTTCCGCCAGGATCTTGCCTTCCTCGAGCGTGATGGTACGAGCAAATTCTTCAGAGCGGCTTTCCAGCAAATCGGCGGCGCGGCGAAGGCGCAGGTAGCGCTCGTAGCCGGGCAGTTCGCGCATGGTTTTCGCGCCGCGTGCGGCGAACTCCAGAGCTCGCTGGATGTGCTCCTGGGAGGCGCGCGGCACGGTGTCTACCACCGAGTTATCAAACGGATTCTGGACAGGGATTTTCTGGCTTCCCTCGATCCATTCACCTGCCACCAGCATTCTCATGTCAGCACGCCTTTTCGGAGTCTAGCAGATTCGGAAATCGGAGTGCTCCGGGCGGGAAGTCCGGCCCGGCCGCGGCCATGTGCCGAGACCGCGGGCTTCGGACGCCGGCCTGGAACATTGGCAGACGCTACTGCCCGGCCGGAAAATTCCGGCGAAGCGGACCGGCTCTTTTGGGCTCGAGCAAGCGCTGCACGCAAGTCCGCACGGAGTTGCATCTATCGGCGGCCGGGCGAAGGGGCGGCGCATTCCCGCCAGCGTCGATCATCCCGAATCCGAACGGCTGGCCGCCGCTGCGGCGCGCGTCGAAAACCTGCCAGATGACGATGTAGGGACAACCCCACCGGGCCGCGGTCTCGATGGCCGTCATGAGCCTCGGCAGCACACCGCCGGTTGGGAGCTGCTCAAAGCGTTCGCGGGCGAAACCGAGCTCGCCCACCGCCACGAAGCGCTCTCCAAAGAAACGTTTTCCCGTCACTGAAAGAGAAGCGCGGGAGTGATCGCGAATCGCGTCCAGATCGCGCCGGAGCCGCACAGCGATCTGCATGGGATTGACGTCGGCGTTATGGGTTTCGAAGGGCGCATTTACCGATTCATAGCTCGAATAGAGCAATAGGTCAAAGGGAACCTGCGGCACGACGTTGTACAGGGCGCTCCAAGCGCCGCGGGGGCTTTTGCGGAACAAGCCTGCCTCGGCTGCAATTTTCAGATTCACCAGCGAGATCTCGAAACCGTGGACGAGGCGCAAACTCGCCTGGGGGTGGGCTGCGCGCGCTTGCTCGATCGCTTCGTGGCGGGCGCGGGTCCAGGCGGCGATATTCTGAATGGCGCGCTCCGGCGACCCTGTGTAATTCATGATTTCCAGCATCTTTTCATCTGCTTCGGAATTGGCAACAACGACCGTCTTCGCCGATTGTCCGATTTCGTCGTAGAGCAAGTCGCAAAGTTCCCGGATCTGCCGGCGCTCGATGCCGTCTTCCAGAGCGGTCCAGGGGCGGAACAGGTTCAGATCATCAGGCCCGCCGCCGTAATCTGCGACGGAATAAGTGGTCAGAATGATGGTTTCGAAAGCCGCGTTGTGAAGCGCAGCCCGATAACGCGGCAAAGCCAGAATTCGCGCCGGGCTGAGCAGCTCCTCTCGGGAGCGTCCCCTGTGTTCGGGCAGGTCCGCGAATGTGAGCGGCGACCCGGGCGGATGCCAGTAGTCGAAGCGGGCGCCCAGATAAAGCCGGAAGACCCTTGCTCCGGTTTCGGCCGCATAGCGCTGCGCCTGGGTCAACAAATCAGCGCCAGGGGAACGGGGGCCAACGCCATCCCACTGGTAAAAACCGAGACGGCTTGCGAGGCCGGAGCCGCACACCGGCCAGGCAAGAAGAAGCCAGAGGCTTGCCAGCAGGGCGCGGCATCGGACGCTCATCTGCCTTGGATCTCCAGAGTAGCCGGATCGCTGCGGCCTTCCGCTGTTTCGACGATAATCTCAGCACGCCCGGAGGGGAGGTCTGCCGGAAGCCGCGCATTAATCTGGTTGTCTCCGGCGTAGAGCACTTCCGCCGGACGGCCGGAAACCAGCACGCGGGTCGAGCCGAGCCGGCTCCCGGCGCCGTTCAGGTCCGATCCAAAAATGCTGATTACTGAGCCGGGAGCGACCGGCGGCGGCGTATGTGCGACGCCGTCAATAATCCCATCGGGGTCGATGGCGGGAATGATACGCGCCGGAAGCCGGCGAGGCGGATGGCTGAACGAGCTCCGGATTTGCGTGCGGCGGGCGAGCTGGATGAAAATCGGGCCCGGACGGCCGGGATCAAGCACCAGGTACCCGATCGGGTCGCGGAAAAGAGCAACCGGACCCGTGTCGGCGCTTGCCGTCCAACCGCCGTCGGCGTTTTGTCGAACCAATATCATGTCGTCCGGCCCCAGGCTGGCGCGAATCTCGGCCGTCCCGCTTCTCGTCCAACGCCATCCGGCCGCTTCGGGACGATTCGACCAGTTCACGTAGGCATTGAGCGCCGCGCGATCATAGAGGCTTCGCAAAGCCGGCAGGCGCCGCCACTGGTAGCGGGAGACAAGAAGAGCTTGCGCCGCGCGCCGCAACGGAGTTGCATAAAAAAGACACCCGGCCTTTCCGGCCTCTTCGCAAGCGAGCAACGCGTCATACTTGGCGCCCCAGGGCCCAGCGAGCCGCCGGATGCCGAGAGCCTGCATCCAGAGAATGGAATCCATGGGACGGTTAGGGCTCAGAATCAACTGCTCCGCCTGCCGGCGAACCGGGTTCCAACCTGGATCAGGGAACGGAAGCCCGAGAACCGTCTCACCCAGCTCCCCCGAAGCCATGTAGGCGGGTACGCTGAAGGAGGTGCCTGGAACGGCTCCCGAGCGCTGAAAAAAGGCCTCCCAGCTCAGGCCAGCCGCGAAGATTGCAATGCACGCAGCCAAGGGAAGCATTTGCTTGGCGTGCTTTGCCAGGAGGCCGGAGAACAGAGCGATGGCCAGCTCCAGTTCCGGCAGTGCATTCCAGCTTCGAGGAATGCACAAGGCCGCTGCCAGAACGCCGCCCGCTCCGGCCAGCCAGCGTCTGCGGGCGAACTGAAGCAAAATGATCGGCAGCAGAGCAAGCTCCAGCGCATGCGCCGCATTGTCCTGCCGCGCAAAATCGAGCCAACGGTGCGGCGCCAGCGCAAAAGCCAGAGACGTCCACCACGCCGGCAGCGCCAGAGCGCGGGCCAAATAAAATACGCCAACAGGAGCCACAGCGTAGCTGAGCCCCCCGGCGATCAGCCTCGCACGTTCAAAGGGCAGCCCAATCGAAGCAACCGCCGCTGTGAGCAGGGGCAGACCCGGCGATCCCAAACTCAGAACCGGCGAACCTCCGCCCCACTCGGTTTGCCACTGCCATGGTTTTGGGTTTCGCGCATACCATCGCGCCAGCTCGGCGTCCGCAGAGGGAGCAGATCGGCCCAGCGTGTATGGGGCGATGATCACTAGCGAAATAAGCAAAACAGCCAGCGCTGCGGGAAAACGAAAGAACGGGTTCCCCATTATCGGGCCACTTCGATGGACACGGCAGGCAAAATGCGGCCATGGAGGCGGAGGTTGAGCGAGTGTTGCCCCGGTCCGATCTGCGAAGGCGTCTTTATAATGACGGCGTAATGCTCCGAGAGCGGATTCACACAGCGTATCTCAATATCCTGAGCCGGCACGCCGTCGATATCCGCAGCGATTTCCGGGGATAGGCCCGCCTCCTCCACCTCGGCTTTGATAGAGCCGGTTTCGATGCGAAAGGGGGAGAGCAATTCGATCGCGTCGGTTACGCCAAGCAGCCGCGGGCGCCGTGGAGGCGGCGGAATCAGGCGCAGCCGGGCGAAATTCGAAACCGGCCGCCCCAGCATCCACAGCCGGACCTGCACCAAGCCTGTCGGCAGTCCGGCCGGTAGAAAAGCATTGATCTGCACGGGCGCGCGCCCGGAATCCTCAGAGACGTAGCAGGGAAGAGTCTTACGCCCGCCTATCTCAATTTCCAGGTTATTGATGTCCGCACCCGGACTAAGATTTTTCACCCACAGCGAGACGGCCGAAAAACGTCCCGAGACGGGAACCAGCCGGTCGCTGGTATAGGTGTTGCCAACTTCTACCAAATGGACTCCATCCTCGGGGGCGAGGGACCGGGTCCATCCCGGCGGCTGTTTCCTGGCGCAGATCCAGAGATCCTGGGTATTTGCTCCATCCAGCGAGAGCAATTGCAGTTCGTGTTCCTGGCAATACGCTCGAAGTTCCCCGGCGCTGAAGCGCACCCCGCTCCAGGTGTCGGCAGGCCGTCGTTCGGTCTCGGGAAGGCCGTTGAACTGGCACTTCAAAAGTCCGCCGGTCTTGAGCACCCGCTGGGCTTCGCTGAGGTAGTTCCACACTACGCTGCGGCTCGGTATGTGCTGAAACACGGCATAGGAATAGCAGAAATCAAACGACTCATCTCTCATACCGGACAAATCGGAACCCGAAACCACTTCTGCGGCGGCATTCGGGATGCTCTCGATGTTCCGCCGGGCCCTACGTATCATTTCCGGCGAAACATCGACGCCGGTGATGCGGCCGAAATCGCGGCTCAATGGAATCAGCAGGCGGCCGGGACCGCAGCCGATCTCGAGCGCGGAGAGGGTTTTAGGAGCCGACGGGAACCGCCGGAACTCGGATCGAAGGGTCTGAAGCACCGGCGCAGCGGTGGAAAAAAACTCCTCCGGGGACTGGCGGCGTCCGCCGAAGGCTACATAGTAAGCGGCATCCTCGCGGGCGCGGCGGTCCCAATCTTCGCGCATCTGCTCGGTGATTTCCGGCTCCGCCATTCCCTCATGATATAACGCCTGTCAGAGGCTCTTTCTGCGGAAGCAGGCCGTCTTGCGGGCAGCAATCCGAATGGTCCCGATTCCCCGCCGAGCAAACGCCCGCGGCGGGCGATGAAGACGCAGGCTTGATTGGCCTTCTTTCGGCGCTTCTCAGCGGGCCGTGTTATAACGGCAGTTTGCGATGCCGCTGCAATTTGATGACGTCTATCTGCCGCCTCTGGCCGGCATATCGCTTGGTTTTGACGATGCCACGATCGCCGGCGTGGTGGGGCCGGACGGGGCGGGGAAGAGCCTGCTCCTCGAACTGGCGGGCGGCGCAGCGGCCGCCGAGCGGGGCCGCGTGGAAGCGCCTTCGCAGAGGGCCTTGATCCGAGTGGGAGCCGGCGGTCCCGCACGAATACGGCAGGAAATCGCCGATGCCACTGCCGCCACTACGAAGGTCTTGCTTATTGATCACGCTCTGGCGTTGCTCGACGGCGCCGCGCAGATCCACTGCATCCAGCAGTTGCACAGATTGCGGCGCAGGGGCGCGGTGATTCTGATTTCTTCCCATGACCTTTGCCTGCTTGAGCGGATCTGCGATGTCGTGATCGCCCTCGACAATGGCCGCCTCGTGGAGCAGGGAGATCCCGGGCTGGTTTTAGCGAACTATCGCCGGCGCATATTGGAGCACACCCGGCTGGCGGGGGCTTTGAACGGTATGAGTCCGTCCTCCCGCCGCGGCGACGGCCGCGCGCAAGTGGCCGCGATCAAGATTCGAGACGAATCCGGCAGGCCCACGACCACAGTGCGCAGCGGCGAATCAATCACCGTGTCAGCCGAATTGCGTTTTTTGGAGCCGGTCGAAAACCCGGTGGCCGGCATGCTGATTCGAAACCGCATCGGCATCTGCGTCTATGGAACGAACACGGAACTCGAACAGACGCCAATTGGCTTCCGCCGCGCCGGCGAGGCGGTTACGGTCGAATTTCAGTTTGCCTGCGATCTCTGTCCGCAAGAGTACACCGTGACGGTGGCGTCACACGACCCGAACGGCGCCGAGCACGACTGGCTGGAGGACGCTCTGCTCTTCTCAGTGATCGACAGCCGTTATACCGCGGGGATCGCGAACTTGAGGGCAAAAGTGACCGTGAGATGAGGCCGCGGAAGATCCCCTGCGGATCAGGACGGCGCCATAGACGCCGCCTCTTGTGTGAGTACGACCAAATCCACCCGGCGGTTCTTGCGGCGACCTGACTCGGTCTCGTTGGATTCGAGCGGCTGGTATTCTCCATAGCCTGCGACGGCGAGGCGTTCCGGGGGAAATCCCAGCTCGCCAGTAAGGACCTTCAATACGGCTATGGAACGCGCAGTGGAAAGCTGCCAGTTGGAGGGAAATCGGCCCGAATGAATCGGCCTGTCGTCGGTATGGCCTTCCAATCGGATTTCTCCCGGCACTTGCCGGAGCGCCTGGGCCACCTTGGCTAAAATCGGGCGCGCCTCAGGTGAGACGGCGTCATCGCCTGGAGCAAAGAACGCGGAATCTTTCAAGCTCAACACCAGGCCCCGGGGCTCAAGCGAGATCTCGACTTCTCCGGAAGTGATTTCCCGATGGAGGACTGCCGCCAGCCTGTCTCTGGATGGTTCCAGCTCGGCCATTGTTAGACCGGGAGCGGCCCCCTGGCTGGACGGGGCCGCGGCTTCGGCCGCTTGCGCGGAGGGAGCGGGGCGGCTGTTCCCTCGAGACGCCTGCGCGCCGCCGGCGGCGTAGGAATCGAAAGTGGCCGCCATTGCAGCGATCTTGCGCTTGTCGACCTGCGATGAGGCGAACATGACGACAAAAAACGCGAACAGCAGGGTGATGAAGTCCGCATAAGAGACCAGCCAGCGCTCGTGGTTCATGCCTCTCTCTTCTTATCGGCCGGTTTGGCCAAAATCTCGATTCAGGGCGCCGGATGGAATAGCAGGCGGTCCTCGATTTCGGGAGAAGAGAACTGAAGCGGGAAGCTGCGGCCTTCGTAATAAGCCCGCCATTGGTCTTTGTAATGGGGGGAGAAAGGCTGCCCGGACTCTCCGGTAGTGATGTTGTGCAGCGAGTTATCGAGATTGGAAAGATCCACGATCATGCGCATGGAGGGCCCCATGCGCGTGGTGGTCTGCTTGATGGTAGTCGTTGTACCCGATTGCGGGAACGGGCCGATGTCAAACCAGCGCCGGAGCACCGGGATACTGCGCCCGATTGGGTGAGTGAGAGTGGTCTCCAAATACTGTCCCCAGGTGGCAGTGGACCTGGGCGGCATGCCGCGCAAATCATGAATGCTGCGCTCGAGGCAGCGCACGAGCAGTTCGTCATAGTCCTTCGCCCATCCCGGCGGGCGCGTCGCCAGCACGTGCGCGACGAAAGCCGTGCCCATCTGCGAGCTATAGAGCGCCGCGCGGTCGCCGGCGGCGGCCTCGACCAGGCTGCGGAGGAACCGGTTATAGGTGATCGCCACCAGCACGGGAATCGATTCGTCTGCGCGAAACTGGCCATCCCAGGCGCGGAGCCGGGCTGCCACAGAGACGAGATCCGGCTCTGAAGGCTTCCGCCGGTTGATCGCCTGTACGAGATTTTCTGCAAACTCGTGGGCGAACGCGGAATACACATCCGTCTCGATGCGCAGGAAGTCGGCCGGTTCGAACCGGCTGCCGTTTTGCAGAAGCTCGCGAATCCGATTGCTGCGGAATTGCGAAGCAAAATTGCCGCTCACTGTATAGGGATAGCGGGGCGGAAACGGATTCTGGTTGGCGGTCACGATGATGCCCGACTGGGGATTGTAAGCGCGCGGGAGTTGATCGAACGGTATATAGCCCTGCCAATCGAAGCGGCCGTCGCCGGGGACGGGAACGCTGCCGTCGAATCCTTTGCGGATCGGGAGCTTGCCGGCCGCCTGATAGCCGATATTGCCGTCTACATCGGCGTAAACCCAGTTCTGGGCCGGCCCGCCGTAGCGCTCGAGGGCGCGGATGAAGGTTGGCCAATCCTGGGCGCGGTCAATCTCGATGAACGGAAACTGCCACACAGCCGGATCGGCGGCTGTCCAATGCAGAGCCGCTTTTTGGCCGCCCACCTCGGCCACAATGGGCCCATAGGCAGTGAAGGACACCGGCAGCACCACGTCGGCCGCTCCCTTCACGTGGATAATCTCCTGCTCAACCCGCTCGGCGGCTGGTGAAAGATAGAGATCCTGCACGTCGAAGCCGAGATTGGTGGCGCCCCAGGCGATCCGCTCGTTGTGGCCGAGAATCACCCCGGGAACGCCGGGCACCGTGACCCCGATTGCGTTCAATCCCGGCGCCTTCAGGTGGACGCTGTACCAGATACATGGGATCGAGTAATCGAGGTGAGGATCGTTGGCGAACAGCGGCTTTCCGCTCGCGGTGTGCGCTCCGGAAACCGCCCAGGCGTTGGAGCCGGGCGCAAATTCACGGCCCGTGCGCACCGGCAAAAGGGCCTGGACCTGTTCGGGCGTGGCCCGCTCGAGCAGAGATCGCTTCATGATCTCGTCGCGCCAGCTATTGGTCAGGGTGCGAAACATATGCATGGCAACGAGAATGGAATCGATGATCTCCCAACTCTTCGGCTGGTAATTGAGGAGATGAAATTCCAAGGGCAGGTTGCCGCGATGAGACTCGATGAACGCGTTCACGCCGGCCGCATAAGCCGCAAACAGGGCGCGATCCTCCGCAGGCAAACGCTCCCGGGCGGCGAGCGCCGCCCGCTTCATGCCTAAAATACGGCTCTCGCGGTCGCGATCGAGCATGGACGGCCCGAAAACTTCGGAGAGCTCACCCGCAGAGAGCCGCCGGAAGATGTCCATTTGCCAAAGGCGATCCTGCGCGGTGACGTAGCCCTGCACCCAGAGCGCGTCAGAAATGGAATGGGCTTCGATGTGGGGGATATCCAGGCGGTCGCGTCCCGCGACGGCGTCCGGAAATCGGGGACCCGAAATCGAACCGCTGGTGACGGCCAGGGGCCGGATGGCGATCCAATAGAAGATCGCGGAGCAGCCCAACACGGCCGCTGCTAGCGTGGCAAGCAGGATTCGAACGAGGCGGCTCAAGCGCAGAAAATCATTGTATCGAATCGGCAATTACAGACCGCCGGTTGCCGGGCGATCGGCCTTGGCAGGCTCTCGGCGCGAGCATTGCCGAAAAAGGAGTGAGGAAGGTCGAGACGCTTTCAAGGCATTCTGATGTCAGGGAATCCAGTAACAGGGCTTGCCGTTATCCTCACACAAGAAAATCCGGAAGCCTTCCGGGGCGTGTGCTTTGGTCCAGGCGGCGCCGTTCACAAAGAAAGGCTTCGTCCAGGCTTCGCTGTCGATGGTTTTCGGAGTGATGACCGAAACCGACAACATGCCTTGGGCGGGATAGCCCGTGCGCGGATCCATGATGTGGCTGTAAATCTTCCCGTCCGCCTGGAAGAATTTTTCGTAG
Source organism: Bryobacterales bacterium (assembly GCA_035652135.1). GTDB lineage: Bacteria > Acidobacteriota > Terriglobia > Bryobacterales > JACQDG01 > DASREK01. The sequence continues at coordinate 32,406 of DASREK010000172.1, read as the reverse complement.
GTTCCGGAAGTGGAAAGCGACTGGTCCTTCAGGTCGACCTCGGCGGCCGTTATCTCATCGGACTTCGGATCGCGAATGCGGATGTGCCATCCCTTCTCTCCGGGCGGCGCGCCTATAGCATAAATGCTGCTCCCGGCGGCGCTGATGAGAGCCGAATGGATGCCGGCGTCGCGCAACACATCGGCCATCTTGTCCACCGCATATCCTTTGCCGATGCCGCCAGGGTCCAGTTCGACGCCCGGCTTGTCAAAACTCACCGTGCGGGACCCAGGGTCCAGATGAATGTGCCGATAGCCCACGTTCTCGAGCGCTTCCTGGATCTTTGCCGGCTCGGGCACATGGCCCGTCCCGCGATAGAAGCCCCAAATACGCATGAGCGGTCCGACAGTCCAATCAAACGCGCCCTCGCTAAGCCTGCTGTACTGCTGGCATTTTTCGAGCAGTTCAAACAGCTCCACGGACACTTTAACCGGCCGGCGGGAAGCCTCGCGGTTGATTTCGCTCAGCTCGCTTTCCGGTTTGTAGTTGCTCAAAAGGTCATCCAGGCGGCGGGCTTCCTGCAAGGCGGCGCCCACTCCCGCTGAAAGCTGCGCCCGGTCTTCCCCGTAAGCGGCGATTGTGTACACGCTGCCCATGGCCGACGTGGAGTTTTCGTAGCGCAGCATCTCGGCGCCCAGCAATGCCTGCCGGCCCAAGATCGCGCTTGCGAGCAGAAGCGCGGCTGCCGGGGCGCGGTTTTTGATGCGTTCGAGCAACGTCTGGATGCGCTGGGCGTGCTGGGGGCCGTGGTCGATGGAGAATTTCAGGTCGGGGATGTGGCGCAGGGGGAGCCGCGAGGCCAGCTCGTGCCGCAAAAAGCCTCGGGCGTGATCGAGGGTGCGCAGGATTTCTTCGTCCCGGCGGTGGGATTGCTCTTCCGATTTGCCGCCGGTCTGCACGGACGGGCTCACATTGACCCGCGCCTGTTTGCCGTCCGGGGAGAGCCGCACGCTGGTGACGGTGACCGCCCCCAGGCGGGGGTCAGCCAGCTCGTTCTCGATCAGTTCCGCCAGTTCCGAGCGGAGCTGCTCGGCAACCCGCTCGATGCGTTTTTCCTGCACAAAACCACGATATCACACAGAAAAGACGAAACAGAATTTGCGCCAGTCTAGTGCTCGGGTGCGTGGTTATTGGATTGTATTTGACGAAAGGTCTGAGACAACGAGCTTGACAACACGACGCGTAGGAATTAAATTGATGTCAATTAATTGCTTGGGGTTGTATATGTGCAGTTTGCGCCGCGTAACCGCCAGGTTATTTACGGCCGCCATCCTTATGCTGCTGACGGCCGGAATCGTTTTCGCGCAGTTGGATTATGGGTCCATCACTGGTTTCGTTAAAGACCCTTCCTCCGCGGTAGTTCCAGGGGCGAAGGTCACCATACGAAACGAAGCCACCGGCCAAGAGCGATCGACCGAGACCAATGAATCGGGCTACTACGTGATCACCAATCTTCCGCCCGGAGTGTATACGATCATGGCGGAGAAAGAGGGTTTCAAAAAGTTCCAGTCCGGGCAAAACCGGTTACAGCCGAACTCGACGCTGTCAACCGATATCACCCTGACGCTGGGCGCGACCACTGAGACAGTCGAAGTCACCGCGGCCGCCGCCACGCTGCAAACCGAGTCAGCTACCGTGCAGAAGGAAGTGACAGGCACGCAGGTGCTCGACCAGGAATTGAACGGCCGCAATCCCATTTTCATGGTCCAGCTCTTACCCGGCGTGCATGGCAACAACGGGATTACGCTCGGCGACTTAAACTTCGCCGCCACAGGCGGCCAGTCGTGGCAGATCAATGGCGCGCGGGTTTGGGACACCCTTGTTACGTTCGACGGCGCACCGGCCGTGCGCACCCGCTCTAACGGCGCAATCATTGGCAGTGCTGACGTGGACTCGACGGCGGAAATCCAAGTGCTGACGGCCGATTATGCGGCCGAATACGGCCGGGCCGCTGGCGGGCAAATCCGCGTGGTCAGCAAAAGCGGCACCAGGGACTTCCACGGGAGCTTGTACGAGTACTTTCGCAATTCCGACTTGAACGCCAACACCTGGCAACGGAACCTGAGCCCGACGACTAACTTCACCACGCCGTTCCGGTACAACAACTTTGGATTCGCCGTCGGCGGCCCCATCTGGCTCAACCGGAAATGGCGCGAAAAGCTCTTCTTCTTCATCGCTGAAGACTGGATCCGCAATCGCAATACGGATACGCAAACCCAGGCGGTTCCCACGCTTCTGATGCGTCAGGGAAATTTCAGCGAGTTGCTGGGACCTAACCCCTTTTACAGCGGCACGCATCTAATTTACGATCCGACGACCTGTCCCAGCCTAGGCGCGGTTTCTTGCCAGCCCTTCCCAAACAACATCATTCCCCAGAGCCGGCTCAGTCACAACGGCATCGCGATCCTGAGCGCATACCCGGCTCCTACGCCCGGTTTTCTTCAGGGGAATCAGAATTGGATCGCGCAAGCCGCGCACCCATACAACCAGCGGAAGGACACTCTGAATATTGATATTCAGGCCACGGACAGACAACACATTTCCGGGCGGAAATCAGGCGCTCAATATTTTGAATATCAGCCCTTCGACCAAGGCTCGGGCGAGACCGGCAAGTACTTCAACCGGCCGAACCAGACCAACACGATCTCTTGGACTTACACGGTCAATCCGACGCTGGTCAACGAAGCGCGTATTTCCTTCAGCCTAGATGATGTCTACATTCCGGTGAACGCCAGCTTGCCCGGGTTCAACCGCTCGGTGTTCGGCATCGATTATCCCTACCTCTTCGGAGGAAAGGACATTCCTGGCAAGATCCCAACAGTCAACGTTCCCGCGCCGTTTTACAGCCTGGCAGGCGGCCCGTATCCCTCCCATTCTTCAGGACCAATTTGGACGGGGGGCGACAGCATTACCAAGATTTGGAAAAACCATACCTTCAAATTCGGCTTTTCTTTCGAATACTCCGGCGAAAACGACGGCGATCAGATCAATGTGAACACCGTGCCCGGAGGCAGTAACAACCAGAATGGAACCTTTACGTTCACCGACGCCCGCACCGGCTTAGGCGCGACTTCCGGAATAGGCCTGGCGAACTTAGCGCTCGGGCTGGCGGACAGCTACACTGAGATCGGCCCCCGAGCCTATACAATCTGGCGCGGCGGGATGTGGGAGGAGTTTGCCCAGGACTCCTGGAAAGCTACCCAGAAGCTGCACATCGACTACGGTTTGCGGATTACCACAATTCAGGGTTTCCATCCGCTCTGGGGCAATGCCGATTACTTCGATGCCGCACTGTACAACCCCGCGCAAGCCGTGCAGGTCGACCCCAAGACCGGAAACGTGATCCTAGGCACGGGCAATCCCTATAACGGGGTGGTGATTCCTGGCTTTAGTTCGTTCCCCAGTTCTGCCCAGGGGCGCGTTCTTGCCGCCAGTGCGAACATTTGCGACGGCGCGCCATGTTCGGGCCTTTTTGCGCCAAACCTGTCCAAAAGCTATATCGCCCGTCAAACCGCACTGCAGCCAAGATTGGGAATCGCCTACCAGCTCACTGCTAAGACTGTCGTGCGGTCTGGCATCGGACGTTTTGTGACCCGTATGGGTCTGCTGGACAATATCTTCCCGGGTGGAAATTCCCCATTCCAGCCGTTCGTAACGGTGACCAATGTATCGGTCGACAACCCCGGCGCCGCGCTCACAACCGGGACGGCAGCCCCTCTGACTATGACGACCCTCAACCCCCAGCTGAAGCCGCCGGAGGCCTGGAACTGGAATATTACTATAGAGCGGCAACTCCCCGGAGATTCGCTGGTGTCGGTGGGCTACGTTGCGCACCGCGGATTACACGCCTGGGATGTTTACGATATTAATCAGCCTCTGGCTGGCGCCTTGCAGGCCAATCCTGGCATCAATGTGAACTTTCTGCGCCCCTATAAGGGATTCGCCGCCATCCAGGAAGAGGAGAGCGTCGTCAATTCCATGTACAACTCCCTCCAGATCTCTTTCAGCCGCCCCTTCAAAAACGGGCTGATGCTCGGTGTTAGCTACACGCTTTCCAAAAGTATGGACGGAAGCTCGAACTACCGTGACATCGTGCCGGATACGTATAACACAAGTAATCTTTGGGGGCCCTCGGAATATGACACCCGGCACGCCCTATTGATCAACTACATTTACCAGTTACCCTTCTTGAAACCAGCGCGCGGCTTTCCGGGAAGTTGCTCGGAGGTTGGGAAATAGCTGGTGCAATGCAATTCCAGACGGGTACGCCTTGCGGTATAGGCACTAACAATGATTTTGCCGGCGTGGGCGAATTTGGCAGCTTCGGCGTGAGCAACTGCCCGGAGGGCCAGTTTTGGGTTTTGAACGGACCGGTGACAATCAACAAGGGCGCCTTTGCTGGACCGGTTACAACCTCCGCCTCGCCCCGATACTTCACCGTGAACGTGTCACCGCCGCCAGCAGGAAGCTTCAATTTGCAGCACGGCGTCCGGGATTCAATCTACGCCCCTGGCTTGCAGGATTGGAACATCGGACTGCTCAAAAGTTTTCCGGTTACGGAGAAGACTTTCTTTCAGTTTCGGGCCGAGGCTTATGACTTCATCAATCATCCGAACCTGTCGGCGCCCAATTGGGTTCCAACTTCCGGCCAGTTCGGCATGATTACCGGCAAGACCTCGCTGGCGCGGAATTTGCAGCTCTCGCTCCGCTTCCAGTTCTGAGACCAGCCAAGGATCTGTTCTCTCAGTTTCTATTTGCGCAGAGCGCGCGGCCGTGGAGCAGGATAATAGCGAATTCCTCCCTCGGCGGGATGACATAGGGAGGGTGCAAATTTGCTTCGAATGCGGGCCCGCTACCCAGCGGAGCCTGAGGCAGGTCCTCTTTGCCCGGCGGCGCTTCAGAGATATTCAATCTCGGCCGCTACCAAGCTCGCGCCTAACAGGTTTGCGGCCTCTTTTTCGGCCAGTTGGAGGGTATGCTCGACGTACAGCCGGTCGCCGGAGAGTGTGACCACGGCGATGACGGCGCGCTGCCAGCTATCCTGGTGATCGATTTCCGCGGTAGCGACGTTGAACCGGCCCCGCAAGCGGTCGCGCAGACTGCGCAGAACCTGGCGTTTGTCTTTCAGGGAATGCGAGTGCTCGATATGCAGATCCAGCGTCAGCACACCAATCGTCGGCTGACCGGGCATTTCACCTCGAGCTCGCCCTCAGATCACCGCCGGAGATCTTTTGGGTCATAAAGGCTTCGATGACGTCCCCTTGTTTCACGTCGGAGAAATTAGAGAGGCTGACGCCGCACTCGAAGCCGCTCTTGACCTCGCTGACGTCTTCCTTGAAACGCCGCAACGAAGCGACCTTGCCCGTGTAAACAACTACATTGTCGCGCAGCAGGCGCACTTCGCTGTCCCGCGTCAGGCGGCCGTCCTGTACAAAACAGCCGGCGACGACGCCGACTTTGGGGATGCGGAACGTCTCGCGCACCTCGGCCTTGCCCAGGGTAACTTCCTTGATGACCGGTTCGAGCAGTCCGGCCATGGCCCGCTGGATCTCTTCGGTGAGCTCGTAAATGATCGTGTGGAGCCGGATATCTACCTTTTCCTTTTCGGCAAGCACGGCGGCGGTGCGCTCCGGCCGCACATTGAAACCCACGATGATGGCGTTGGAGGCCGCTGCCAGCAGCACATCCGATTCCGAGATCGCTCCTACTCCCGAGTGGATCAGATTGATTTTCACCTTGTCAGTGGAAAGCTTCTGGAGCGTATCGGTAAGCACTTCGATGGAGCCGGTGACATCGGCTTTTAAAACGATCGCCAGTTCCTTGACCTCGCCGGTGCGCAACTGGTCATGCAGGCTCTCGAGCGTCATCCGCGAGCTCTTGGCCATAGCCTGTTCGCGGGCCTTCGACTCGCGGTAGGTGACAATCTGCTTGGCCTTGGCCGTATCGGTCACCACCTGGAAGGCATCGCCCGGCGACGGCAAATCTTCGAGCCCGAGCACGACCACAGGCGTAGAGGGCGGTGCTTCGCGGATCTGCTCGCCCCTGTCGTTCAGCAAGGCCCGCACCTTGCCAAAAACGGCGCCCACGATGAAGTACTCGCCGACGTGCAATGTCCCGTTCTGTACCAGGACGGTGGCGACAGGTCCCTGGCCGCGGTCGAGCTTTGCCTCGAGAACGGTACCCATGGCCGGCCGATTGGGGTTCGCCTTCAGGTTCTGCATGTCGGCCATCAGCAGGATCATTTCGAGAAGGAGATCCAGATTCGTTTTCGCCTTAGCGGAGACGGGCACCATAACCGTGTCGCCGCCCCAGTCCTCGGAAAGCAAACCCCTGTCGGCGAGCTGCTGTTTCACGCGTTCGGGCTGGGCGTCCGGCTTGTCGATCTTGTTGATGGCCACCAGGATCGGAACCTTGGCCGCCTTGGCGTGATCGATGGCCTCCAAAGTTTGCGGCATGACGCCGTCATCGGCGGCGACGACCAGGACGACGAGATCGGTGACCTTCGCGCCCCGCGCGCGCATCCGCGTGAACGCTTCGTGTCCCGGCGTATCGATAAAGACGATTTTGCGCCCGCTATGCTCCACTTGGTATGCGCCGATGGCCTGGGTGATGCCGCCGGCCTCGTGAGCGGCCACGTCGGTTTGCCGGATGGCGTCGAGCAGCGATGTCTTGCCATGATCGACGTGGCCCATGATGGTCACTACCGGCGCGCGCGGCTGGAGGTCTTTCGGCTCTTCCGCCAGCTCGACGTTCTGCATAACCTCTTCTTCAAACGTCGTGGTAGCGGTGGAGGCGCCAAACTGGGCGGCAAGTTCCGTGCTGGTCTTGGAGTCGAGCGTCTGGTTGATCGTCGCGAAAATACCCCGGTCCACCAGCTTCTTGATTACCGCTCCCGCCTTGACGCCAAGTTTTTCCGAGAGCTCCTTGACCGTCATCCCCTCACTGATCGTGATTTCGCGGGTGATGGGCGGCGGCTCTTCGGAGACCTGGGTCCGCTGCTGGGTGTGGCGGTGGAGAATCTTCGCCTCTTGTTCCTGCTCGCGGTCCCGGGCGCGCTGATAAGCTGTCCGGTGCTGTGGCCGCCTTTGATCGGGTGCAGGAGCGCCGCCCGGTGGAGGAGGCGCAACGCCCGGCCCCACGCGAGGCGTCCTGGAGGTCGGGTGCATGGGGCGGGGGCTGGGCCGGGATCCGGCAGGCGCGGCTCCCCGCGCCGATGGCATGCCCGGGCGGATTCCCGCCGGCATCCCCGGCCGCACCGGCATCCCGGGGCGGTCGCGGTCGGGCCGCTGAAAAATGGGCTGACCCGGCGTCGGAGGCGGCAGCGGCTTTCGTGCGGCGGGTTTCCCCGGCTGGACGGCTTGCCGCAGCTTTGGAGCAAGATCGGGTCGTGGTGGAACTACCGGCCGCACAGGTGGCTGGCCTGCCAGCGGCCGGCTGACGGCTGGATGCTGCCCGGGGGCTAGCGGCGGCCGCATGCCAGGTCCCGCTGCCGCGGCCGGCGGCACGCCGGGCCGGGCGATGCCGGGACGCTGCGGTAGAGGCGGCTGGGCCGCGGCAGGCGGCAGCGGAGCGCGAGGGCCTGTGGGGGCTTGTCCAGGGGTCGGCGCAGTGGGAATGGGCTTTACCGCGGGTGGAGGTGGGATCACGTGCGTTACCGCAGCAGGCCCAGGCTCTCCAGTTGCAGGGGGAGCAGCCTGGACTGGCGCAGGGGGCGGGGCAGTTGGCGCCGGCGGCGCTGGAGCAGATTCAGGCGGCGCAAAGTGCGGCGCCGGCCGCGCTAGCGGTGGTGTCAGGGCGGATCCGCCCGCCCGCAACGGCGGCTTCAACGGATGGGCGCCATGAGAAACTGAGATCGGCGTATGAGGTTTTGGAGGTTCTTCGACTGCGGCGGGCGCTGCCGCTTCTACCGGCGGCTGCTTGGGCGGAGCGGCCGGTTCGGCCTGCGCCGCTCCACCGACAGTCCCGCGTCCGCCATTCTGAAAGTGTCTTCGTACCTTCTCTGCGACTTCGTCATCGAGAGAGCTGGAATGCGTCTTCTTGTCGGTGACACCTAAAGATGGTAATAGCTCCAGTATCAGATTGGCTTTGATTTCCAGTTCTCTGGCCAGTTCATTGATTCGAATTTTTTGCATAAGAAGAATACAAAGACCCCTTCACCGCGGTTATGTAATCATTTTCTAAACCTCGGATCAAACATATAAACAAAAATTACTCCCGCTCGGCCCCGCCAGCCTCGCCGGGGGCTTCGGCTGTGACACTCTCGGCTTGCGATTGGCCCGGAAGCGCTATCTTATCAGATTCGTTGGGCGCCGCGTTCGATGCAGACAACTCCACGCCGGAGGCCTCCCCTACAGAGCTCGCCGCTTCCTGACCAGCTTCGGCTCCGGCGGCAGCCTGATTCTCTGCCTGGCCCTCTTCGGTCCCGGATTCGGGAGCCGGCGCCTCGCCTCCGCCCTGCTCTTCCTCAAACTGCCCGTAGTAGCTCTGCACCGCGAGCTGGATTTTTTCCACCATCTTCGGGCCAATGCCTGGAATTTCTTCCAACTGTTCGGGCGTCATGTCGCTCAGCCGCTCGACTGTGGTGGCGCCCGCTTCGCTGAGCTTTTCCACCAGCTTTTCCCCCAATCCATGGTCCAGCAGAACGGAAATGGGAGTGCCCGCAGACACCAGCGCCGCCATCGCCGACTCCACTTCCTGCCGTTTCTCCTCTTCGCTCTTGATGTCAATGCGCCATCCCATCAGCTTGGCGGCCAGCCGTACATTCTGCCCCTTTTTGCCGATCGCCAGAGAAAGCTGGCTGTCGTCCACGACCACCTCCAGATGCTTTTCCATCGGGTCGATGATCGCCACGCGGCTGATTTTCGCGGGGCTGAGCGCGTTGGTTGCGAGCTCCACCGGGTCTTCCGAGTACTCAATGATGTCGATTTTCTCGCCCCGCAGTTCGCGGATGATGGACTGTACGCGCATGCCCTTCATTCCCACACAGGCGCCCACGCTGTCCACATCTCGATCGCGCGATTGCACGGCGATCTTTGTGCGCTCGCCGGCTTCGCGGGCGCAGGCTTTGATTACGACCGTGCCGTCATAGATTTCCGGCACTTCCTGCTCGAATAACCGCATTACCAGCTCCGGCGCGGCGCGGGAAACCACAACGCCCGGGCCCCGGCTAAATTTATCCACGCTCTTGATCACCGCTCGAATGCGGTCGCCGGGAGCAAAACTTTCAGCTTTTGACTGCTCGCGCCGGGGCAGGCGGGCCTCGGTTTTGCCAAGGTCGACGACCAGATCGGGCCCTTCAGCCCGCTTGACGACACAGGTCACCAACTCGCCCACACGTCCCGAAAACTCCCCGAAAATGGTTTCCCGCTCCGCCTCGCGGATTTTCTGAAAGATTACCTGCTTCGCGGTCTGCGCGGAAATTCGGCCCAGCACCTCGGTTGGTTTGGCGATCCGGATCTCCGAGTCGAGTTGCGCGTTGGGGTCGTAACGGCGAGCGTCTTCGAGAGAAATCTCCTTCAAGGGATTCGTCACCGGTTCTGTGACTTTTTTTACCGCAAAAACATCGATTTGGCCGGTTTTCGGATTGAGCTCGGCGATCAGATCTTCAGCCGTTTTGTAATACTTTCGCGCGGCCACAAGAATGGCATCTTTCACCGCGTCCAGCACGATTTGCGCATCGATGCCTTTCTCCCGGCTTAGCGTTTCGATCGAATCGTATAGCGTTGCCATGAATCCTCGCTAAAAACACAAGCTCAAATGACTGCTGGAATTTTACGGTCTGGAAAAGCGCTCGCCTGGCATGGTAAATGGCGCTTTCAAAACTCCGCCACCAGCCGGGCGGTCAGTACGTTCTCCAGCGGAAACCGGATGCGGCCTGCGCCCTCCGCTTCCATTTCTACCTCACCGGCTTCGAAGCCCGCGAGCCTGCCGAAGAAATGAGTGCGGCCGCCGATCGGGTGGCGCAACTTGACCTTGGCCTTTTTCCCCACAAAGCGCTGGTAGTCAGCCGCTTTCAATAGCTTGCGGTCGAGCCCCGGAGAGGAAACCTCCAATGTGTACCGGGACGGGATCACGTCTTCGACGTCCAGTATCGTCCCGACTTGCTGCGAAATGATCTCGCAATCCGCATGCGAGACGCCGCTCGGCTTGTCGATGAAGATGCGCAGGATGCGGTTGTTTCCGCCGCCTTTCCATTCTACTTCAACAACTTCCATGCCTTCCGACGAGGCGACCCGTTGTGCGATTTCCGCAACGCGTTCAGCGATGGTAGACATTTACTGCAATAAAAAAGTGGGCTTGCGCCCACTCTAGACCCGCAACATTGCCGGCACCTCCATATTACGTCCTCTGCTCCCAAAATGCAACTGCCCGGCAAGCGCGGCTCAGCTTTGAGCGACTTGGGAATAAGCAAGACATTCCCTCGCGGTTCCGGCCTTCGACGGCGGAAGCGGTCATCCCCCCTCACCCGGGATTGCCGGTTGGCCCGCTGGTGCACAGATTCCCCCCGCAGTTCTAAAAGCGGAATGCCAACAGGGGGCGCGGCCGGGGCCTGTCAGGCGGGCAGAATCAGGAGCCTTTCATGGCTTCGCGGCGGACGTCCTCCAATACCTCATTGCTATGGTCCGAGTGCAATTGCTCGTCCAGGCGCCGCAGGGCAACCCGGACCACGTCCCGGTGGTGCAGGTTGGCGCCAAAGCCTTTCTCGGTGAGTTCCAGCCACAGAGAATGCAACAAATCTACGTCCTCCGGCCACAATCGGGGCGGGTGCGGCCCCAGGTTGAAATAGACAGATTCTCCCTTCGCGGCGTCGTAAATTTCCAAGGACAACTGGGGGCGAGGCCGAGGCAGCTTTTCCCAGGCATCGCCGAACGCCTTGGCCTGCTCCTGGGGGCTCATCTTGCCCGAAGAGCCGAGGACGATCAATGACGAGCGCAGCCTCTGGGCTGTCTCGACAATCGCCTCGTTTGGATTGGAGCCAGGAATCACCATCAGTTCGACGTGCTTGCCGGCCTTTTCGGCCAGAGACACCACCTTGCTGAAGAGCTGGGCGATGTCTGTAGTGAACACCTGTTCGGTGGTCAAATCGTGCTCGCCAGAGCCGGCCCGGATGACGTTCTTGATGGTAACCACGACGATATCGATTTTCCGGGTGTCAGTCTTGTCCAGAACCTTCTTCAGATGCTCGAGTTGGTTGGGGTTGCGCACGGCGACGAGCACGTTTCCGGGGCGAACCGTGATCGACGTTACATCCAGGTCGCCGGGAGCCTCCAGGCGGAATTTTTCGAGTTCCTCGGTGTGCGCCGCCTCCGTGCGGCGCTTATAATGATCCGTGATTTCGAATACCGCAAAAATGACCACGGTGAAGCCGAAGCCCCAGATCGTGGCCACTTTCTTCGTGAACAGGTTGGTGAACGCCAGGGCGAACAGGACCAGCGTAATCAAGCCAAGCCCCACGGGAATTTCGACGCCGCGGAAATGGAAGTTCAGCGGCACTTTCCATTCCCGGCCTTGCGGCTGCTTGTAACGAAGCACCACCACGGAGAGAGCTTTCATGGCGAAGCTCCAAACTACTCCGAAGGCGTAGGCGTCGCCCAACAGCGTAATATCGCCGCGCGTGAGAACGATGGTGAAGATTTGCAGGAACGCCACTAACGAGATCAGCCGGTTTGTCGTGCCGTATTTGCTGTGCGGCTGCCGGAACCAATCGGGCAATACGCCGTCTTCGGCGACGCGATTGAGCACGCCGTTCGACCCTACCAGAGCCGTATTCACGGCGCCGGCCAGAATGACTGTGCCCACCAGAACCACAAAGCCGTGAAACAGGAGCCGCAATGGCAGCGGGCCGATCACCGACATCGCCAGCCCGCCAACCAGATTGTCAAGATAGCCGGGGCGCACGTTGTCGGGAATGATCATCACCCCAAAAAACGATACGAGCGAAGTGAACGCCAGGCTATAGATGAAAATGATAAAGGCGGCGCGCTCGAGGTTTTTCAATTTGGGCGAGGCGATTTCCCGGTTTACCTGCGCCAGGCTTTCCTCGCCGCTCATGGCGAGCAGCGAGTGGCCTAGCCCGATCAGAATGGCGATCGGCGTTATATGGGGAAATATCGTCCCCTTCAGCCAGCCCAGGGCTTCATCGCTGAAGTGAATATTCTCGAGGGTCGGCAGCGGGACTGGATTGTAGCCGCGCTTGACGATGGTGAGGAGGCACCAGCCGATCAGAATCACGACCATCACGGTCGTGAGCTGCATGATGCGCAGCGCTTTCTGGCTGGATTCATGCATTCCGATGATGTTCTTTCGCCAGAAATACAGGATTACGAGAATGGTAAAAACGGCGGCGAAATGCTGGGTATTTACCTGGAAGGCTTTTTGGTGGATGAGGTCCAGAGTCTCGTTCCAAAGTCCCGCCAGGTAGAGGCCGGCGCTGACGCCGCTGATGGGACCGGTGAGCACGTAATCGAACATCAGGGCGGAAACGGAAAACTTGGCGAGCGTGCCTCCTAAAGCCTCGTGCACGACCCGGTAAACCCCGCCCCGCACGAACATGCTGCAACTCTCGATGTAAACCGCGAGGACGGCGTTGGAGAACAGCATGATTCCCAGAATGAACCACGGGGCCGACTTGCCCACGTAGCCTTCTGCGAGGCCTCCGGCATAGAAAGCCGACGACCCGAGATCGCAAAGCACAATCGCGGCTGCCCTCCAAAACGAGATGAAGGACAACATGACTGTGGTGGCGACAACTACCTTGGTCGCCTTGGACATGTTTTGAACCGGCATTAAGACCAGCTCCGGACCACCCTGAAACCCAGGGTGGCTTTCAAATCAGCCTGCGAAGTTAGCTGACGGGCTAGGGCTTGAAAGTACCCCGTCTCGATAAACATCGGACTTCGCCCCTGTATTTGGGTCCTCCGCCTCAGGTAGAGTTCGGCTCCCACCCATATTATCATTTGCGTTTTCGTTTGCGCGGCTCCGGCGCTCGGCCGCGGCTCTTCACTCGCCCGCAGCAGGCCGGCAGGGGCGGCCCGTATCTTGGGCGGGTTCCACTTGCTTGTGATAGATTTAGGGCTATGACGAAAGCCATCTCTCTATTCTTGCTGCTTTCTTTCAGCTCCGCAGCCGCGCAGATTCCCGAGCAGGATTCACGCAACACGGTCATTCACGACTCCAACACCCACTTCCAGATGCCGGTCTTTACCAGCCGCGAGGCGTGGCTGGAGCGAGCCGCGTTCTTGCGGAAGCAGATTCTGGCCAGCGCGGGCCTGCTGCCGATGCCGCAGAAGGGGCCTATCCACGCCGAGGTGTTCGGCAAGCTCGAAAAGAACGGCTATTCGATCGAGAAGGTGCTGCTCGAAACTTATCCCGGGTTCTATCTCGGGGGCAACCTCTACCGGCCGTTAGGGAAGCAGGGGCCGTTTCCCGGCGTGGTCTCCCCGCACGGCCACTGGGCTTACGGCCGGCTCGAAAACCAGCAGCTCGTGTCCGTACCGGGGCGGTGCATCAACCTGGCGCTGCAAGGCTTCGTGGTTTTCAGCTACGACATGATCGGCTACAACGATACCAACCAGGTGCCGCACGAATTCGGAAGCAAGCGCGACGAGCTTTGGAGCATCGGCCCCATGGGCATGCAGCTTTGGGATAGCATCCGCGCGGTCGATTTCGTCAGCTCGCTGCCGGATGTCGACCCCAACCGCATCGCCGCCACGGGGGCTTCCGGAGGCGGAACGCAAACTTTTCTGTTGATGGCGGTTGACGACCGCATCAAGGCTGCTGCGCCGGTGAATATGATATCGGCCAGCATGCAGGGCGGCGTTTGCGAAAACGCTCCGAATCTGCGCGTCGGCGGCAACAACGATACGAGCAATATGGTCATTGCGGCGCTGATGGCTCCGCGGCCGCTGCTCATGGTTTCGGCCAGCGGCGATTGGACCCGCAATACGCCTCATGAGGAATTTCCCGCCGTGCAGAGCATCTACAGGCTTTTGGGCGCGGAGCAAAATGTCGAAACCATCCAGATCGACCAGGTCCACAACTACAACAAGGAGAGCCGGGAGGCTGTGTACACGTTCCTGGGAGCGCGGCTGCTGGGAACGAAAGGTCCGGTGACGGAGAAGCGGTTTCAGGTCGAGCAGCCCCAAAATCTGCTCGCGCTCTTTATGCGCCAGCGCCCGGCGGGTGCGATCACTTCCCTCGAGCAATTTATCTCGGAGCGAATCGCCGAAGCGAAACGAGGGATCGACGAACTGCATCCGCATGATCGCGCCGCTCTGGAGAAAGCCAGAGAGGCGTTTCACGAGCGCTTGACTTTCTCGCTCCTGGCCGCGAAACCAGCCGCTGCGGAGGTGATTTCTGAGAAGAAAGAGGCTTTGGCTCACGGAGAGACCCTGTTTGTCGGCCGCGCCGGCAAGGGCGATCGCGTCCCGGCCGTCTGGCTGACGCCCGTCAGACCCAATCCGGCCGTGCCGCCCACGCTGATCGTTCACCCGGAGGGCGTCGCTTGGGTCCTCTCGTCTTCTCAGACGATCAATGGGTTGGTGAAAGGCATTCTCGACCGCGGCGGCGTGGTGATGGGTATTGACGCCTTCCAGACCGGCAGCGCCCGCGCGCCGCGCGACCGCAGCAAGCGCGCGTTCACCGTATTCAACCAAACCGATGACGCCAACCGCGTGCAGGACATCCTGACCGCCCTCGCGTATCTGCAAGGCCGTTCCAATGCCCAGACCGTAAACCTGGTGGGCATGCAGATGGGCGGAGTATGGAGCTACTTCGCTCGCTCGATGGCGGGAGCCGGCGTCAATCTGGCCGCCGATCTCGCGCAATTCGGCGCGGACTCGGATGAAGAATATATCAACAAGTTTTTCATCCCGGGGCTGCGCAAAGCCGGCGACTTCCGGGCCGCAGCGGTGCTCGATACGGAAAACAAGCTGCTGTTGTACAACGCGAGCCAGGACTTCCCGTCCGATTGGGTCCGGGACAGCGCCCAAGCAGGCGGTTCAGTCGCCGATCTTCGCCCTACGGCTGGGGAAGCTGATTTGCTGGCATGGATTGCCCCTCCGGAGTTGACGCCGACAGGAAAAAGGCGCGCGGCAAGGCGGTGAGGCGGCTATGCCTTCCGGCCGGGAATTTCTCCGCCGCCGGCTACGGAATCTTTATGATGGCCGGCTCATGAGTTTGGCTGCGTGTGATCTGACGCAGCCTACGAAATAGCGGGCCCATCGGCCGGCGCAGCGCCGGACGGATCCGCTATCCATCTTGGCGGGGGAGAAAAGGAGGTCTGCCGTGCCTTTCCTGCTTCGCCTGCTCCTTTGGGGTTTGGCGGCAACCGCTCCACAATTCGCCCAGAGTCTTCTCCTCGGGTTCAAGGCCGGCATACCGATGACACAGTATTTTGACACCCGCTCCGCCGCGAGCCTCAGCAGTTCCGCTGACTACTCGGCGGCGACGCGCCGCTACACAGCCGGCGTTTCGGCTGAGTGGCGCTCCGAGACCGTACTGGGGATCGAGGCCGACGTGCTTTACAAGCGCATGGGGTACGTAGGTATCATTCATACTATAGACAGTTCAAGGGGAATATCGACGACTGCCGCTTTTGATATCAAAGGCGATTCCTGGGACTTCCCGATCTTGCTGAAATACCGCTTTCGCCGGAAACTCCATCCTTACGCGAGCGGAGGCGGCGTGGTGCGCTATGTCGGCCCCGTCCAGGCTCGCGGAGAAGAGACGGCGCAAGACCTGGTCGCCGGAACTACAACCCGCACTCCAATCGATACCGCAGATCCGTTCGATTTGCGCAAACGATTTTACCCGGGCGTATCCGCCGGCAGCGGTGTGGAGCTTCGTCGGGGCCGGCTGCGGCTGCTCCCTGAACTGCGCTACACGCGTTGGACGGCGAATATTGCGAAACGCGGCGGTCTGCTGCGCTTCGAGCCCGATCAGTGGGAATGGCTGCTCGGAGTGCTGTTTTAGAAAAAGAGTGCTGCGAGCCGGAGTTCTTCGGGTAAGCGCCGAGACAAGACCGCGCAGCAGAATCGGGCGATTGGCGGCAGGAGGGCGCTTTCCGACAAAGCTCTCTCAGTATCCCCAGCCGGAGGGGTGGAAGATGCACCCCCGGGCTAGTCATGCTGCCGGATGTCGAAATCTGCTCTTCGGCGGACGTTACTGAACCGTTCGCCCACTCCCGATAGCGGCATTCCGGCCGCAGCGAGGGACCTGCCGTTGCCATTTCAGGAAAAACGCCCACAAGCAGATTCTGCGCTGCGTAGAATCAAACGGCGTGGGCGCCGGCGGCGCGGGATGGTGGCCGGAGGGACGAAGATCAAACGCCGTGCTTGCCTCCAGCCAATCTCAGTAAACCGCCAGCGGCTGCTTCAGAGTGAATTCGAGGCGGGTTTCCGCGGGGATTTTGACTCGCTGCCCGTGCGTCACTTCTTCGATGCCCACTCCGGTGGCAGCGCCTGCGCCGGCTCCGATGGCCGCTCCCTTGCCCCCGCCAGCGATTGCGCCGATTATAGCGCCCAGGGCCGCAGTGCCGCCTGCGACTTTTGCAGTACGGGCGCCGCGCGAGCCGCTTGAGACCTCGGCCGAACTGGACGCCACCTGATACTTCCTGCCGTTAATGCTGATGTC
Organism: Bryobacterales bacterium; assembly: GCA_035652135.1. Lineage (GTDB taxonomy): Bacteria > Acidobacteriota > Terriglobia > Bryobacterales > JACQDG01 > DASREK01. The sequence continues at coordinate 15,735 of DASREK010000172.1, read as the reverse complement.
GTAGAGATCCACAGCTACTTCGTCACGGCCGGTCAATTTTCCGGATTGCTGCACGCGCACGACTTGCACAGTCACATCCGAACCTCGCGGCGCTATGATCTTCTCGCCGACCTGAAGGGGATCATCCAGGCTGGCCCGAAAACGCTCGCCGGCCCCGTTTACGTCTGAGTCGATGGAATCGATCATGCGCACCGTGATCACCGTCCCGGCAGGGACCACGACGCTCGGCTGTTGCGAAGCGACGGCTTCCGAGCGTTCACGGACCAGAGCGGGCCGGCTGGAAGCCGGCCGGGGCGCGCTGGCCGGGGGAGCGGCCGACGCGGCCGCATTGCCCGAAAACCGGATGCTCTCGACATCATTAATATCCAGAGTTTGCAGATTGCCGTCGGTCCCCAGAACGCGGACCTGGCGCGAGTCGCCTCCCACGAATGTGCCCTCCACGCGCCGGCCGTCCCGCAGGATCACGGTATCGGCGATCAACCAGCTTGTCCCCGTTACCAGTGCCAGCATAGCGGCACAATAAAGTGTCTTCATAGGTATCTCCTCATCCAGCCAGGTTCCTCTTATGATATAACGTCCGCCGCCAGGGCAAAGTTTCCGCTACTTCCCTTCGGCTGAGCGCTGATTCGCCGGCGCGCTTGAGCTCCGGCGCAGGCGAGTGCGCATCAGGCATGCCGGCTCACGGCTTGCTCTTCCACTTCTTTCCCTCGGGAGGCTTTTCGAGGACGAAGCGCGCCATCGCATCCAATACGGCGTGGAAATAGGCGCGGTCTCGTTCTGCCACGGGCGTTTGGTCGGTGAAATCGGGGCTCGGGCCGGGCAGGTAATAGAAAGGAAAACGTTCGGCCTGAACCCAGGGAGTGTAGCCCCAGCCTGCCCCATGGCGAAAAAACGCCTCGCAACTGGCCTGCTCTCGGGCGAGATGGGAAAGGGTGGTTTCTCTGCCGTTGTCGTCTCCGGTCATCAACAACGGGCGCTGGTAAGCTTTGTACTGCTGGGCGCGGTCGGCTTTTTCGGCCGGCGCGCGCCCGTTTCCGTGGAGCAGAACGACGTCGCTGATTTCAGCCAAAGAGGCCGGGTAAAGCATTCGTCCGCTGGCGGAGGCTCCAATCGGCAGCGTAAAGTCGGCTCGCTTGGCCTGGAAGCGTTCACGAATGCGCTCGATCATACCACCCACGTTTTGCGGAATGTAATCGCTTTGGTCCCACTTCTGGCCCGGGGCGTCCCATTCGTCGGCAACGTCGATGATTACATTTCGGAATTTGTGATCAATGAGCCAGTCGGTCATCTGGCGCGCGCCAGCCTCAATCGTCTCCGGGGAATCGAACACGACGTCGAGTCCCGGATAGAAATAGATCAGGCACACGAACATGCCGCGCTGATCGGCGGCGCGGAGAAGGCTCTCGAGCCGCGCGAGCCATGCCGGCTTGAGTGAGCCATCGGGACGGAACGCGCTGACGAGAGTGCCGCCGCTGCGCCCGTACTGCGGCCCGCTTTGCCGCGTGATGCCGTTGACGTTGGGGGCATAGCCGGGATCCGCTCCCTGGAGGCCGACGCTGATCGCCAGCACACCGTGGCGCTTGTAGAAGTCCAGGGCGTCGATCACGCGGGCAGTGTTGGCCGCGGCGTCGAAGGGGCGTTCGCTCAGCCACTCGTCTTCAAACAACGCCTGGGCGAGGCGCACATTCATGAGCTTGCCGCGCGCCTCTCCGCGGTAGCCCTTGCCGGTATACGTCTTGCGCCAGGCAGGATTCTCCGCTGTGCGGAAGTAAAAAGCGTCGGGGTCGTAACGCAAGCCGAGCATCATCCCGGTGGCGATCTCCACGGCCCGGAGAGAGCTCGCAACCAGAAGCCCGAATAAGATTGACCAAAACGGAATACGCCGCATAGCCTAGCATCTCGGCCAAACCGCGTGCCAACTGGGCGGGCCGCCCGACGAATTCTCGATAATACACCGGAACGCTCTTGGATTGACGGCACAGGGATGCTCAGGCTAGACTGAATTTCTGGTTAGAGATCGCGGTCCCGCCAAGTAATCGTCCCCATCGTCTAGCCCGGCCTAGGACATCGCCCTTTCACGGCGGTAACGCGGGTTCAAATCCCGCTGGGGACGCCACCCAACAAGGAGGGCGTGGCGGCTCGAGAAAGGATCCAGAGCGCCGCCACGGATTATGGAAAGCCCAACCCAGCCGATTTGCGAAGGCGGCCAGAGAATTCAATTTGTCTCGATCTTTTTTCCTAGCTATTCGTCTAGTTCCAGGCGGCTTTGACTGACGGTGGGTCGGATACAACCCCCGATTCGGCACGCTGCGAAATCCGATTCGGCTTTTCTCTTCGTATTTAGGATGAGTCGATTCGGGACGAGCTTCGGTGTCACCCGGGCCTTTGTGGCGATAGAGACGGCGACGTTGTGTGCGAACGCTCTTCTCGAAAAAGCCATCCGCTTTTCGAGGCCGAAGCCGGAAGGCCAGCCCGCATCGTGGGCTTAGACTTGCTCGACAAATGTACGGAGGTACGACGATAATGGCGCAACATTTTTCAAATGACTCAGCGAAGATAACCCAAAATCGCTTGACTCAAGACGTTGAGGAAGCAGTCGCTGGCCGGCGGCGATTCATCCGCCGGGCTGTCCTGGCTGGCGCCGGCGGAGTGGCTTTTTTGACGGCCCGAAACGCTCAAGCAGACCACGTCAACAACGGCGAAGACAAGAGGGAGACGCGGAACACGTTTCTGGATATACAAAGGCACGAAAATGCTCACGTGGCAGCCCTTTTGACTGCGCTGGGAGCAAGCGCGCGTCCGAAACCTACGTTTCAGAACCTGGTTCAACCCAATTTCCGGCAATTTGCCCAGGTTTCACAGGCTCTTGAAAACACCGGCGTTGGCGCATACCTCGGCGCCGCCCCGATTATCTTCAACCGCGGATACCTGGCAGCGGCCGGCTCGATTGCGCTCATCGAAGCCCGCCACGCGGGCTGGCTCAATTCACTGCTGCAAGCGCCTATTACCGCGAACGTATACGGCATGGAGCAGAGTTTTGAGACGCCACTGACTCCCGCCCAGGTGGCTACACTGGCTTCGCCGTTCATCGCAAGCTTGAATGGCGGTCCACCGCTGGATTATGCGGGAACCGCGTCGGCTGCGAACGACGTCGCGATTCTAAATTTCGCCCTGGCTCTGGAGTATCTGGAGGCGGAGTTTTACAATCTGAACGTCGCGAATTTCTAGCCCGCGCGACGGGGCCATGCCGGCGGGCGCTAACGCATTTGTGTGCAGGTCCTGACCGCCTTAAGTTGAGCGTGCCGCGCTCGCGGCCTCGGCGCGGTTCTGCTAAAACAAATCCTCGCGGCTGTGATGTCGCCGGCGCATGCCGGCTGGGTCAGTGCCGCCGACATTCAGCGCAGTTCGCTTGTTTACAGGACAATAGAAGCTGTGGCTGGATGGACTTTCGCGCTGCGGGCGCTGCGATCGCGGAATTACCGGCTGTTCTTCGGCGGGCAGAGCATCTCGCTCATCGGAACCTGGATGACGCGCGTGGCGACAAGCTGGCTTGTTTACCGGCTTACCGATTCCGCGACCCTGCTCGGACTGGTCAGTTTCGCCGGGCAGATCCCCGCCTTCTTCTTGGGTCCGCTGGCGGGCGTCTGGGTGGACCGCTGGGATCGTCACCGGACCCTGGTTGCCACGCAAGTTCTTTCCATGGCCCAATCCTTCGCTTTAGCGGCTCTGGCCCTCAGCGGCGTCATCGCGGTTTCGCACATCCTTTGGCTTTCCCTGGCGCAAGGTTTGATCAATGCGTTCGATATGCCGGCGCGCCAGGCGTTTGTAATTGAAATGGTCGAAAGCCGGGAAGATCTGGGCAACGCCATCGCATTGAATTCGTCCATGGTCAACGCGGCGCGGCTGGCGGGGCCGGCGATCGCCGGCGTGATCATCGCGGCTGTAGGCGAGGGTTACTGTTTTCTGCTCGATGGCGCCAGCTATATTGCCGTGATCGTTTCGCTGCTAGAGATGTCGATGGCCCCGGCTCTAACCCGCCGGCCGCAGCGGCGCGTGCTTCACGAATTGCACGAAGGGTGGCGCTATGTGATTCAGTCGGTGCCGATCCGCTCGATCTTATTGCTTTTGGCTTTAGTGAGTCTGGTGGGCATGCCCTATAGCGTCCTCATGCCGATTTTCGCGTCGAGTGTGCTCCACGGAGGCCCGCACACTTTGGGATTTCTGATGGCCGCCTCGGGCTTGGGAGCACTGGCCGGCGCCATCGGCCTGGCCATGCGCCGCACGGTGTTGGGCCTGGGCCGGCGCATCGCCCTTGCCTCGGCTCTGTTTGGCGCTTCGCTGATCGGCTTTGCGCTATCTCACGTGCTCTGGCTCTCTCTGCTCCTCCTGCCGCTCACCGGATTCGGGATGATGCAGCAAATGGCCTCCAGCAATACCATCCTGCAAACCATCGTCGACGATGAAAAGCGCGGCCGCGTCATGGCCTACTACTCGATGGCCTTTATGGGCATGACGCCTTTCGGCAGCCTGCTCGCGGGAGGTCTGGCGGCCCGCATCGGAGCGCCCCAGACGCTTATTCTGGGAGGCATGCTTTGTCTGGCCGGCAGTTTCTGGTTTTTTCGGCAGCTTGCCGCCATTCGGGATCTTGTGCGTCCCATCTATGTCCAGTTGGGAATTCTGCCGGAGCTCGCTATGGGCGTCCAGAACGCGTCCGCTTTCCAGACCCCTCCGGAAACGTGATTCGCGCGCGTGCGGCTTGCAAGGCTCGCGCGCGACACAAGCCCACTTCGCTTCGGGCGGCCGCAGCCGTAAAGCTCTGCCCCAAGAGCTGGGCGTTTATTCGGCGGCAGAGCAGCCAGGGTGGCGGCAATCGCAGGAGATTTCCGTTTCGTCCTCGCCGGCGTCTTCGCAGTACTGGCTGCAATATTTCTCGCCAGTAGAAACCGCGCAGCGGCACGGCGGGTGCGCGCACTTTTCAGTCTCGATAGGCATCAAGTTTCCTTTTTTGGGCCTGTGGCCGGTCGCTTTCTCGGCGGCCGAACGGCCGGGTTGCGCATCTCTGTGCGGTTTCGTCCCGCCGATTTCGGGACCTTCCCGTCAAAAATTCACACTCGTTCGGAACCGTGCAGCTTCACGAGTTTGTTGTATAAACCCAGTATCAGGAAAGAGGGCGCCCACTGCCCCACGAAGTTTGATCTTTGCCGCTCGCCCATCAGTTGCAGAACCAGGGAAGCGGCCATGGAACCCAGAGCCGCCCAGAGGAAGACATCGGAAGGTAATTTCGCTGTTCGCTGCTCGATCGCGCGGGCCACCCGGCCCTCTCGATGTTCGGGACCCGGCATTGCTGTCGCCATGTTGGACCTCCGTTCATCGGAGCAGCAGTTCCGATGCCATGGCTGCTTTTCATACTCTGCGGCGGAGGCCGAGGCGCGGTCCGTGAGCGCGTTTACGCCGCACAGGCTGATCGCCAGCGCGGCGCGGCGTCCCACACAAGAGTGGAATGCGCGGCGTGGAGCGCCATACCTGCTTTGACGTTTCCACTATTCTTTCCGTGTTGGCCGTCTTGGCCTTCTGGCATTCTGTAAGAGAGCCGGCTAGTGAAGGAGGCTTCCTATGGGAACACCCGTTCGAGATCAAGCGGAACCCGGAGCGGCGCAGAGGGGCGCGCTGACCCGGGACGAGCTTCGCAGGATGGACGCCTATTGGCGCGCCGCCAACTACCTTTCGGTCGGACAGATCTACCTGTACGATAACCCGCTGCTCACTCAGCCTTTGAAACTGGAGCACATCAAGCCTCGGCTTCTGGGGCATTGGGGAACGACGCCGGGCCTGAACTTCATTTATGTTCACTGCAACCGCCTGATCAAGAAATATGACCTGAACATGATTTACGTAATCGGGCCGGGGCACGGCGGCCCAGGTATTATTGCGAATACCTATCTAGAAGGTAGTTACAGCGAAGTGTACCCGAACATCGGCCAGAACGCGGAAGGAATGAAGCGGCTTTTCAAGCAGTTTTCTTTCCCCGGGGGCGTGCCGAGCCACGTGGCTCCGGAGACGCCGGGCTCGATCCACGAAGGCGGCGAGCTGGGCTATTCCCTGCTGCACGCGTTCGGGGCTGTACTCGACAATCCCGATCTGCTGGCCTGCTGCATCATCGGCGACGGCGAGGCCGAAACGGGGCCGCTGGCGGCAAGCTGGCACTCCAACAAGTTTCTCAACCCGGCGCGCGACGGCGCCGTCATTCCGATTCTTCATTTGAATGGATACAAAATCGCCGGCCCGACCGTACTGGCCCGCATCAGCAGGGAAGAGCTGGAACAGCTTTTGGCCGGCCATGGGTACAAGCCATACTTTGTCGAAGGACAAGACCCCGAGCCGATGCACCAGGCGATGGCCGCCGCTCTGGAGACCGTCCTGCTCGAGATCCAACTGATCCAGGGCGAGGCGCGCACCAAAGGCTTTACGCGCCGCCCGCAGTGGCCGATGATCGTGCTGCGAAGCCCCAAAGGCTGGACCGGCCCGAAGGAAGTGGATGGCGTTCCCATTGAGGGCACGTTCCGCGCTCATCAAGTCCCGCTCGATGACTTCAGGGCTAAGCCGGACCACCTCAAAATCCTCGAGAGCTGGATGAAAAGCTATCGGCCCGAGGAGCTATTCGACGAAAAGGGAAAATTAATTCCGGAGCTGGCCGAGCTTGCGCCGAAAGGGCAGCGCAGAATGGGAGCCAATCCTCACGCCAACGGCGGCCTGCTGTTGAAGGATCTCCGCATGCCGGACTTCCGGTTTTACGCGGTGGACGTTCCGAAGCCCGGAGCGGTGGCTGCGGAGGCGACGCGCGTGCTCGGCCGCATGTTGCGCGACGTGATGAAGCTGAATGGGGAAACCCGGAATTTCCGTATCATGGGACCGGATGAGACGGCTTCCAACCGGCTGAACGCGGTCTTTGAGGCGACCAGCCGCGTTTCAACCGCCGAGATTCTGCCTTCCGACGATCATGTGTCGCCCGACGGGAGGGTCATGGAGGTGCTCAGCGAGCACATGTGCCAGGGGTGGCTGGAAGGATATCTTCTGACCGGACGCCACGGATTCTTCTCCTGCTACGAAGGATTCATCCACATCGTAGACTCCATGTTCAACCAACACGCGAAATGGCTCAAAGTCACGCGCCAGATTCCCTGGCGCCGGCCGATCGCGTCGCTGAATTACCTGCTGACTTCTCACGTGTGGCGTCAGGATCACAACGGATTCAGCCACCAGGACCCGGGCTTCATCGATCTGGTGGTGAATAAAAAGGCTGACATCATCCGGGTCTACCTGCCGCCTGACGCCAATTCGCTGCTGTCGGTGGCGGATCATTGCCTGCGCAGCCGCCATTACGTGAATGTGATCATCGCGGGCAAGCAGAAGGCCTGGCAATGGCTCAATATGGACGAAGCGATTCGCCATTGTACGGCGGGCATCGGAATCTGGGATTGGGCCAGCAACGATCAGGGCGGTGAACCGGACGTGGTGATGGCCTGCGCGGGCGACATTCCCACGATGGAAACGCTGGCCGCCGTCGATTTTTTCCGCCAGCGCATGCCCCAGCTGAAAATACGCGTGGTCAACGTGGTCGATCTGATGACCTTACAGCCTTCGACCGAGCACCCGCATGGGCTATCCGATCAGGATTTCGATTCGCTGTTTACCACGGATAAGCCCGTGATCTTCGCTTTCCACGGCTATCCGTGGCTGATCCATCGCCTCGCCTACCGTCGCCACAATCACGACAACATGCACGTGCGCGGGTACAAGGAAGAAGGTACAACAACCACGCCGTTTGATATGACCGTTCTGAATGATTTGGACCGGTTTCATCTGGCGATGGACGTAATAGACCGCGTTCCGAAACTGCAATCGATCGCCGCCCACGAAAAGCAGTTTCTCCGCAACAAGCTCATCGAACACAAACTCTACGTCGCCGAGCACGGCGACGACTTGCCGGAGATCCGCGACTGGCAGTGGCGGGGCTGAAAGCCGCCGCTCTGGCGAGACTGTGGCGCGGCGATGGAGCAGGCCTTAATCCTCAGAAGCGCCCCGAATCGCATGGCTGCGAGCTTTGGTTTCGCGGGCTTTCGCGCGCGTAAGTTTCGCCTGCCGTGCCGCGTTTCCGCAGCCGAATTGAATTCAGAAGAATCGAGCGCTCATCGCCAATACCGGGTTCAGAAACGGGCCGGTTGGGATGCCAGGGCCAGGCGCCGGCTTAGGCAATTCGAAAAATATTCCAGCGTGGCCGACATTTCCGCCAGAGCCGATCGGGCGCTGCCCGGGCGAAAGCGGCGCAAGACGGCGAATCGCAATCCGAGTAATCGAAAGTTCAGCGTCAAGAGGAAGTCGCTGGAGATGCGGCCGCCAGTTTCCGGGCCCATTTGTTGCAACAGAATCTTGGTGAGCTTTAAGTCTTTCTTTAGCATCTCGCACAGCATGGGCAGGCTTTCCTCTGATACAAGACTGTACAATCGCCGCCGCAGGTCGAGGAAGTTCATGCCGTTTGCCTCGGCCGCTTCGTGGGCGCAGCTGCGAGCCGGCATCGACCTGAGAATGAGAAGAACCGTGCAGCGGAGCCAACAGATGAACAGGGATGCGGAAGTTCCGATGATTAGAACGGTAATCATGCAGGAGATCCCGCCGGAGACCCTGCCGGCCGCGATGCCAGTGCGCGATGAATTTTGAGAGATTGCAATTTCGGCCTCTGCCGGCGTCGGTCCCGATCACCCTGAGCATGCTACTACTGAGACGCAGGCGTCAACAGGACTTTCGTACCCTTTCCCACTGCCGTGCGCCTAAGGCGGGGGCCCGAGAGGCGGAGAGTACGCGTGGCCCATTGGCCGCACGGCAGTCTTGCCATACCATCGTTGGTGCTTGATTCGCCGTGTGGCAATCGATTGCGGCGAGGGAGCGCAGATAGACAGCTCCAGCAGGAGGGCAGGGAATCTGGGCGGCCTTTCCGTGCGCTCTCGTTGCCGCCTGCAAGAGCGTCGAAAGGAGAAAGCGGCGGATGCGCATCTTGTCACGCTCCGGGGATCGCGTTCGCTGCTCAGGTCCTGCATGCAATCAGCGTTCATTATCGGCGTGACGGAATGGTTTCTCACCGGGATGCAGGAATGCTGCGCCGCGAGCGGCATTGGCATCTACAAAACTCTCTCCCGGCACCCGGCTCCTTCGGAGCTCTTCCAGTTGCTCTCGGTTTTCTCGCCGGAGATCGTGTTCTTGGAGGTGACGTATTCCCGCAGGGAGTTGGAACTGCTTCGGGAAATCCAGACCTGTTACCCCAAGATTGCGACCATCGGATTTGGAGAGCCCAGCGATCTGCCGCTCCCGGCGGGAGTGCATCAGTACCTGGCGGCCCCGTTCTCGCCCGAAGCGTTCCAGCGCGCCCTCCGTGCAGCGGCCGAATTTCAAAAAGCGGCGATTCCCGACAATATATTTGCGTTTGTTCCGGCCAAAGCTGGCAGTGGAGCGACCACGCTGGCGTTATGCGTTTCCCGCTATCTGGCCCAGCGCTGTCAAAAGCGGGTGCTGCTCGTGGAAGCCGATGTTCACTCCGGCCCGATCTCTTTCTTGCTGGACCTGAAGCCCGAGCAGTCAATTGTTGACGCTTTGGAGAATTGTCATCGGCTGGATGACACAAGCTGGCAGCGGCTGGTGACCAAAACGGACGGATTCGACCTGCTCCCCGCGCCGCCTGCAATCCAAACGGGGCACCTGATGCAGTGGAGCTGCCGGCGGCTGCTTACCTATGTGCGAACCCGGTATGACGCCGTTCTGGTGGATTTGCCCGAGGTGGTGAACGACGCCACAGAGGCGATGGTCACCGAGTGCCGGAGAGTCCATGTCATCTGCACGCCGGAAAAGGCCTCCGTGCTGCTAGCCCGCAGGCGAATCTACGAGTTGGCGGCGCGGGGCGCCAAGGCGCACCAGCTCGCCCTGGTGCTGAATCGCCAGGCAAGCGATAACGGCGCCGCGGAACAGATCGAGCAACTGCTCGGCCGCCAGGCGGCCCTTGTGGTGCCGAATGATTACCCCGCGGCGCAGCAGGTGGTGCGAAGTCCAGGGCCGATCGAGGAGTTATCCCGGTTTGGGCGGGCTATCTCGTCGCTGGCCCGGACCATCGGCGGCCTGCCGATCCCGCTGGAAAGATCCCGAACGCCCTGGTTTCGGAGGCTCTCAGCGTGAACCGGATTCGCCCGAGCGGGGCACCCTGGGCGGCCTGGGTACTTTCAGGAGGCCAAGAATGGAAAGAGCGGCCAAGGTCTCGGGCGGGCCGGACTTTACGGCAGCGCAAACGTAAAAATGCCGCTGCCTGCGGCCATCGTCACCATCTGCTTGCCATTTACTGAATAGGTGATGGGATTGGCGGACATGTTCCCGCCGAGATTGATCCGCCAGAGTTCTTTGCCGGACTCGGCGTCGAGCGCATAAAAGCTGCTCTCCGATTCCTCGCGCTCGTCGCGGTTGATCCAGCCGCCGCTCGCGCCGAAAACGAGTTTTCCGGCCGTCGAGAGGACGCCCGACCAAGGCTTGGTGTGCACCTTGTATTCCCAGACCTTGTCGCCAGTTTTCGGGTTGAGCGCCCGAATCGCGCCGTAGCCGGGATCCTCCTCGACGTCGATTTTGGGCACGCTGCCGATAAACAGATTGCCAGGCTTATAATCGGCCTCGCCCTTTTGATAGAAGCCCTTGTTTTCCCAGACCGTGAGATAGAACAAGCCGGTCTGGGGGCTGTAAGATGGTGAATACCAGTTGGTGGCGCCCTGCACGCCGGGCCATACGTAGACTCCTTCCTCGGTGGGGTCCACTCCGGGGTTGCGAATGGGGCGGCCTTTCTCATCGAAACCGCTCATCCAGGTTACTTTGGCGAACGGCTTGCCAAACAAAAACTCGCCGGTTTCCCGGTCGAGCACCTCGTACAGGCCGCTCCGGTGCGCCCAATACACCAGCTTCCGCTGCCTTCCGCGCCACTCGCTGTCGACCAGCACGGGCACCTGAACGGCGTCCCAGTCATGCACGTCGTGGGGTACGAACTGGTGATACCATCTCAGCGTTCCGGTGTCGGCGTCCACCGCAATCGCGCAATCAGTATACAGGTTGTCGCCGCGGCGAACGTCCCCATTCCAGTCAGGCGAGGGATTTCCGGTGCCCCAGATAATCAGGTTCTGAGCGGAATCGTAGGCGCCGGTCACCCAAGTCGGGCCGCCGCCATGCTTCCAGTTGTCGCCGCTCCAGGTCTCATTTCCTTTCTCCCCGGGTCCCGGAATGGTCCAGAACCGCCACCGGCGCTGGCCGGTGCGTGCGTCGTAAGCATCGAGAAAACCGCGAATCCCGAATTCCCCGCCGGCGATTCCGGTAATGACCATGTCCTTCACCACGAGCGGAGCCACGGTGATGCTGTAGCCGGAGCGATAATCGGCCACTTCGGCGTCCCAGAGCACGGCGCCTGTCCTGGCGCTCAGCGCCACCAGGTGCGCGTCCACCGTGCCGACGAACACCCTGTCCCCGAGCACCGCTACGCCGCGGTTCACTTGATCGCAGCAGACATTCACCTTGCTCGGCAGGCTCCGCCTGTAGCGCCAGAACTGACGGCCGGTGGCGGGGTCCAGCGCGACGACATTGGAAGGAGGCTCGCTCACGTACATGACGCCGTCCACGACCAGCGGAGTCGCCTCGATCCGGTGGGTTGTAGGCATTTGATATACCCATGCTACTTTCAAATTCTTGACGTTCTGCCGGTTGATCTGGTCCAGCTTGCTGTACCGCCAGCCGCGATAAGAGCCGGAGTAGGTCAGCCAGTTTTGCGGCTCGGAGTCGGCCTTGAGGAGCCGCTCAAAAGTCAGTTGTCCGTAGACCGAGCCCGCCGCCAGCAGGGCGCACAAGGCCAGGCGTAAGCCTTTCATTCCGACCTCCCTTCGTGGGCGTGCGACTCGCGCTTCAAGGACCACAGGTACGCCACCAGATCGTTGATTTCGCGGTCGTTCAACTGTCCTTTATAGGACGGCATGAGGGACGACTTGTCGATGTCGAACTTGCGGAAGCTCTGTTTGGAAAGCGACTTGAGCCCTTGGGTGAAGTCGAGGATCTGCACGGTGTGGGTATCTTCGTTCATCACAAAACCGGTGTAGCTCGATCCGTTTTCGAGCGTGATTTTGGCGACCCAGTACTCGCGCGGCACCTCGGCGTTGGGGTCAACGATCGCCTGGCGCAAATGCTCGAGATTACGCTGTGAGCCGACCACCGATAAATCCGGACCCTTGATCCCGCCCTCTCCGCGGACTAGGTGGCAGCCCAGGCAGCCCTTTTCGCGGAACAGCATGGCGCCGCGAGCCGCGTCGCCGGAAGGACGCTGCTCACCGCCTCCTTGGGCGAGGGACCGCACGTAAGCCACCACCTGCCAGACGCCATCGGGCGGGAAAAACAAGCTGGGCATCGCCGTTCCGGCAATGCCGTTGGAAATGTTGTTGAACAGATCGGCGTCGGAACTCCCGTGAAAGAATACGCCCGTGGTTAGGTTGGGGCCGCGGCCTCCTTCGCCTCTCGCTCCGTGACACTCGGCGCAATGGGAGTGAAAAATCCTGGCGCCTGCCGCCACGTCAGCCGGTGTGGTATGCGGATTCCGGATCTCGGCTTGCTGGCCCCACGCGAGGGCCGCCATGAACAGAAGTAATGCCGGGCGCATTCATTGAGGCTCCTTCGCCAGCGTTCTCCGCAGCCGCTCTGGATCACGCGGCTTCGAAGGACTGCGAGCCATTGTAATGCAATTCCAGCGCGCGTGCTATCCGGTCGGCCGCGATCGAGCGCGAGGCCGTACTTGCGAAAGGGGCGCCGCCTCTTCGGCCGAAGGCGCGGTGAGGAGCCGCTTTTCCATTCCCCAGCCGCGTTGCGTTAGAATTGCTTGCATCTTCCCAGTCTTGCGTAGAAGGAGGGAGAGACTTATGCGCTGGACGTCTCGCGGAATGGCTTGGTTGGGAGCAACCCTGTTTTGCGCCGCACTGGCGCATTCCCAGCAACTGCCGGTGCGGTGGGACGAGCTCACCGGCGCCGATTTCATCCAGGCGATTCAAAAATCGCAGGGCGCCTGCGTGCTGCCTATCGGGATTCTGGAAAAACACGGCCCGCATTTGCCGATCGGCAACGACGTCATCAATGTCCGGTGGGCTGCGCTGCATGGCGCCGAACAGGAATACTCGATTGTGTTTCCCGAGTATTACTTCGGCCAGATATTTGAGGCCAGGCATGAGCCGGGCACCGTGGCCTACAGCCCCAGGCTCCAACTGGAGCTGCTCCAGGAAACCACCGATGAAATGGGGCGCAACGGATGTAAAAAAATCCTGATCGTCAACGGCCATGGCGGCAACAACAATCTGCTGCCGTATTTTGCCCAGACGCAATTGTCAAGCCCGCGCGACTATGTGGTCTACGTCTACGCGCGCCCGCAGTACCCGCCGGGCCGGCCGCCGCTGAAATCGAAGGTCGATCAGCATGCAGGGGAATCGGAGACTTCGCACACCATGATCAGCCGTCCGGACCTGGTGCATATGGATCGGGCCCGCAGTGAATCGGGCGCCGACCTGAATCGTCTTGATCTACCTGCTGGCGTTTATACCGGCATCTGGTGGTATGCCAAGTTTCCCGACCACTACGCCGGCGACGGTTCGCTTGGAAACACCGCGCTGGGAGAGTTCGATATGAAGGCGTGGGCGGCCGATATCGCCAATGTGCTGAGGGCCATCAAGGCCGATCAGGTCAGCCCGCGGCTGCAAAAAGAGTTTTTCGAGAAAGCCGCCCAGCCCCTCAACACGAGACAGTGACGCGGCGCTCCCGCCCTTGCGCGGAAAGACGCCGTAGTCATCGACTCTCGGCGCAAGTGGAGAACCTCCCGCACGGGTGCCGCGCAGGTTCCGGCATCAATGACTGCCCCGGCGTGCAGTCCTCGTCATCCAGCGAACGCCCACCTGCGGGCCTCACGAAACTCCGGGCCGCCGGAGGGGTTACTATCAGGCAGGAGCCAGCCGCTATGAAAATGCTTGTATGTCTCCCCGCCGCCCTGGCAGTTTCCAGTTTTTTACTGGCGGCGCCTGGGCCCGAGCAGCCGGAGATTCCGCAGGGAGCGCATCTGCTTCTCCGCATGGTGAACTCGGTGAATACAAGAACGGCGCAAGAGGGCGACTACGTCTATCTTCGAACCGCCAGCCCCATCTCGGTGGGCGGCCGCATCATCGTGCCGGTGAATTCTTACGTGCAAGGCGTCGTGTCGCACACCAGGCGCAGTGGGAGAGTCGCAGGGCGGGCCGAACTGGGCATCCGTTTGGAAACACTTACGCTGCCCAGCGGCAGGGTGGTGAAGTTTTCCCCGCGACTGAGCTCGGTGGATTCGAACGAATCGGAGCAGAAAGTCGACCGGCAGGAGAATTTCATCAAACAGGGGCCGGATACGGGACGGGACGCGCGCAGCATCGCGATTCTTGCCGGGACTGGCGCTTCAATCGGCGGAATTGCCGACCGGAGTTGGAGTGGAGCCGGCATTGGCGCCGGTGTCGGCAGCGCTGTGGGACTGGCCACTGTGCTCGCCAGCCGGGGCCGCGAAGTCGAACTCCGGCAAGGGAGAACGCTCGACGTGACCTTTGACCGTCCGGTCGCCCTCGAGTAAGCGGCTTCAGGAAAGGTCGGAATTTCCGCAGTCCCGGCAGAATGCTCCGAAATGCCGGCGGCACCAAGCAAGACTGTCCTCCAGCGCCATCCGCTCCTGCGCGGCCTTGCAGAACTGATGCTCCTGGGAACCGGGAGAGCCGGAGGCTGGCAGTACTCTTGTCGGCGGCTTGCCCTCGCGGGCGAGCTTTACAAACCGCGCAAACTCCCAGGCCGGCATCGAAGGAAACGCTTTCCAAAACGCGGCGTCGAAACACCGGTGAAGGCGGGGAGGGTGAGTGGTGATGATTTCGAGCGACAAAGGCTTGCCCGGACACAGTTCCGCGAAGCGAGCGATCCACCGGCCGATTCCGATGGTTCCTTCGCCCATGGCCGTCCACTGTACGGCGATTCCTTCGCTTTCCTGCCACACAGCGCTATCCCGGATGTGGGTGGTCAGCACATAAGGTGCGAGCGTCTCCAGCGTGAGGTGTGGATCCTCCACAGCCCACACGGGATTGCCCGAATCCAGGCAGCACCCGACGAAGTCCGTCCCCGCCTCCTCGATCAGCATTTTCATCTCGCGCGCTTGCAGGTCGCCGGCATGATTTTCCATGGCGATCCGGATGCCCATGTCGCGCGCCCGGCTGCGGACCCTCCGCAGGACTCGCACGGCTTCTTCGATGCGCTGCTCGATGGGGTCCGCCGCGCTTTGGTCCCGAGGCGAGCCGCTCTCGCCAGCCAGCCGGTCCTCCCAGCTCCCTACATAGGCGCGCAAGATGGGCGAGCCCAGCAGCTTCGCCGCTTCGAACATGCGGGCCAACTGTTCTTCCGCCGTTCCCTTGGCGGCGATAAACCTCTTGGATCCCGGGCACACTGATCCCATTCCCACTTCGATCGAGAGTCCAAGGCGGCCGGCATATTCTTTGACTTGGCGCAGGTGGCTCGCTTCCAGGCTTCCGAGAAAACGAGACTCCGAAAAATGCACTATTTCGACCTGCTGCCGGACGGCGTAATCGAGAAACTCGAATGCGCTCCACCCCTGCGAGCGGAGACTGTACAGGTCGATTC
>DASREK010000171.1:0-2702 GCA_035652135.1 Bryobacterales bacterium | reverse complement strand
CCTTGATCTTCCCGGACACATTCGCCGGGATGTCCGCCTGCCGGAAAAGAAATGTGCGGTCATCGAACCCCGCCGCAACGGGTCCTGGCTCCGGGCGTCCGGCGTAGGAGAACTGCGTGTAATAGTACGAGAACTTGCGGTAATTGAGCTTCGCGGTCAGCTTGATAGCGCCCTTCGCATCACGGGGAACGTGCAGGCGGTAATGGGCGACATCGGCGGCGCCCGGCGGGATCAGGCGCACGTATAAGACGCTGCGCGTCTGCCAGGCGTTGCGCTTGTTGATCATGTTGCCGTGCTCATCGAGCTGATACGACCGGTAAAAGTGCGCGCCCTGCTCGACGGGGCCTTTCCCATTGGCCTCGTCGGCGACCGACCCGCTCCAAAAGATGACGCGGCCGTTCTCGTCTTCGGCCTTCAGCTCGAGCCAGACGTCGAAGGCGTCCACCGTGCCGCCGGGGAAAAAATGCCCAACCTTACGCGTGCGCACCACAACATCCACACGCACCGTATCGCCGGGGTGAATGGGCGGCGCGGCGCGGTCAATCGGGGCGGCAATCCGCCCGACCTCGCGAATAACGGCCGGCACAGCGGTGGATTCGGCCTCTTCCCCAACGGCAAAGCTCGAAGCGGCCTGCACAGTATCCGACGAGCGCCGCCGCATCTCAAGCGACCCGATGTTTCCAAAAGAGGGAGCTTGCTCGGGAGAAACGGCGAAAATATCTACAGATAACGCGCCGTCTTTCAGAAACTGCTCGGTCGCGCGGAGCTGCTCGTTATCCTGGTTCACGAACGGAACCGCGGTATTGGCCGCCGGGAACCGATGGGAGTGTACGAATCCGTTGTGATTGCCCGGATCTCGAGAGGCGACGAGCGGCATGTGGCAATCCACGCAGGTGGAAGACTTCGGCGGGTAGTAGAACGACCGCGCCCCCTGCCCGGAAATGCCGCTGGCCTGCCAGTTGTCGTACTCGTTAAATCCCCGAAACCAGCGGTATTGATTCACAGGTACGTCGAGATGAACTTTGTGGCAGGAAGCGCAGAACTCCGCCGAATCAAGGCGCATAAAGGGTTTCATAAAAGCGCGCCGGTGCGGCTCGGGAGCGGTATTGATCAGGTAATAATGCAATCCGCGGACTATCGGGTTCTTGTTGGTCGTCAGCTCATGCAGGGGCGGGTATTCGAGCGTAAACGTGTTGTTGCCGGTTGTATCGCGCACGTGCGTTATGGAATGGCACGACATGCACCCGAGCCCCCCTTGCGCTTGCGGCGTATCAATCTGCTCTCGGATGGGCCGATCAAACCGGCCGTTGAAGAAAACCGCGTGGTCATGGCAGCCGGCGCACCATTTCGAGGGCTTGGTGCCGACTACATCCTGCATGTACTCGATCGATTTCCGGTAGAACTGGTTGTTAAACGAGGCGAAGTGGTGCATGGAACTGGACCACTGCTCGTAAATGTCTTTGTGACACTGCGCGCAGGCTTTGGAATCGAGGAAGAAGTCGGAAGGAATGATCTTACCGGTACTGGTCTCGGCGGCGGAGGGGAAAAACGGGCTTTGCGGCCCGGCGCCTTCTTCCTCCATACTTGTCGCCACGACTTTCGGATTGACGATGCGGCTTGCCGGATCAGGCCAATAGTGGCTCTTCACGCTGGCGCTTACCGGCAGAATCAAGGCTACGCCGGCCGCCGCAACAAAGGCCCGCAAAAGCACGGGCGGGCCGTGGGTGCGCCATTGCATCCCCAGGGCAACGGCGGCCGCGGCGCAGGCGGAGATGTGCAGCCAAACCAGCCAGCGAAATGGCGTCTGAGCGCCGACCACGGCCAGGGCAAATCCGGTGATCCCGGCCGCAGCGACCAGGAAAGTTACTGCGCCGAGCGGCTTCCCAGTCCACCAGAACCAGAACACCAGAAAAACCGCCGCTCCCAGGCCGATATGAATCACTACGTTGGCAATATAAAAAAGGTTGGGATCGGGGAAAGCTCGCAGATAGCCCGAGTTCACCAGCAAAAGCAGGAACCCGAGGAATAAGGCGCGGCCGATCTTGCTTCTTAATTCCATCGCTTTTTCTGCGCCACCAGGGGTCGGATCAGCTCCAGCGCCTGTCGCGTGTTGTAGACGCGGCGATACTCGTTGTGAAGCGGATCATCCGGGTAATGCTCCCCTCTTGGATAAGGATAGCCCCGCATGGCATGAAAGGGAAGCGGCTCGACCGAACCGCCGAACGCCGTGTTGGGATCGGCGTCTTTGGCCCAACCGTCGACAAAAAGAAGGAAATCGCGCTGCCAGCCGGGGCGAAGCTCCGGCAGCGCCGCGGGCGAGAAGCGAAGCCGCAATTCATCTCCGGATCCCATAATCACGAAGCAGTCGTCGATTGCCTGCACCAAAGGGGTCACATCTCCGTAGCGCGTATACAAGCCGGGCGTCGGATTCCACGCGGAAACCGGCTCCACGATTGCGTAATCGAAGTGCTCGGGCTGCCGCCGCTGCGGATCGATAGCGACGGCCGAAAAGCCGCGAAAACGCAAATCCGCATCAGCCGGCGCCAGCCGGGTCAAACGTGGAGTCTGCGATTCGGCGTGTGGCCCGGAATCGAGGCCGCCGCTCTGGAAAACATCGTCGCCGAGGAAAATCTCGTCCCAATAGACGCACAAGTTCGTCACAATACGGATCTCCCGCGAGGATGACAAAAACTTACCGGCCA
>DASREK010000170.1:0-2449 GCA_035652135.1 Bryobacterales bacterium | reverse complement strand
CCCGCATTTGTGGTCAGACGGATCACGCGGAGGGAGCCCCAGCCAAGAGCGCCCAAAACGGCCAGCACGACCAGCGGAATGAGCACGCGCTTCATTTCGCGGACTCCCCCTTGTTCGGGTCGGCCAGCGCCACCATCGCTCCGGCCGGAATGCCGGAGACTGCCACTTCGTCCGGATTCCGCGCCTGGACCTGGACCTCGGCCAACTTATAATTCCCATTGCCGGCGAGATAGACAAAGGGCTTACCTGCCCGCGTGAAGAGGGCCTTGGCCGGAATACTGATGGCGTTGGCAATGCGATTGACGACGATATCGACGCCGCCATTCATACCCGGCCGGAGGCGTGAATCGGGATGCGGCAGCACGGCATAGGCGCGAAAACTGCGGGTCGGGGGCATCTCGATTCCGAGCTCGGCCATTGGAGAAATCTGGTTGATGCGAGCCGGCAGATCCAACTCGGGCAGCGCATCGATGTGAATACGGGCGGCATTGCCCTGCGCGATCCTGCCGCGATCAATCTCCTCGACCTTAGCGTCCATCATGAGCGTCGACAAGTCTGGCATCTCCGCCAGATTCATGCCGGAAAACACGTTGTCTCCTTCACGGAATGGCTGGGTATTCGGCCACTGATTGTAATTCGGCTCGATGACCACGAATCCCCCGAGCGGCGCGCGAATCACCATCTGGGCGAGCCGTGTTTTGGTGATATCGACGTCCGCCTGATTGAGCCGCAACTGGCGCGTCACGGACGCAATCCGCGCCTTGCTGGCGGCGACATGCAGCGCCACAACTGCTTCCTCACGCTTCAGGCTCTGCTCCGCTATCCCGAGGTCGATCTGGTTTTCCTCACCCTGAATGCGGCTGACAATCTCGGCCTTGGACGCCTCAAGTCGCGCCGTCTCGACGCGGGCCTTGGCGTCGGCCAGATCGCTCGCGTCCTGCTCGGCCGTGGTTTTCTCCTGGGCGATAGCCTGGTCCAGCGTCGCCTGGGCCTGGCGTAAGGCCGCCTCCTTTTGCACAAGCTGCTGTTCGGCGCTGCTGGAATCGAATTTGATCACCGGCTGGCCTTGCTGGACCACTTCCCCGGGAGACGCCAGCCAACTGATGCGTAAGTTGGGAACCACCGGGGCGTAGAGCTCGGCGGATCGGCCGGCCTTCAACTCGCCGCGGCATCGGATGATCACTAGGAAATCACCCTTTCGCGCCGGCGCCACGGGAAGCCCGGCAACCGTCGGCTGGATCTGGCGCAAGCGGTATGCGCCGGCCGACGCGGCTCCGATAATCGCGAGCACACCCACAAGCCCGGCCAGCAGCCGAAATTTTTGCCGGCGCACCTTCACTTCGAGTTCCCTCCGTCCGCGTCGGGCGCTTCCAGCACAACTGCCGCCGACAAATCGGGCATCAGGCGTGGATCGGTCTTTTCGAGTTTGAAGATCGCGGTGAACGTTTTGATCGGACTGCCCAGATTGGAGGACGCAACCGGACTGGCAGACTCGAAATGCGCCGGCAGGACGAGATCGGGATACGCATCGAGATAGACTTTGGCGCGAGTACCGCCTGCCAGGGCCGTGCCGTCGGGTTCGCCCACCGCGCAGCGGACCAGCATCTCCGAGGGATCGAAAATGCTGACCAGGGGCTGGCCGCGATAGAGCTGATCGCCTTCCTGCGGATGGGTAATGGTGTTGTTCCGATAGATGATCTGAAGCGCCGCCATTCCGGCCAGAGGTGCGTGCACCTGCAGCTTCGCGATATTGTTCTGCCAGCGTTCGAGCGCAATTTTTTGCCGGTCGCGCTGCAGTTCCAGCAGCCGCAGCGCCGCCGCGTCAGCCCGGTCACGGGCAGCGTTGGATTCTTTGAGGCTGGCGACGTGCTTGCGGGCGATCTCCGCTTTTACCTCGTTTTCCAGACGGGCGATCTCGCTTAGAATGGGGCCTTTTTGTAGCTCGAGAAGTGCCTTATCGAGAGCCGCCTGGGCCTGCGTCAGCGTCGACTGGCGATATTCGTAATCCGCGCGATTCTGTGCCGCTTTCTGCTCCACCTGATGGCCCAGATCCTCATAGCTTCCCTGCGCGCTGCGGGCGTTATCGAGCTGCTGGGTCGGGTCAAACTCGGCGACGATGTCGCCCTGTTTGACACGCGCGCCATTCGGAATCAGCCGGGTGAGCGTTTGCTGCCCGCCTTGGCCGTAAATCGTGGGTACGACGATTTTAGAGGAGCGAACGGCATCGAGCGAGCCGCTGAGCCGGATCTCGCGACGGGGTTCCCTTACGTTCTGGGACGGATTCACAGACGCCGCTTCTGCAACCCGCGGCGCGGCCTGACGGCTACAGGATACCAGGAGGATCGCCCACAGCCCCGCCCCCAGTTTGGCCGCGATCCGTATCATTGCGTCCAGTCTTGCAGATTAGACGCCGATTGAAAAGAGTTGGTTGATACGATTTTAGTGGACA
>DASREK010000169.1:0-2309 GCA_035652135.1 Bryobacterales bacterium | reverse complement strand
TGGCGCAGGGCATTGTCGGCGGCGAGATGGCTTGGCCGCTGGTCGGGATGGGCATGCTGCTGGGCTTCGCCCTGATCATGGTCGAGGTTCGGAGCCCCATGCTGTTCGCTGTAGGGATGTACCTCCCGGTGGGCACC
Source organism: Bryobacterales bacterium (assembly GCA_035652135.1). Classification (GTDB taxonomy): domain Bacteria; phylum Acidobacteriota; class Terriglobia; order Bryobacterales; family JACQDG01; genus DASREK01. The sequence continues at coordinate 2,172 of DASREK010000169.1, read as the reverse complement.
ACGTTCGCAATTTTCGCTGGCGGCGTGATCCGCTGGATCGCCGACCGCGCGGCCGCGGGCCGGGGTTTCAATGAAGCCCAAAGAACGCGTGTAGAAAACGCGGGCGTCCTCACCGCTTCCGGGTTCATCGTCGGCGAGGCGCTGATGGGGCTGGTTGTAGCCGGCATTCGGATTGGCGAAGAAGTCACTAAGCGCTCCCTGATGCCAGTTATATTCAAGGAGCCGTCCTACCTCGGCGGGTTCGCGGTTATGGTGCTGCTGGCGGCGGTGATGGTCCGGGCCCCGTTGGCCAACGCCGGCTCTCCCGATGAACCGGCCCCGCCGGCCGCTATGATGTAGTCTCCACGTCAAGGAGCCGTGCATGCGTTTTACGATTCTGCTGATTGCGGCCCTGTGCTGGCCGGCTGGCTTGGTGCTGGCGCAACATCCGATCGGCGAAGGATTGGGGGGGCCGGAAAAAAATCCCCTCGCTGGCGACGCGGCGGCGATCCGCGCGGGCAAGAAGCTTTTTGCGGATTCCTGCGAGGTTTGCCACGGCGGCGATGCCAAAGGCGGGCGTGGCCCTGCCCTCGCCGCCGGCGTCTTCCAGCATGGCTCCGAAGACGAGCAGATTTTTGAAAACATCCGCAACGGCATTGCCGGCACCCAAATGCCCGCGTTCAACATGCTGAAGGCGGAGATCTGGCAGCTCGTGGCCTATATTCGCAGCCTGAGCGGCACAGTCACGGAAGAAACGGTTCCAGGCGATCCTGCCGCCGGCGAAAAGATCTTCACCGGAAAGGCGGGATGCGCCGCCTGCCACCAAGTGAATGGCAGCGGAGGAAGAATCGGTCCGGACCTTTCCGCCGTAGGCCGCTGGGCCGCGAAGTCTTTGCGGGAAGCGATCGTCAATCCCAACGGGCGCGACGGCCGCCGGCCGAATGTCGTGGCCGTGAAGACGCGAGACGGCCGGCAGATTCGCGGGATCCGCAAGAACGAAGACACCACTTCGGTCCAGCTCATGGACGCAGCCGAGCAATTTCACTTGCTCGATAAGAAGAATCTGATCGAAGTGCGCTACGAGCCCGACTCGCTGATGCCCGGCGATTACGGCCGGCGGCTGAGCGAGGCCGATCTGCAAGACTTGATCGCTTACCTCAAGACCCTGCGGGTGCGGGACCTGGCCAAGGTCGCCGCGGCCCCGCAAAACGGGGGTCTCGACTACGAGCGCATCCGCCACTCCGAGCGCGAGCCCCAAAACTGGCTCACGTACTGGGGCGACTATCAGGGCCGGCATTTCTCGGCGCTCAAGCAGATCGACGCCTCGAACGTCCGGCTGCTGCAAGCCCGCTGGGCGGCTCAGATGCCCGGAACAGGGAGCCTGGAAATCACGCCGCTGGTGATCGACGGCGTTATGTACACAACCGGACTGCCCGGTACAGTGTTTGCTCTCGACGCCCGCACGGGACGCCAGATTTGGAAATACCAGCGCAGCTTGAAAATCGTGAATCCTTATGCCGGCAACGGCGTGAACCGGGGCGTGGCCGTGCTGGGCAATCGCGTTTTCTTCGTCACTCTCGATGCGTTTCTGGTGGCCCTTGACGCCAAAACGGGGCTGCCGTTATGGGAGACGCAGATGGGCGACCCTCGGGAAGGTTATAGCGGCACCATGGCGCCGCTCGCTCTAAAAGACAAAATTATCGTCGGCATCGGCGGCGCCGAATACGGAATCCGCGGTTTTATCGACGCTTACGATCCCGCGACCGGCAAGCGGCTCTGGCGCTTCTACACGATTCCGGGACCCGGGGAGGTCGGCAATGATACATGGGAAGGCGATAGCTGGAAACGTGGGGGCGCATCGGCATGGATGACAGGCACTTACGATCCCGACAGCGACACGCTGTACTGGGGCGTCGGCAACCCGGGGCCGGACTTGAACGGCGACGTGCGCAAAGGCGATAACCTCTTTAGCTGCTCCGTGGTAGCTCTCGATCCCAATACCGGGCGCCGCAAATGGCACTTTCAGTTCACGCCCCACGATACGCACGATTGGGATTCGGCGGAAACGCCCGTTCTTGTCGACCGCCTTTTCCGCGGCGAGCGGCGGAAGCTGATGCTGCACGCCGATCGGAACGCATTCTTCTACGTACTTGATCGAACGAATGGCAAATTCCTTCTCGGCAAACCATTTGC
>DASREK010000168.1:0-3606 GCA_035652135.1 Bryobacterales bacterium | reverse complement strand
AGGGTTCGCGGGTGAATCGGACGCCCGCCCGGGAAGGCGGCGTCCGCAGCGACCATCCAGAGGGGAGTGGTGGCCGCGAACAGGGCGGTAATCCCGCTGACGATATAGTGCTCGGCGAAGATCCACCCGCCGCTGCCCACTCCAAGGACAAGAGCGCCGGAGAACAGGGCATCCAGCCGCTCTCGCCCGCGAGGAAGCCGGGCTCCCAGCAGTACGCATACCCCTAACAGAATCGATCCCGAGGCCAGAAACCGCGAGCAGGCGAAAAGCGCAGCGGGCAGGGCTTCATTGGTGATCCGGATCGCGAGAAACGTCGTGCCCCAGAGCCAGGAGACAGCCGCCAGAGCTGCGTACGCCTTCCAACCGGGGTAAGCATGGGGCGAGCCGGCTGGCCGTTTGGAGCGGGGAGCCTGGAGGTGAGAAGGCACGAACCGACGATTCTAGCAGCCTGCCCGAGCTTCGCCGGAAACAGCCCAGCGGCATCCTCCGCGAAGACAGGAGGATGAGCCTGATACGAACCCCCAGCGATTAGGAAGTCTTATGTCTCCGCGTTCGCGGCACGGGTCTTATGTTCTTTTCGTGGAGCATCCGGCGCTCCCGCCCGGCTCAACCAAAACCCGGCAGCTATGTTTCGGGCTGTATTTTCCCGCACGCTGCGGCTAGAATAGAGGGTGCCGTGCCCACCCGGGATCAAACCCTGGATTTGCTCGCCTCGGTGATTGGGGACAAGTACGAAGTGCTTCAGTGGATCGGCGGCGGGGGCATGGCGGACGTGTTCCTGGCCCGGCACCGGGTGCACGGGGGATTGTTCGCCGTCAAGGTGCTGGCCGAGCAACTGGCGGGCGACCGCACGATCGTGGAGCGGTTTCTGCAAGAAGCGCGAACGGCCGCCTCGCTTTCGGGCCACGCCAATATCGTTCCCATCTTCGACATCGGGGAAGACCAAGGTCTGCATTACCTGATCATGCAGTATGTGGAGGGCGAGGATCTGGCCTCGTACCTCGAGCGGGAGGGCGCCCTGGCGCCCGTGCAGGCGGCGCAAGTCATCTTGCAGGTCGCGAAAGCCTTGGTCTGGGCGCATTCCAAGGGCGTCATACATCGCGATTTGAAGCCGGCCAACATCCGGCTGGACCGGTATGGCAGGGTCATCGTCCTGGATTTCGGCATCGCCAAGGCCAGCGATGTACCGACGGCGCTGACCAGTCTCGGGGAGCGCCTGGGGACGCCGTTCTACATGGCCCCGGAGCAGGTGCGCGGCGATTCGTGCGACGCGCGCAGCGATCTGTATTCCCTCGGCGTCGTTTTCTTCGAGCTGCTGACAGGCAGGAGGCCGTTTACCGGGGAAAGCTACCGCGCGATCGAGCACGCGCAAATGTATACGCCGCCCCCTTCGCCGGGCGACATCAACCCGTCGATTCCACCCGAGTATTCGAGAGTGGTTTTGCGGCTCCTGGAAAAAGATCCGGGCGGCCGCTACCAATCCGCCACGGAGCTGCTAGAGGACTTGAAAGCCCTTGACGTGGGCCGGGCGACCACGACACTCGAGCCGCTGGTGGCCGAAGAGATCCGGCAGTGGACAGAGGGGGCCGGAAGCCGAACGGCGCCCCGGGCCGATGATGCGCCCAGCCGGCGCGCTGCGACGCCCTCGCGGCCTGCTCCCGAACCCGCGCCTCAGCGCGGCGGCGGCTTGAAAACGTGGTTGATTTTCGCCGGCGGAGGGGTTGTCATCGCCGCGGCGCTGGCGCTGGCCATTTTTTCCGGCCATAAGCCCTCCCGCGCCGGCTCAACGCGCCCGGCGGAGGAGAGAGCGGGCGCAGAAAGCGTCGGCAGGGCGGCTCCTGAGCTTGCCCCGCAAATCGAAACGCCAACCGGCAGCATGGAGCTGGTTCCGGCCGGCAATTTCACCTTCGGCGACGACGCGAAACCGTCTCCCAACCCGACGCGGACGGTTTTTCTGCCTGCCTATTACATCGACAAGACCGAAGTTTCCAATGCCGCCTACAAGCTGTTCTGCGACGCGACCGCGCATCCAGCGCCGGAAGCGCCCCCTTGGGACGCCGGCTATTTTCTGGGAAAACCGAATTACCCGGTCGTGAACGTCTCGGGGGAGGACGCCCGAGCTTTTGCAAACTGGGCCGGCAAAAGGCTTCCCACGGAAGAGGAGTGGGAAAAGGCGGCGCGCGGCTCGGACGCGCGGATCTTTCCCTGGGGGAATTCGCCGCCTGCACGGCAAGCCAACCTGAAAGGCGCTGCCGACGGTTACGAAAACACGGCTCCGGTGGACGCATTCCCGGAGGGGGCCAGCCCGCTGGGGCCGTTGAACATGGCGGGCAATGTGTGGGAGTGGACGGCCAGCCCTTATCCGGTCACCGCCAGGGAGATCGCCGACATGAAGGCCCTGCTTCCCTCGGCGGGCAGCCGATGGTTCGTGATCAAAGGCGGCAACTTCACAAGCGAAGAACTATGGCTTCGCGCTTACATGCGGCGGGGCTTTCCGGAGGATGGGAAATCCCCATTCATCGGCTTCAGGTGCGTCAAAGATGCGAAATAAAATGATGTTTTTTTTGGCAGCGGCGGGCGCATTCGCGATCGGCATCCCGATGTGCGCCCAACAGCAGGAAATGACGGCGCGCGACATGTTCGAGTCTGCGGCAGGACTACTGGTGCCGGCGCCGGCGGCGAAACCGGCCAAGACGCCGAAATCGAAAACAGCGAAGACGGCGGCGGCCCGGACGTCGCCGGGCGCAAAAGCCGAACAAGCCAAATCCCCGCCGGCCTCCAAATCCAGCGGCGCGCCAGCGGCGGCCATCACAGCCGGACAGGGCGAAGTGGTTCCGGTCAGCCTCCGTTCCGGCGCGGCGGCTCCGCTCGGGCTTCGCTACAGCATCTTGCGCCAGGTGCAGGGCAACCAGACCGAAGAGGTGAATGCGGACAGCACATTTCACTCCGGGGATCGCATCCGGCTGAGCATCCAAGCAAATGACACCGCTCACCTGTACATTGTGCAGCGCGGATCGAGCGGCAACTGGAGCGTGCTGTTTCCATCGCCGGAGATCGCCAACGGCAGCAACTTGATCGAGCGCGGCAAGCAGTATGAAGTGCCGAACGGACAGTGGTTCGCCTTCGACCAGCAGGCGGGCGAAGAGCAGCTTTTCATCGTGCTATCGAGGAAGCCGGAAGCCGATCTGGAAAACGTGATTTACTCGCTGCGGCAGGGGACGAAGACGAGCCCGGCAGCGCCGCGCGAGCAGGCGGGAGCGACAATTCTCGCGGAGAACAGACCTCCGATCGGGGATGATCTCGTAAGCCGGGTGCGCAGCCAGGTGTTCGCGCGCGACCTGGTGTTCGAGAAGGTCGATGAGAACACGCCGGGGGAGAAAAAAGAGAAGGCCGTCTATGTGGTCAACAAAAGCGGGAGCGCCGATTCCCGGGTGGTAGCCGATGTCAAGCTGCATCACAGGTAAGGGCGGGATGCGGCGGGCCATTGCGGGCGGAGGTCTTTTGGCGGCAGCGCTTTGTCTGCCGTGCCCGCCCGCGCTGGGGCAAGCGCCGTCGCAAAGCCCGCGCCGGATGGAGATTATTTTGGAGAAACGGGAAAACTCCAAC
>DASREK010000167.1:0-8847 GCA_035652135.1 Bryobacterales bacterium | reverse complement strand
GTGGGGATTCGAGCGGTTTCCTGGCTGTGGGCCGTTGCTTTGCTGTTGGATTGCGATTTCCTCGATGAGACGCTGCTGCGAAGATGGCTCGGTTGCCTGGGGGAGCATTATCAATATCTTGTATCGCACCTGTCGCTTTATGCCGATCCAACCAATCACCTGATCGGCGAAGCAGCGGCGCTGTGGATGCTCAGCGTGGCGTTTTCCGATTTGCCCGGAGCGAAGCGGCAGGAGCAGCGGGCGATCGAGATTCTTTCTGACCAGATCGAGCGCCAGGTGACCTGTGACGGTATCGGCAGAGAGCAATCAACCGGCTATCAGCAGTTCATATTGGATTTTTACGCACAGGCGGCCGCGATCGCACGGAACGCGGGACGAGAGCTGCCTGCGGTAATTCCGCAGCGCATGGCGGCGATGCGCGACTTTCTCGCTGCTTTGACGGATGAGGCAGGAGATCCGGCGCGCATCGGCGATAGCGACGATGGCCGCGGCATACCGTTTCCAGAGCTTTCCAAACAAAGGGAAGGATTTGACAAGCGTGATGCGGATGTATGGATCGAGGGTCTTGAGGCTCTTCAGGCGCCGCAGCAGAATCACAACACAGCCATTTCACGGGCATTCCGGGAGGGCGGCTACAGCTTGTGGCAGGCCGAGGACGCGGGAGACCGGATTGCGCTGCTGTTCGACTGCGGGCCGCTCGGCCTTTGGCCTAATGCATCGCATGGCCACGCCGACGCATTAAGTGTGCAGATCAAGCTCCGCGGCCGCTGGATCCTGGCCGACCCCGGAACGGGCGTTTACGAGGCAAATCGGCGCATTCGCGATTCGCTCCGCGGCACGGCGGCCCACAACACCGTTACGGTGGACTATCTGGATCAAACCGAGGCTCTCGACACCTTCAAATGGCTGCGTCCTTGCCCCACTCGTTTGCTGGATATATTTTCCGGCGCGCAGTATGACTTCGCAGCCGGCATGCACGAAGGCTATCACCGGCTTCGGAAGCCCGTGACCCATTATCGCGCGGTGCTTTTCCTGCGCCCTCCCGCGCATCGCTCTTGCTGGATTGTGATTGACCGTCTGGAAGGCGCCGGCCGGCATCATTGCGCGCTTCGATTTCATTTTCCGCCTGGAGTTGAAATTCGCAGCGAAGGCTGGCAGGTTGTTTCGGCCGTCGATCGGCAAATTGGGGCGGGACTCCGCTTCTGTTTCTCGGAACCCGGCTGGCGCCTCGAGAAGGGAATCTGGTCGCGGCGCTTCGGCCAGTGGGAGCCATCCCCGGTCATCAGCCTGGAGCGCAGCGCGGATCTGCCCCTTTGCTGGTTTACCTTCATCTCACCGTTCACCGAATCGGTTTCCAGCGGCGATGCAACCGAGATCCCGCAGACATGGCGGCAGGGCGACTGCATCTTCTGCCAGCGCGGAGAAGAAACCGTGGAGTGGAGCATCGAGCCGCCAGCTCCGCGATTCCGCTTTCAGCCCGCGGGCGGCCTGGCCTGTTTTGAGCGATGAAAGTCTTGCACGTGGCGTACAATACGTGGCCCGATGTCACCGGCGGCGCGATTCGCACGCGCTATACGGTCGAGGCCCAGCGGCGCCTTGGTCTCGAGCCTGTCGTTTTGAGCGCCCCTTTCCAGCGCGCTGCGGACCCGGCTCAGACTAGTGGCGTCGAATACTGGAATGGCATTGCCTATCACCGCTGCTACAACGGGTGCGATCCCTCGCGCTTCATGGCTGCACACAAATCCTTGTGGGAACGTGCGATTAAGTTCGCAGCTTTCCCTGCGTTTGTGCGCCGGATTCGCCGTCTGGCTTTGGATGAGCGAGTAGATATCATTCACGCGCATAGCCTCTCCTTTTGCGGCCTGGCCGCAGCCGCAGCCGCACGCGGGCTTGGGCTGCCTGTCGTTTACGAAATTCGGTCGCTGATGGAGGAGGGTCTTGACGGCGCAGGAGTGTTGGTGCGCGGCGCTTATCTTCTTCAGGACCTGCTCGCCTGCCGGCTCGCTTCGCATGTGGTGGTGATTTGCAAAGCCTTGCGAGAGGAGATGATCCGCCGAGGCATATCCCCGGGCAAAATCACCATTGCCGGCAATGGCGTGGATATACAGGTGCATAGGCCCGGCCTCCCATCGAATCGCGTCTCGGGCAAAGAATTCACGATCGGCTATATCGGAACTCTCGTTCCCTACGAGGGGCTGGATTTGTTGATTGAGGCGGCCGCGCTGTTGACCTTGAAGCACCCGAATCTCCGCCTACTGATCGCAGGCGACGGCAGCGCACGGCCGGCGTTGGAGGAGCAGGCGCGGCGCCTGGGCCTTGGTCTGGCAGTTCGATTTACAGGCGGCGTCCCGCACGAGGAAGTCGCACCCCTGTACCGTGAAATTGACTTATTTATCCTGCCCCGCCGCAGCCTCCGCCTCACGGACCTTGTTACCCCCCTCAAGCCTTTGGAGATCATGGCCTATGCCAAGCCGCTTCTCGCAAGCGACTGTGGAGGGCACCGGGAATTGGTTGCGCCGGGCGTGAACGGCGTTCTTTTCCCAGCCGGTTCCGCAGGCGCTTTGGCGCGGCGCATTGAGGAACTGATGGCAGATCCGGAGTCTCTTATCCGGCTCGGCCGGAGCGCGCGCGAGTGGGTGAGTGAACACAGAAGCTGGGAGTCGCAGGGCGAGCCGCTTCTGGAGGCGTACAAGAAGCTCCTCGCCAGGCCCAGCCAAGCTTCCCCCAAGGTGCTGCTGGTGGCGCCGCGGCCGTCTGCGCTCCCCACCGGGGGCGTTGAAACGGGCGTGCAAATGATCCTGCGGTCCGCGCTTGCCAAACGCTACTCCATCCGCTTGTGGCGCCGCCAGCAATACACGTTTTTCCCGAATTGGCGGGCGCTCAGGGCCGCTCGCCGGTTCGCAGACTTCATCGGTTTTTCCGCGGCTGTCGCCTTTCTGCGGCCTGATATTGTTCATATCAAGTCGTCGTCCGGGGTCAATTTTGCCGAGTCGGCCATCTACGTCTTGATCAGCAGGGCCTTGAGGCGCCGGGCGCTATTGCAGATCCACAGCGGCGAATTCGGGCACTGGTACGCCAGGGGAAGGACCGTAAGCAGATGGGCGATCCGATGCTCTTTGCGCGCCGCCAGCGAGATCATCGTGCTTTCGACCTATTGGCGCGATCTGCTCGCCCAGTGGGTTCCCGATTCCCGGATTCATGTTGTTCCTAACGGAGTGCGCGTGCCGCAGATCCGGCCTACGAGCACGAGTTTCCGGTACGGTCTGCGAGTCTTGACTCTTGCCACGCTCGGGAGCCATAAAGGTCATTTCGACATTCTCAGCGCCGCCAAGCTGCTTCGCGACGAGGCGGTTTGTTTTCTCTTAGCCGGACCCGACCAGACCAGCGGCTTCGGCGAAGGCCAGGAAGTGAGACGCCGCGCCGCCGAATTGCGCGTTGAGGCCAATGTCCGATTTCTCGGCCCGGTCTCCTCACAGGAAAAATGGAACCTGCTGGCCGACGCCGATATTTTCCTGCTCCCATCCCGGGCGGAGGGCATGCCGAACTCCGTGCTGGAAGCCATGGCCGCCGGGCTGCCCGTAATTGCAACTCCCGTCGGAGCGCTTCCTGAAATGCTGGGCTACGGTTGCGGAGGCGTGCTGGTCTCCGTTGGCGATTTTGAAGGCATCGCCCGGGCCGTTCTCGACCTCGGCGGTGACCCAGGACGCCGCGAAAAGATGGGGAACTGGAACCGGTCGCGGGTCCGCGCCATGTATTCTTTCGAGCATGTGGAGCGGCTCCTGGATGGCATTTACGCCGCCCGGTCCCGAAGCGTCCCCGCCCGTGAGAGTCGCGAGGCCTTAGATGCCGTTGCCAGAAATTGGCCGGCCTGACACGGTATGCGCATCGTTTATTTTAACTACGAGTGGGACCTGGAGCGCTCGACCGGCTCCGCCACACAGATCGCCGAAACATCCGCCGCTCTGGAACGGTTGGGCCATAAAGTCGTTGTGATCGACCGGCATCGAAAGCAAGCTCAAAGGAATGCAGTGAAAGCTCCCGGCCACCGGCACAACTGGCTTTGGGAAACAGCCAACTACTGGCGCTCGGTTCGTGGAGTTCCCCTTGAGATCAATATCCTGCGGCGCGAGCGGCCGGACGTGGTTCTCACTTTCCACGCTCACCGGTTTTCAAGCCTGATCGCCGCACGGCGTCTGGGAATTCCGATCGTGTTCGAAGTGAACGCGTCGGTGCCGTTCGAGACGCGGCGATTCCACCCCCAAGTACACCTCCTCCCAGGTGTTTCCGAGTGGATCGAAGACCGCACACTGCGCGCGGCTGACCGATTAATGATGGTATCGAACGTTCTGCGGGATTACTTTCTCGCGCGCGGGCTCCCTCGCGAGCGCATGGCCGTGATCCCGAACGGCGCTGACACAAACCTTTTCCGCCCAGAAGCGGCGGACCAGGAGTTGAGGCGACGCCTCCCGGCGCGCCTCTTGATCGGCTTCGCGGGCAGTTTCGCCCCGTTCCATGGTCTGGATCTCCTGCAACAGGCGGTGCTTCGCATCTCGGCGCGGCATCCTGAGGTCCATTTTGTTTTCGCCGGCGGCGGCCCCGCAGCCGAAGCGCTTCGCAAGCGGTGGGAAGCAAACGGCTGCGCCTCACGGGTAACATTTCTTGGCTTGCTGCCACGGAAGTGCGTCCCAGGTATGCTGGCGGCTATGGATATTCTCCTCGCGCCCTATCCGGCCCAGAATGTCTTTTATTTTTCTCCGCTCAAAATCTTTGAATACATGGCCTGCGGCCGCGCGGTGGTCGCTCCCCGGCTGGGGCAAGTCGCGGAAGTGATTCGTCATGATTACAACGGTGTTCTCTACGATCCGGCGCGCCCCGATGACTTCGTGAACCAGGTGCTCTCGTTGGCGCAAGATCCCAACAGAAGGATGCGGCTGGGCGCGGCGGCGCGGGAAACCATCATCAGCCAGTACACCTGGGATCATCACGCGCGGCTGCTGGCGGCATTACTGGAGCAAGCCGTCGCGCGTCCGTCAACGATCTGCTGGCCGAACATCCTTGGCGCCGGCCGGAGATCTTGCGGCGCCTCCTGAAATCGATCGCCCTGTTATTTTTTGCGCCGTTAGGGTCCAGCGAGGACCGGCAGGAATGGATGATCGGTAATTTGCCTGCGAAAAGCTTCGGCCCACCGGCCGGGCACCGGAGCCGCGCACTTGGGGCAGAGGCCGTTAGGGGTGACTTTATATTTCTGAACTCGATAGCCGTGCCGGGCAATCAGAAGTTCGCCGCAAGCGGCGCAATAGGTATTTTCCAGGTTGCCAACCATCCCCGGAAGATTGCCCGCATAGACGTAATGCAGGCCGGCGCGCCGCCCGATCTCGGCAGCTCGCACGAGTGTGTCCGGCGAGGTGTCCTCGGGGGTTGTCATTTTATAGTCCCGGTGAAACGCCGTAAGGTGCCAGGGGATGTCCGGAGAAATGCCAGCGAGGAACTCGGCCATCCTGGTTAGCTCGTCGTTCGAGTCGTTGAAGCCGGGGATCACCAGCGTCACGATTTCCAGCCAGAACCCCATCGCATAAATGCGGCGGATGCTGTCGAGAATCGGCTGGAGGCGGCCGCCAAGTTCGTGGTAATGGCGATCGTCGAAGCTCTTCAAATCCACCTTGTAAAGATCCACCCAGGGCCGGATGTACTCCAGGACTTCTGGAGTTGCATTGCCATTGGAGACGAATCCCGTTATCAGGCCGGCCGCACGCGCTGCTTGGAAAACGCTGACCGCCCATTCGGCGGTGATCAGCGGCTCATTATAAGTGCTTACCATGACCTCCCCGCCTTCCTCGATGGCGAGGCGGACGAGTTGCTCAGGCGTCGTCCGCAACGGGGGCGCCACGGCATTGGGATCCCGGATTGCTTGCGAGGTCACCCAGTTTTGGCAGTAGCTGCAATGCAGATCGCAGCCCAGCATGCCGAAACTGAAGGCCAGGGCGCCGGGCCGCACGTGGAAGAATGGCTTCTTCTCGATGGGGTCGCATTGTACTCCAGCGACATAACCCCATGGGACAAACAGCTGGCCGCCGCGGTTGAACCGCACCTTGCACACGCCCGACTGTCCTTCCGGAATCGGGCAGCGATGACCGCACGCAAAACATCGGATCCGATTCCGCTCGATCGGCTCCCACAAGTCGCCGGGACGAGCATTCTCGGCCAATATTTCGGCTAAGGTGGACATAGGAGGTTGGCGGACCTAGTGCGGGACTGCTTGGATCCGCGAATCACGCTGGCCCTTCGTTCTCGCGCGTCTGAATCAATTATAGCTCGGCGCCGCATCGGCTGGCTTCTTCCCAGGCAAGCGGTATAGCCCGGGCCGAGCCGAGATTTTGGGTGTGTTCCCTACACCTCACGCCCTTCCGCCAGCCGCAAACCGGGCCGGATCCAGGGAAATGATAGGTAAATCGGTTTTCCCGGTTGTGATCAGATCCGCAAGAATTTTGCCTGTAACCGGCGCGAGCATGATGCCTTTCTTGAAATGTCCTGCCGCGACATAGATTTGCTCGCAGCCCGGCACGCGGCCGATGATGGGCCGTAAGTCTTCGCAGTATGGGCGGAATCCTGACCATGATAGCGCCGTCGGCGAGGCGCAAAGATCAGGAAAAAGCGTGTTCATTTCCTCTCGTATGCAGGTCAGGTCCCGCGCGCTGACGCCGCGTTCAAAGCCAACGTCCTCGACTGTGCCTCCGCCGGCCACATGGCCCTCGGTGAGCTGCCAATAATAGAAGCGGCGGCCAATAACCGTGTGGCGCAGAAAAGGTGTTCTGGGTGGAGTGGCCAGCAATTGCCCGCGCATCGGCTTGATCGGAGGCCTGTACCCGAGGGTGCACGTCAGTAAAGGAGTCCAGGCGCCCGAGGCGATGATGATGATGTCAGCGCGGAGGTCGCCGTTGGACGTCCGCACGACCGCGTCGCCGACCTCGCTCACCTCGGTCCGCAGCGAGAAGCGAACGTTCTGATTTCGCAAGTGGCGCGCAAACGCGGCGCCGAGCTTGACGGGATGCAATTGGCCTTCGTCCGGGTAGAGAATCGCGCCCTCCGGGGCATCGCCGACGGACGGCTCGAGCTTTCCAAGATCTTCGCGGCCGGCCACTTCGGCGCGAAAGCCGGCTCTGCGAACCGCCTGGGCTCGAGCGTCTGCTCCGGCTAGACTTTCCCGGTCAAAAAGCAACTCCAAGAGCCCGGTGCGCCGAAAATCGAAGGCCCAGCCCGGCTGCGCCGCCAGTTCCTCGTAAAGAAGGCTGCTCGCCTGCGCCAGGGGAGAAAGAGGGCCCATTTCCTGGCTCTGCTGGCCAAACCAGAGGCCGCCCGCATTGGCTCCGCTCGCTTCCCCAACCAATGTGTCTCGCTCGATAACACAGATACCCGTTGCGCCAGCTTCACAGAGATAGTAGGCTGTGGCCAAGCCAATCATGCCGCCCCCGATGATGGCGATGTCGGCGGACGCAGGTAAAGGATCCGATTCTTCGAGACGGCAGCGCTCGGCGTCGCCTAGAGTTGCAAACCAGACGGACGATAGCATTTCTCTTCGATGCTAACATCTGGAGCGTATTCTGGCTCGTGGATTAGTCCCGGTGTAGAGGAGCGGGGCTTTTGAAAGCAAGCGGGAGTTGAGGGTTGAGATACGTGGCGACGTACCGTTTCCGGGACAAGAGCTGGGCAAATAGACAAAGGAAGGCTTTCAATGCCATCCGCCCCTCTACTGGATCGAGCGTAGCAGCCGCGTCGATTAAGCAGACTGGATGGAGGCCGAAAAGAGCTGAAAATGCTCGCGAAATAAAAGAAGAAGTGGTGTGATTCGGAAGGACCGGGCAGAGGTCTTTTCGAAAGGGCCTGCTTTTCGACAGGCGCGCAAGAGTTCGAATGGCGTCTGTGAATCAGCACGGGTCCTGGGCAGTACAATGCATTTGGCGCCAAGGCGGCTCAACAGATCGCCCGGCCACCAAAGCTATGAAAACACCGTGGGGAACCCTTCCTATCGCCGATGCGCATGTGCATCTGTTGTCGAGGGCTTTTTTCGAGGATTTAAGCACTGAGAGGACGCCGGAGGAAATGGGGCGTCAACTAGGGTGGGAGATTCCCAGTAAGGACGCCGCTGAACTCGCAGGCCGCTGGATGCAGGAGATGGAAAAGTACGACCTGAAGCGGCTGGTATTGATCGGGAGCTTTCCAGGGGACGAGAATTCTGTGGCGGGTGCTGTCCGGACGTGCCCGGAAAAATTTGTCGGCTATTTTATGCTGAATCCCACAGCTGAGGACGCGTTGCAGCGCGCGAAACACGCCATTGAAAACGTGGGCTTGCGGGGCATTTGCCTGTTCCCCGCCATGCACAAGTTTTCAGTGAGCGATGATCGGCTGCACCCAATTTATGAGCTTGCCTCCGGGCGCGCCATTGTTTTCGTCCACATGGGCGTGCTAAGCGTCGGCGTGCGCAAGAAACTGGGGCTGCCATCTTTGTTTGACATCCGGCTCTCGAACCCGATTGCGCTACATCCTATCGCCCTGGAGTTTCCCAGGGTCAACTTCGTGATTCCGCATTTTGGAGCCGGCTACTTTCGCGAGGCGTTGATGCTGGGGGACCTTTGCCCGAATGTCTATTTGGATACCTCAAGCACCAACTCGTGGATCCGATACGTACCAGGATTGAACGGCCTGACGGACGTATTTCGGCGAACGCTGGATGTGTTCAGCGTCCAAAGAATTTTGTTTGGAACAGATTCGTCGTTTTTCCCGCGCGGCTGGAATGCGCAGATTTTCACGGAGCAGGTGGAAGCGCTGGATCGGCTGGGGATCAGCGCCGCT
>DASREK010000166.1:0-10807 GCA_035652135.1 Bryobacterales bacterium | reverse complement strand
TGGCATCGTGCTTCATCAATGACCTCGGAACGGTGATCGCACTCGGGCTGATCTTCGCGCCGTTCACCGGGCGGACGGTGATTTTCCTGGCGGCCAGTTTTGTCCTATTCGTCGTTCTCCCGTTCGCAACCCCCTGGTTCTTCGAGCGGTATGGAGGGCGGGTCTCCGAGCTGGAAGCCAAGTTCATTCTGTTCTTCCTGTTTCTTACGGGAGGACTTGCCGTATGGGCCGGCAGCGAAGCGGTTTTGCCCGCGTATATGATCGGCATGGTGCTGGCGGGCGCCGTAGGGCGGGACCATATTTTGGTCCGCCGTTTGCGAACGCTTACTTTCGGCTTGCTGACGCCCTTCTACTTTATCCGCGCCGGGTCGTTTGTGTCTGTTCCGGCTCTGGTGGCGGCGCCCCTCGCTTTTGTGGCGCTCTTCTTCGCCAAAATGCTCTCGAAGATCGCCGGCTTGGCGCCCGCGATTCGCCGATTCCGCTACGCGACCCGAGAAGTCCTTTATTATTCGCTGATGATGTCCACCGGGCTCACCTTCGGTACGATTTCGGCATTGTTCGGGCTCAACCACGGGGTCATCACCCAAGCCCAGTATTCGTATCTCGTCGCGGCCGTGATCGGCAGCGCGGTCATACCTACCATGGTGGCCAACGCGTACTTCCTGCCGAAGCACCTGCTGCCGGGCCGGGAACCCGTAGAAGCCCTTGTAGCTGAGGCGCCTTCGGCGGCCGTGGAGGAATCCGGATGACTGCCGCCCAAAGCGAACGCGAGACGCTCCGCTCTCTGCTGGCCGACCTCCGGAGATTATCAGAGCGGTTCCATGCCGATTCCATTTCCCGGTCGGCCGGTGAACTCTGTTCACGGCTGGAGCGCAGCCGGTTTCACCTGGTGGTGGCTGGGCAGTTCAAGCGAGGCAAAACAACGCTGCTCAACGCGCTTCTGGGACGCGAGCTTTTGCCGGCCGCGGTGCTGCCTCTGACCTCGGCGGTAACGATGCTCCACTATGGGCCGGAAATTCAGGCTGAGATCGTCCTGGAATCGGGCGCCCGCCTGCCCATCCGCACCGAGCAACTCGCGGAGTTCGTCACCGAACGGGGCAATCCTAAAAATTTCAGGCGCGTGAGTTGGGCAGAGATAGCGTGCCCGAATGATTTCCTGCGCGAGGGCCTGGTTCTGATCGATACGCCGGGAATCGGAAGCGTTTACAAGCACAATACCCAGGTCACGTGCGACTTTCTGCCGCGCATCGATGGCGCGATTTTTGTCACTTCGCCCGAGCCGCCTCTCGGCGAGGTAGAGTTGCAGTTTCTGAAGGAACTCAAAGAGCGTTCGGGACGCCTGTTCCTGGTGTTGAACAAAGCCGACCAAATGGAACCGCGAGAGCTGGCCGAAGTGTTGGCCTTCACCCGCGAAGCCGCGCAAGAGGACCGGATTTTTGCGGTCTCGGCGCGGCTGGCGCTCGAAGCGAAGCTGCGCGCAGATTCGGCCTTGCTCGAATCAAGCGGGCTGCCGGCATTCGAGAAGGAGCTCCAGCGTTTTTTGCACCGCGAGAAAAACCAGGTCCTTCTAGCTTCGGTGCTTCGCGGCGCCCGGCAGCAAATGGCTGATCTGCGCCTGGAATTGTCGCTCGAAATCCAGGCCGCGCGCTTGCCGGTGCAGGAACTGGACGCCAAAGCTTCTGAACTCCAGCGGGAACTCCAGCACGCCAGGCAGCAACAGGAGGAAAGCAGCCTGCTGCTGCACGGGGCCATCGATCGGCTGCGGGCATGGGTGGATGCAGAGGCCGCCCGGTTCGCCGCCGCGGAAGCCGGCCCTCTCTTGGCAGCCGTGGAGGCTCATTGGCGCCAGGCTCGCGGGCTTCCCCGGAATCAGTTCGCCAAATCCATGGACGGATTCGTCCAGCGCGCGATCTGGGAGCGATGCGACGCCTGGCGCGGCGCTCTCGAGCCGGCGGCGGCCGCACAACTGCGCGAAATAACAGGACGCTTTGAGGAGCGGACGAATAAGCTGATCCGCTCGGTATGCGAAATCGCCGGAAGGTTGTTCGGGATATCTGTCCCCGAGTTGGCCGGCGGAGGAGAGCTTATCGGAATGGAAGGCTCCGGGTATTATACAGACCCGCTTCTGGATTGGGGTTTGGGCAGCGCTCCGCTGCTCCTGCCGCCACCGCTGTTCCGGCAGTACCTTCTGCGGCGGCTGCGCCGCGCTGCTCCGGCGGAACTGGAGCGCAACTCGAACCGTGTCGCCATCGACCTCAAAAGGCGGCTGGAGAAAAGCGTCGCCTTTTTTCAGGAGGCGATGAACCGGCGGCTCGAGGAGACGGTCCAGGCGCTGGAGAGAGCTCTGGCCTCCGCCGTTGAACGCCGGCAGGCCAGTGCGGCCGAGGCCGGCGCCGGGCTGGAGGAATTGACCTCTGGCATATGCGAACTGGAACGCCTGGCCGAGCGGGCGGGCCGGCTGGACGCTGCGGCCACAATTGCGGCCGGAAGCGGGAGCGAATCGTACCAAAGTTCGAGGCAACCGAGGGCCGCGCAGCGTTCTTGCGGCGAGAGATCGAGAGTGGAACGGCGTCTTTCTCCCTGCGCCCGGGTTGACCCGGGCGCTGAAAGAGGGGCATCGAATGTTTGACTCAATACTCGTTGCACACGATGGGTCCGACGGGGCCCAGAAGGCTTTCGATGCGGCGCTCGAACTGGCTCTGAGGTATCAAGCAAAGCTGCACATGATCAGCGTGGAAGAGGACCTCCCGCGCTACGCCGAAACGGTTGCCGAGGTTTCGGAAGCCAGCGAAGAAGCCAGCCGTTACTTCGGACAATTGGCGGAGCACGCCAAGCGGCGAGCGGCGATGCGGAGCGTAGAACTCGAATGCACCATCGTCGCCGGTCACGAAGTGAAGGCCATTGTGGATTTCGTTCGAGCCAGGGGGTTCCGCCTTCTGGTCGTCGGCTTCACGGGACACTCGAGGATCCACGATTCTCTGTGGGGCGGGACATCCCAAAATCTCGCCCGCCTGGCGCCCTGTAGCGTGCTGGTCGTGAAGTGACTCTATGGAGACCGAAGTTTCCCTCGTCGGCCTCTCTCGGGAGCGCGAGCGGATCGAGAAGGCATTGGAAAACCGCGAGTCGTTGCTGCTGCTGGGTCCTCGCGGGGCCGGCAAGAGCCGCTTGCTCCACGAGGTTGTCGCGCAGCGGCCTGAAGCGGTCTATCTTCCCTGCCCTCCGGAACCGCACGAGTTGCTGGTCAGCCTGGCCCGGCGCCTGAACGTGGATTTTCGTCTCTCCAGCGTGCGGCTGCGGGGGCTTTTGTGGAGGGATCTCGAGGCTTCGCCGAGAATTCTGCTTCTCGACGGAGTTCATCACGCGGGCCGCGCCCTGCGAAGTTTCCTCGAGAGGCTTTACTATGCGCCCGGAAGCGCGATCCTTGCCGCCGCCCGTGGCTATGGCGAGTTGGGCGCTCTGGAAGGGCTGTTCTGGGACCCGCGCCAGGTCGTTCGCTTCAAACCCTTATCGCCTGACGAAGCGAGATTGCTTTTCGAGGCGGCGGCCCGCCGCTTCGGACTCGGAGCTCTCGAACTCGATGACTTCCGCGAGTATGTTTTAGAGTGCGCGCGCGGTAACCCCGGAGAAATCGTCGAGATGTGCCGGCTGGCTTGCAACCCGCGTTATCTGACAGGCGCCCGGATCAAATTCCACATTCTGCGCATCGATGCATTGATGCAGCTAGGCGGCTAAGGCCCAAGCGGGCGCGGCCTGGGCACGCCACCACAGCGGAGAAAGGCCGCGGCTTTCATTGGGAGCTCAGCGCCTTTTTCAGCGCCGTCAATTGATCCACAAAGGGCTGTGAGATCGTTCCATTGAGCTCGACCGGAACGTCCCAGGTGACCGCGCCGCCGGCCTCGAGAATCTTGCGAGTGTAAGCGATCACCTGATCGGCGGTGAATCGCGGAGATCCCATACCCCAGGTCTGGCCCAGATAACTCAGCATGTGGATCTGGGCGCCGTCCACCTTCCCATCCACCGCGCGGCGGATGGTCACCAAGTCCGGCTTGTCAATCTCACCAGCCACAAAGTCTTCGTGCGGCGTGATAGAAAGCATGCGGTAAACGACGCCAGGATTAAATGCCAGCGCGCTATCGGGGTTGCCCGCGCGGGCCGCTGCGGCGAAACTGGCGAAATTCGGAGGATCGGGAGAGCGGTACATCGAGTTGGGGAAATAACAGCCGTCAAACCACCAGCCCGAAACTTTCTTTCCCCATCGCAGCGACCACTCGCGGATCACCTGTTCCCATTTGCGTTGAAACTCCTTGTTCGGATAGGGCCCGTTGCGCCACTCAAGCGCTGCGTCGGCCGCCTTATCTTGATTGGGAGCTCCGGAGGGGAGATAGACCATGAGCTTGATTCTTCTTTTGCTCAAAGCCTTGGACAAATCGGCGACTAGGTCGCGGCGGGAGCACTTACTAGGCTGAATTCCAGCTAGGCGATCATAGACCGCATTCGGAGAGAGATAATAGCCGGAGTTCTGGCCGATGCTGATCTGATAATAGCCGGCTCCGACCGATTGCAGTTGTCTGGCGATTCCCTCCGCATCGAAACCGTCGATCAGCTTGTTCCATTCGCTAACGCTCATGGAGAGGTGGTGAACACGGGCTTGCCAGTCGGCCAGGTAATGCGTCATGACGCCCCAGCGCGCTTCCCTCATCCAAGCCGCCCGATTCTGGGCGTCAGCTCTGCCGCCGGCCGAGAGCAGCAGCGTCAGCATCACCGGCAGGATCTTGGTCTTCGACATTTTCCGGTCCCCTCGCTTGATCTAACGTCCTTGAGCAGCGGCTTCCTGCTCGCGGGCGATGTAAAGTGCGCGTGTCGTTTCGGCGTCGTTCGGGTCGATGCGCTGGGCTTCCTGCAACTCCGCAATGCCCTCGCTCCACCGGCCCGCGCGGCACAGTGCAAGGCCGAGATTGCGGCGGACACTCGCTTCGAGCGGGTCTAATTCCAGGGCGGCGCGGTATTTCTCGACGGCAGCGCGAAAATCGCCCTGTTTTTCAAGCGCCACGCCTTCATTTGTGAGTCTGGCGGCTTCCGCGAGATGCTGCGAGGCCTTCGTTGTCGCGCTCACTGTTTCGGACAGTTTCCGAAAGATGATTTTCGCCTGCTCTTCCTGGCCCTCCAGACGCAGGGCGCGGCTATAGTTGTAAAGAATTCCGCGGTCGCCCGGCTTCAGCCGGTAAGCCGCGCCGAGATGCTCCACCGCTTTTGCTGCCTGACGCCGATTCAAGTACTCGACACCGAGGCGATAGCGGGCTTCGGCGTTCTCGGGCGCCAGTTCCACTGCCTTGCGCAGAGCGTCGATGCAGCCCGCTTCATCGGATAATTTTCTTTTCGCCGATCCCAACTCGAGAAAGGCCTCAGAGAATTTCGGATTCAGCCGGATGGCCGCTTCAAACTCCTGGAGCGCCCTGCCGGGCAGATTTTGCTGGTTGTAGAGCCTTCCGGCCACATAATGCGGATACGCGGCTGAGACCGTGTCACCGTATAATTCAATCGCTCGGGCCACTGCACGGCTCGCCCTGGCGATTTCTCCTTTCTGTGCGAAGACCAAAGCGAGATTCAGGTGGGCGCCGGCCAACTTGGGATCGATAGCTATCGCCTTCTCAAACGCCTTCTGGGCGGAGTCAAATTCCGCAAATCTCGCCAGTGTCATGCCTAAAACGTTGTAAGCCGGAGCGTGATCGGGGCGCAGCTCGATTGCCAGCGCCAGCTCGGCCACCGCCTCGCTGCGCCGCGGGATCAGGGCGAGCGCTGAACCCAGCAAAAGGTGGGCGTCGGCATCTGCCGGATTTTTCTCAATCGCCTGCCGGAGAAGAGGAACGGCCTCCGCGGCCGACCCTTTGGCCAGCAGATCTCGACCTTGCTGTAGCAGCTCAGAGCCGGATGCGCCGGCATTTCTGCCCGATTGGCTTTTCTCATCGGCCGGCGCTCGATCAAGCGCCTGGGCGACGGCTGAGGGTAGAGGAGCGAACACGATTACGAGCGCCAGCAGAAAGCTCAGAAAGCCTCGACTCATCTACTTGGTCGCCGCCTTTTAGAACAACAGTCTTAGCCCGAGCTGGATGGTTCGGGGAAATGCGGCGAGCGCCGTAACCCGGCCAAAGCCTGTCTGCCCCACCGTCGCGCCGGGAGCGCTGCCCGAACCCAGAGCTCCGTTCGAGCCGGGAGGGGCCCAGTTCATGATGTTCAGCACATTAAACGCCTCGGCCCGAAACTCCAGTTTCCGCCGCCCCTCTTGAGAAATGGGGAGCGTCTTGAAGAGCGAGAAATCCACGTTGGAGACGTGCGCGCCCCGCAGCACGTTCCGCCCGAAGTTTCCATAACTGAAAATGGGAATCTGAAACGCGGCGGTATTGAAGAATTGGCTGGCGGTCGGATTGGAAAGATATGGGTCGCCGATCAGATTCGGGCGCGCGTAATTCGATTGCGGCCTGCTGTTTCCGATGTTGGCGACATCACCCGGAACACTCAGGGTAAACGGCTGGCCAGAGCGAAACTGCGCAATCATATTGGCTTGCCAGTCCCCCAGTATCCAGGCCGCAATACCTTTATTGAGCAGCGCCTTGCCCCGGCCCACAGGGAGCTCCCAGTTCGAGCTGATGGAAAGGAAGTGGGGAATGTCGTAGGAAGATACGCTGCGGCTCCCGTTCAGATCGTAGTAATTCTGAAAGCTCGAGCTGCCGCCCGGGCCGTTCTCCGCGGAATACCAGCCGCTGCTTGCGGTATCGATGGACTTGGACCAGGTATAGGAGACCAAGGCTTGAAATCCGCGGGCGAATCGGCGGGAAGCTTTAAACTCGAAGGCATTGTAGTTGGAATTTCCAATGCTGTTGTCGTAGGGGAACGATCCCATCCAGGGATACGGCCGGCGCTGATTGACCTGATCGGGGGATCCGGGACCCGGCGTAACAGCCGTGTTGGCAAGGCCATTTACATCGATGTGCCGGTTGTAGCTGCCGACGTAGGCCGCTGACAGCAAGAGACTGTCAGTCATTTGCCTTTGGATTTCGACGTTCCACTGATGCGATTGCGCATCCTGGCGGTCCGGGGCGCTGAACCAGGTGGAGATGCCCCACGGAGACGCAGCCGGCAGCGGCAGCGGAAAGCTCCCCTGCAAATCCTGAATGAAAGTCGGCGGCGCGCCTATCGCGTTGGCCGTGTCGCTGAACCCGCCGCTGAAGGGCCACTGGTTCAGAGTGTTCTGGTATGTCTGGCTCTGCGCCGGCAGAGCGTCATAGAGTATGCTGTAGCCGGCTCTGACCACAATCCGATTGGTAACCCGCCAGGCCACGCTGATGCGAGGCCCGAACTCGTTCCACTGCGGCTGGCGCCAGCGCAGCGGATCTTTCGCGACCACAATGTGTTCGCTGAACGGGACGTCCTGCAAGCCGTTGCCCGGAATGCAAGGGGCGCCGCCGCCCTGGTTGCACGGCGGCGGCAGTTTGCCGCCCCCAATCTCCCAGTTTCCCGTCAGCATGTTGGGACCATTGTTCATTCCGGCGTTCAGCGTAGGCCGGCCAACATAGTCGAAACGGAGGCCCAGGGTCAGCGTCACAGCAGGCTTGAGCCGCCATTCATCCTGCACATACGCCGACCAGATGGGGATATCGAAATCAATACGGTTCTTCTGCGCCGAGTTGCCGCTGAAAGTCCGCGGCATGCCCAGCAAGGCGGAAGCCAGAGAGGCCCCGGTCTTGCCGGGCTGCTGCGGGTCCGAGGTCGTTGCGTCGTCAAACTGATAATTGATGCCGGGGGCAATCTGCAACCGGTTGACGCTGATGATTTGAAACCCGGTTTTAATGTTGTGATTGCCGCGAAGCCAGCTCAGATTTGGGGAAAATGACCAGACAGGATTGCCCCGCGGCTGCGGCGGGCCGATTCCAGCGCTTCCCCAGGGGGACAGCAAACTGAGCGTCACGCCGCCGAACTGATCGGTTCCCGTAAAGCCCAGCTTGGCCTGCGGCGCAAGACCTGCGCTGGAATCGGTTCCGAACAGGAACGGTCTGGAAGCAAATCCTCCCCTTACATCCAGGATCAGCGTTGGCGTAAATGTGTGCAGCACGCCGCCGCCGAAGTTTTTCGCGGTCATTTGCAGATAGTTATTCTGCTTTAGCGTCGTGGGCGTGTTCTGGTGCACGTTCATCCCGCTGTAGCGAAAAAACAGGCTGTTCTTTTCATTGAACTGATGATCTGCTTTCACCTGCCAACTGTTGTTGTCATTCGTCTGCGCCTGATTGAGAATCACATTGAACACCGGATCTGACAGATTCGGGCGGTCGAAGTAGGTCTGGATAAAACCCTGCGTCATTGGCGAGATCCGGCTGGACGGAATCATGTTTCCGGGAAACTGATCGCGAATTAGCTGATTCGGATTGCTCGGGTTGGGCCTGGTGGTGAGGG
Organism: Bryobacterales bacterium; assembly: GCA_035652135.1. Classification (GTDB taxonomy): domain Bacteria; phylum Acidobacteriota; class Terriglobia; order Bryobacterales; family JACQDG01; genus DASREK01. Next base: position 2,362 of record DASREK010000166.1, on the reverse strand, counting down.
GATCATAGATGTTGTGGGCGATAATCGAATTGGAAAAATCGCCCGAAATCTCCGGATCGGTCGGCACGCGATAGCGGGAGCCCGTGGGACTCGAGTAACGCCACCCCTCGTATCCGGCTGAAAAAAACGTTTTGTTCTTGATGACAGGACCGCCCAGCGTTGCGCCAAACTGATTTTGCCGGTAAGGGGCGGGGGAAGTCCGCGTCGCGTCAAAAAAAGAATCGCGCGCGTCGAAGTCGTTGTTTCGCACGAACTCATAGGCCGAGCCGTGAAACTGGTTCGTGCCGGAGGCGGAGACCACATTGATCACGCCTCCCGCCACCCCGCCATACTCGGCTTTGTCATTGTGAGACTGCACCTTGAACTCTTGAATTAAATCGATGTTGGGCAGGATCGTGTATGTCGTGGTGCGGAAGTCGGTGTTGATGATGCCGTCGAGGAAGTAGACCGATGAGCGGTTAAACTGGCCGTGAATCGAGGGATTCGAAAAGCCGGAACGGGGAATGGATACGGTCGATCCGTCGTTGACCCCGATTTGCGCTCCCTGGCTGGTGCTGACCGGCGTGGCGCCCGGAGTCAGCGTCAGCAATTGGGTGAAGTTCCTGCCGTTGAGCGGCAATTCCTGCACGGCCTGCTGCGCGATGACCGTGCCCAGTTCGGCCGACGACTGCTGCAACGACTCGGCTTGGGCGGCTACCTCTACGACTTCGGTCACCTGCCCGAGCAAGAGACCCACGTCCTGAGTGACGGTCTGATTGACCCCAACGGTAAACTCCGGAATCTGCGCCGCCCGGAAACCGGAAGCCTCGATCCGCAGAGTGTAAACGCCCGGGCTCACGTTGATGAACGTAAAAAAGCCGCTGGCATTGCTGCTGGCTCTGGTCTCGATGCCCGTGGCCCGGTTCACCAGAATCGCCGTCGCCGATGGCACGGCCGCTTTGCTCTGATCCGTCACCGTGCCGTTGACCTGCCCGGTGGCCGTCTGGCCGAAGGCGACGCCGTTTGCAAGGCAAAGACCCAGGCTGCAAACTCCCCAAAAGGCGAACCGCGACAGTAAGTACTGCGGCCGGAACGACATGGTCTGGTCCCCCTTCTCTGCCGCGAACCGCGGATGCGATTGTACGGGCGCCTTTCCCGCTCGTTCGCCGGCGAGTATCCGCTCGCTGCTTGTGCGCCTGCCGAGTGTGCGGGCATTCTATCACTGCCTGAAAAATCCTGTCAAGCATTGTTTTGCAAAAATTCTAGATCTAGAGCGCTCCCTGTAGCGTTAAAGTAAATTTCCGACAGAGAACGTGTTCCAAGTGGACGGGCCGACGAGGCGGCGTGCAGGGAGCTCGGGCAGGGGAAGCGGACATGCATCTCGGCCGCCGTTCGTGATAAACATGATGTCGGGCGGCCGGAAAGCGGGCGGCGAGGAGGAAGCTTGGCGGCTCGGATGAAGGACATAGCCAGGGACCTGGGCGTCTCTCTGATGACGGTCTCGAAGGCCCTGAGAAATCACAGCGACATCAGCTCCGAGACACGCAGCCGGGTGCTCAAACGAGCCCGCGATCTGCACTACGAGCCGAATTGGATCGCGCGCAGCCTGGTCACCCGGCGCACGTACATGGTAGGGCTGGTGATACCTGACCTGATGCATTCTTTCTTCGCTGAAGTGGCCAAGGGAGTGGCGAGAAAGGTCGAGCCGCTCGGCTACCAAATCGTGATTTCCAATTCCGAGGAGAATGTCGAGGCGGAGCAGAGGCAGATTGCGTTGCTGCTGAGCCGGAATGTCGATGGACTGATCGTCGCCTCTACCCAGCCCAGCGGGCGCACGCGGCTGTTCAAGGGGCTGCGGTCCCGCAAAATTCCTTACGTCCTGATTGACCGGATGCCGGCCGGCTTGGAGGCTCATTACGTGGGCGTCAAGGACGATGAAATCGGCGCCTTGGCGACGGAACATCTTATCGAGCAAGGCTGCCGCCGGATTGCGCACATTCGAGGTCCGGCGCTTTCAAACGGCACAGGGCGTCTGCGGGGCTATCGGCGGGCCCTGGCAAAACATGCGTTGAAGCCGCCTCCCGAATATGTGGTGAGCGCGCAAAGCGACAGCAGCGGCTATGAGGCGATGCGGCAGTTGCTCCGGGTAAGCCCGCGCCCGGACGGAGTGTTTTGCTACAACGATCCCACCGCAGCCGGGGCGATTCAGGCAGTCCTCGATGCCGGGCTGGATGTGCCCCATGACGTGGCGATAGTCGGCGCCGGCAATGTCCATTACTCCGACCTTCTCCGCGTTCCGCTATCCACCGTGGATCAGAGCAGTTCGCTAATAGGCGAGACGGCGGCCGAACTGCTTGCCGAATGCATGGAGGCCAAAACGCAT
>DASREK010000165.1:0-13534 GCA_035652135.1 Bryobacterales bacterium | reverse complement strand
TCTGGGCCAATATGCCGAAAGCGCCATCGAAGTCGGCACGCTGCACGGAAGGATCTTCCTTCCTGCGCCAACCCTGATACGCGGTCTGCTTTCCGTGTTCGCTCTGAATGCTCGGGCGCACAAAGCGTATCTGCTGGGGCGAGTTTCTTCTTCGAGTTTCCCGTTCTATTTCCTTGTCGCTTTAGCGGTGAAGACGACGCTGCCCCTTCTGCTGCTCTCTGCCATCGCGCTAGCGCTGTGCGTTGTGGAGAGCTGGACGGACTCGCTGTCCACCGCCGCTTATCCGGCGATCGCGGTTGCCCTGATGCTGGCGGTGGGTGCGATGAGCCGCATCAATGTCGGCATCCGGCATCTGCTGCCGATCTTCCCCTTTCTGGCTCTGCTTGCCGCCAGCCTGTTCGCAGATTGCAGTACGAGCTCCCGGCCGGGCGGACACATACTGGCCGGCCTCGCATGGAGCCTATTGGCCTGGCACGGCGTGGAGTCAATCGCCGCACACCCCGATTACCTGGCCTATTTCAACCAAATCGCCCGGGGACGAGAGGAGCACTTTCTGCTGGACAGCAATTTGGATTGGGGCCAGGACCTGGAGCGGCTGCGGCAATTCGCGCGGCAGCACGGCATTTCGACCCTTTACCTCAGCTACTTCGGCCGCCCCGGCCCCGATTTTTTGGAAATCCCCGACGTGCGATCTCTGCCGGCAGGAATGCGCCCCTCCGGCTGGGTGGCCGTCAGCAAGAATCATATGGGAGGGATCGGCCGGAGTCCGTCCGACTTGGCCTGGCTTGCCGGCCACACACCGGCGGCGCGCGTGGGCCACTCGATTCTTGTCTACCATTTTCCCGGAAGCCATGATTGACCCGATCAGCGGCAAGGCGAACCGGATTCTGGCGCTGTTTTCGCTTCTGGTTGGAATCTCCTTCTCGTTCGGTCACCTGGCTGGTATGTATTATTGCGGCCGGTCTTACACGCCCCTGGTTTATGACCAGTGGATGGTGCGCGGAGTCGGCTCGCCGAAATATTTTTACGCCCTCGATCATGTCGCCTGGGATGAGACGGCCGCCTATGCCCGATACGCACAGGAGGTCTTGCGCGGCGACTTCCTGGGAGCTACGCTCGGGTCGTTCGAGCCATACGTAAAGGGCGAGGCGCGCGCGCAATCAATCTGGTGCCGTGACCGGCTGGGCCCGATTTTGCTGGCCGCGCTCTCAGCGCCCTTCGGCCGCAGCGTTCCCAAGGCGTTTGTGGCGGCCGATTTTTTGTTCCCGGCTCTCACGGCCTTCTGCCTGCTCCTGCTGTGCCGGCAGTTATTTCCGTGTCTGCTTCTTTGGTTGTTTGCGGTGAGCCTCGCGGTGTGGTTCAGCTTCTTCGATCTGATCGGCCTTCTGTATCTTTACTGGGGAGACCCTCACTACGGGCCGATCTTCGCCAGAACAGCTTACCCGCAGATTTCTTGTTGCTTCTTCGCGCTGTTCCTGATCGCCATGCTGCGCTTGGACCGCCGGCGCTCCATCGTGTCGGCCGCTTTCTTGGGGTTTGCTCTGCTATTGAACTTTTACACCTACGTATATTCCTGGACCCTGGCGCTGGCGATGCTGATTGTGTGGCTGATCCTGCTCGGCTCCGGCTTGCCATTTGCCGGAGCCGAAAATGCCGGCAGGCGGCTTCTGGCTGCGTTCATCGCCGTGCCAGCCGGGCTGGCCGCAGCCGCCTCGATCCCCGTTTGGCTTCCGCTGGCGGCCCGCCCGGCGGCCGTTCAAGACTTCTTTGTGAGGCTTGGGGGGACAATCACCCGGCAACCGGACTGGCTCGCGCTCCTGTTCTGCTCATTATTCGCGGCGCTGGCCCTTGGAGCGGGCCGCCGCGGCTGGCGCAACGGTTGGTTTTGGGCGGTGTTCTGGATCGCCTGCTTCGCAGTCACCAATGAGCAGGTCATCAGCGGCAGAACGATGCAGCCGTTCCACTACCTGTTGTTCTTCATGGGGCCCTTCTTCCCCATCTTTTTGTGCGATATCGGCTACTGGCGCTGGAGTCAGTCCGGTCTGGGAAAAGTGCTCTGGCGGCGCGCCGGTTTGATCGTCGCGGGCACAGTGGCTCTCGGGTTCGCCCAGTGCGCCTTCCGGCTCGCTCAACCGGTAGCCCGGGAGAGGGAGTTGCACACAACCGATCGGTCGGTGGACCAAGTGCTCGCAGTTTTGAGTATGCCCGGCTTGCGGCATGAAGGTTTTCTGACCAATGATCCTCTGCTCGATCAGATCCTGCCCGCCTACGTACCCCAAAAGCCCTTGCAGCCCTGGTGGATGGACCCGTTAGGCGACTCGGAGATCCGGGCATTGCATCTCGCAGCGGCGCATCTTCTGGAAGAGCCTATTGACTACCGAGCTGCTCATCCGGGACCTTCTTTGCGTTTCGATCCCGCTAAGACGATCGTAGTCTGCAACCGGCATCGGCCGATTCGCATACGCGCGGCTGCCTGCCAAGTATTGGTCAGCAACGACGATTTTTTGGTGATTTCGCTGGCGCCCTGTGGCGGCTAGGTGTCATCGCGAGGCGGGCACAGCCGTGTAGCGGGCTTCGACGTAGTGATTCAGGATCTGTATAAACTCGGGGACGATGTCGGCCCCCTTGAGGGTTACCACGAGGCGTCCGTCCACATAAACCGGAGCCTTCGGTTCCTCGAATGTGCCGGGCAGCGAGATCCCGATGTCGGCGTGTTTCGACTCGCCCGGCCCGTTCACCACGCAGCCCATGACTGCTACCTTCAATTCCTCGACGCCCGGATAGCGCTCGCGCCAGACCGGCATCTGCTCGCGCAGATATTTCTGAATCTGGCCGGCCATCTCTTGAAAAAACGTGCTGGTTGTGCGGCCGCACCCGGGACAGGCCGTGACCTGGGGCGTGAAACTGCGGATCTCGAGCGACTGCAAAATCTGCTGCGAAATTCGTACTTCCTCGGTACGGTCGCCGTCCGGCATGGGCGTTAGCGAAGCCCGGATAGTGTCGCCAATGCCTTCGTGGAGCAATATGGCCAGCGCCGCTGCGGTGGCGACGATCCCCTTGGCGCCCATCCCCGCCTCGGTCAGCCCCAGATGCAGGGGATAGTCGCAGCGGGCCGCCAGTTCCCGGTACACTCGAACCAGATCGGGCACGCGCGAGACCTTGGCGCTCAGGATGATCGAGTCGTGCGGCAAGCCGTACTCCTCGGCGGCGCGGGCCGAGTTCAAGGCGCTCTGCACGATCGCCTCAGTGGTAACCTCGGCCGCATCGCGCGGCTCGGGCAGGCGTGAGTTTTCGTCCATGAGCCTGGTAAGCAGGACCTGATCGAGCGATCCCCAGTTCACGCCGATGCGCACCGGCTTGCGGTGCTCGATGGCGACGTCGATCATCGTCCGGAAGTTGTTGTCGTGCTTGTGGCCGATATTCACGTTGCCCGGATTGATACGGTACTTGGCCAGCCGCCGCGCGCACTCGGGATATTTCTTCAGCAGAATATGGCCGTTATAATGAAAGTCGCCGATAATCGGGACCCTGACTCCGAATTTTTCTAGTGTGTCCACGATGCGGGGAACGGCCTCGGCGGCCTTGTCGTGGTTCACGGTTACCCGGACCAGTTCGGATCCGGCGGCCGCCAGCGCCATCACTTGATTTACGGTGGCCGTCACATCCGCCGTGTCGGTGTTGGTCATCGACTGCACCACGATCGCGTGCGTGCCGCCCACTTTTACGCCGCCTACGTCTGTTACAACGGAAGGTCTGCGGTTCAAGAGGCCTCCGTGGAGAATACGCTGAAAATCAAGGCCGCGCGCGGTGACGCAGCGCCTTTTCTCTGTCTTCTCCGTTGTGGAATCCCGCTGCAACGACGATTTTAGCATGCCAGGTTCGCTATAATCCGCCTTGCATGCGCGCCACACGAGTCCGCTGGGTCATTCTGAGTCTGCTGTTCCTCGCTACGACCGTCAACTATCTGGACCGGATCGTCTTCGCCGTGCTGATCCCGGCCATCCGCAAGGACCTGCGCCTGAACGATCTCGAGTATGGCTACATCAACGGCGCTTTTCAGCTTGCGTACACCATCGGCTTCCTGTTCATGGGCAAGTTCATAGATTGGGCGGGCACGAAAATCGGCTACCTCGTATCGATACTCTGGTGGTCGATGGCGGCGGCCTTACACTCGGTGGCCGGATCCGGAATTGCGCTGGGACTATGGCGCTTTATGCTGGGATTGGGCGAATCGGGCAACTTTCCCTCGGCGATCAAGTCCGTGGCCGAGTGGTTTCCGAAAAAGGACCGCGCCTTCGCCACCGGAATTTTCAACGCCGGCACGAATGTGGCCGCTACCGTCGGGCCTCCGGTGATTGTCGCCGTCACAGCGGTCTGCGGGTGGCGCGCCGCTTTTCTGATGACGGCGGGCCTCGGCCTGTTCTGGGTTCCCCTGTGGTGGCGATACTACGACCGCCCGGAGAAACATCGGAAGATCGACCGCGCCGAGCTGGAATATATTCAGTCGGGCCGGGAGGAGGCGGCTCCGGCTGTACCGTGGGTGGCCGCGCTCCGCCATCGGGAAACCTGGGGCTTCGCTGCCGGCAAGTTTTTGACAGACCCGGTTTGGTGGTTCTACCTGACTTGGCTGCCGCCGTACTTTTACGATGCACGCCATTTCAGTCTCATGCAGATCGGCTGGGCGCTTCCGGCGATCTATCTCGCGGCCGATTTCGGAAGCGTAGGCGGGGGCTGGATCTCGCGCTTTCTGATTGCGCGCGGCTGGCCTGTCGGCCGCGCCCGGAAGGGAGCCATGCTGCTGGCGGCGGCCTGCATGCCGCTGGCGGTGATGGCGGTATTCGTGGGAAACCCGGTGGGGGCCATCGCGCTGATCAGCGTGGCGACATCCGCCCACCAGGGATGGTCGGCCAATCTGTACACCACCGTCTCCGACTGCTTCCCCTCCGGTGCGGTGGCCTCTGTCACCGGCATCGGCGCTTCGGCGGGCGGACTGGGCGGATTTCTGTTTTCCGCGATCCTCCCCGGAGTTGTCATTACCTACTTCGGGTACGTGCCCGTGTTCATATTGATGGGAATCCTGCACCCCTTAGCTTGGTTCTGTGTGCATCTCCTGATGGGCCGCATCGAACCGGTGTCAGCCGGCAAACAGTTCGTCCCGGCGCCTGCGCGATAGTTCGTCTGAATTGTTGCCGCCAGTTCCAACGGTCCTCCCAATCGGCGCCAGCCTCGAGATTCCGCCGAATACAGCCGCTCTCTCCCGTGGCATATGACCTTCGGCCGGAGGGCGGCGAAATCTTCTGCTGTTTTTAGAAGGCAGGGAAGCTCGATTGCCCTTGTTTCGTGATACCGTAGTTCCTTGTATCGTTTGATACATAGCAGCGAGGAGGAGCCGGAGCGATCTTGGATCGCGTTGGCCGGTGAAAGTGGAGGAGTCATGAAAACGGGGAAAATTTTCGCGATTCTGCTCGTGGCGGCTGCCGCTTTGCAAGCGCAGCCCGTCATCAATGCCGATGGCGTGGTGAGCAACGCCAGTTATCTCCCGTCCGGTTTCCCCAATTCCGGAATCGCGGAGGGATCCATCTTTGCCGTGTTTGGCAAAGGGATGGGGCCCTCTACTCTAGCGCAGGCCAATTCGTTCCCGCTCTCGACCACGTTGGCCGGCACTTCCATCAAAGTTACAGTGGCCGGTACGACCGTCAACGCGATCATGCTGTACACGGTCGACGGCCAGGTCGGGGCCATCCTTCCCTCCGGTACCCCCGTGGGTGACGGCACGCTTACGGTGACATACAACGGCCAGACCAGTGCTGCCGTGCCAATTCACGTCGTGAGAAGCGCTCCCGGAATTTTCGCGGTCAACCAGGCAGGCAGCGGCCCGGGAGTTATAACCGATGTCAATTTTTTCACGAATTTGATCACCGCATCAGCGGCGCCGGGCCAGGTTATGATTTTGTGGGCCACCGGTTTGGGTCCGGTGAGCGGTGACGAAGCCGCAGGGCCGCTGCCCGGCGTAGCTCCCAGCGGCGTAACCGTTGAGGTTTTCGTCGGCGGAAAGCCGGCCAAGATCGTTATTTTCGGGCGATCCGGCTGCTGTTCCGGTCTGGATCAAGTTGCGTTTGAGGTGCCTCAGGGAATCACCGGGTGCTACGTGCCGGTTTTGTTGCGGGTCAACGGCGTCGTCAGCAACTCGGTCACTATTTCAATCTCGAGCAGCGGGAAGCTGTGCTCCGATTCTAACGGTTTCACCGCCGACGATCTGCAAAAAATCGCCAATGGGGGCGGCAGCATCTCCGCCGGGTCCGTCTTGCTTACCCGATCTTCAATAAGCATAACGGCTCCGCCGCCGGTCGGAAACCTCGTTACTACCATCGACGCCGGGAGCGGAGCTTTTGTCCGTTATGATTTCAGCAAGTTGATCACTTCCACCGGCGCCTCGGGCTACGCCCCTTACGGCAGTTGCTATATCTATCAGTATCGGGGCAATAGCACCAATATTCCCAACCCCGTGACCTTCACCTATCTCGATGCGGGAGCTTCGCTGACAGTAACCGGGCCGAATGGTTCCAAGCAGATTCCCAAGACCTCTACGGGTGGTGTCGTGGCCTATAGTGCGCAGCTGGGGGGTGGAACCGTCGGGCTGCCGGGATTTACGCCGCTGTACCTGACTAAGGGAACTTACACGATCGATAATGGCGCCGGCGGCAAGGATGTGGGGGCGTTTCGGGCGACGCTGACGCTGCCGGACCCGCTAACCTGGACGAACAAGGATTCCGTCACAAACGTACTCCGCTCGCAGGATTTGTTGGTTACCTGGAGCCCGACAAACCTCAATGGGTTTGTGATCATAACCGGCGGCTCGGCCAACACGAACCCGCAGGTATCAGGAGCGTTCATCTGCACCGAGCGGGCGAGCGCCGGTCAGTTTTCGGTGCCTTCCGTCGTACTTTCGGCTTTGCCAGCGAGCTCCACTCTTTCGGGAGTGCCCGCCGGGTTTTTGTCGATCGGATACAGCTCGGATTATCAGTCGGGGCGCTTTCAGGCTACCGGGATCGACGTGGGCTACGCCATCTACTTCGATTCTGACGGCAAAAACGTCAACTTCCAATAGCCGCTATCGCCGGCGCAGCGAGCAATCTGCTGTTTCTCCTCGGCGAACCGCAAAGCAGATTCCTCGCTCCGCTCGGAGTGATCAGCTTGCGGGCGCTCGGCGGATTTCCCCTTTGAGCTAAGCATTGTGTGTGACTCCGCCGACGCCTGTGGCTTCGTGCACAGCGGCCGACCGTCCGCGGCGTTTTGCTAGGTTTTCTCCTACTTGATTTCGGGGTCGGCCGCCGAAGCTGGTTCGTTGCCCAGGTGTTCCCGGATGACCGTCGATTGGTCCGTGTAAAACGAGCGAGAGCCTGTGGTGTTGTAGACTTGCGGATTCGCGTTCGCCGTATAACCCTGCTGCGTTCCTACCATCGTGAAGTTGTAGCCGGACTTGGTTCCTAAGGCCAGGTCGCCGGGGATCAAGTCGGCGGCGGCCGCCGTTGCTACACTGCTGCCTCCGGGGGGCGGACCGAGCTCAGCCAATGTGGTCGCATAGCGGCCATACGTCGAAAAGTATTGCGCCTGCGCTGTGTTGATCGTGTGCAGCGTGCGGATTGCGGCCATCTCGTAGGCGAACATGCGGGCTTTGGTCAGTTTTGGCATCGCGATCGCAGCGATGATCAGAATGATTGCGATCACGATCAGCAGTTCGATCAGAGAGAAGCCGCGGGCGAGAAGCCGGCGGCGGGAAATCGGGGTTTTCACGCTCGACATTATACCTTCTTGACGATGGCGGAAGGCAAAACGTGCAAACCGGGCATCAGGCGGAAAAAAGAGCGCCCAGCCCGGCGAACGTGGAACCGCGTATCGTCCGGCGGCGCTGTCCGGACCTCGCAGGCGCGAGGATTGGCTCCACATCCTCGGACCGGTTGGACGACTGGACTCCGGTTGCAGCGGGAGATCAGTTCCGCCATCAGTTGGCCAGAGAGGCCGGCGCAGGGCTAGCCTCCCTGGCAGATCCAAAATTCTCATCGGCCGCCGCCAACCCTAACCGCGTTGGGGGCGCCAGCCGCGCCTGCCGGTTCTCGAAACTAAATTACCTTTGTCCCATACTGGTCGAGGGCTTTTTGCCGGAATTCGATGCCCCAGCCCGGCGTATCATCGAGGTACAGCATGCTTTTCTCAATCTTCGGCCGCTTATCATAAATCTCGAACCAAAACGGATCGCGGTCAGGATTGGCGAAGCCTTCGAGGATGTAGCCGTTGGGAATCGAGGCCAGCAGATGGCCGTGAACAATCGGTTCGTGGTGCGGCGCCATCTGAACGTGGCACATGCTGGCCATGCCGGCGATTTTGCGCCATTCTGTGATGCCGGCATGCGCGTGACAATCGAACTGCATAAAGTCGATGGCGCCGGTCTCTATGAGCCGCCGCGCGCTCCAGCGCGTCAACTCCTGCTCGCCCGACGCGATCGGGATCCGCGTGTTGAGCTTGAGCTGCTTGAGGGGCTCCACATCGTCATACCAGTGGATCGGCTCTTCGAGCCAGGTGATGTCCAGGTCGGCCAGCTTGTTCGAGGCGCGGATGGCCGTGTGCAGATCCCAGCCGTTGTTGACATCCAACATGATTTTCACGTTGGGACCAACCGCGTCGCGCACAGCCTTCACGCGATTGTAGTCGTCTTCCGGACTGAAGCCCGCCGACACTCCCCCGACTTTCAGCTTCAGAGCGTTATAGCCTTCGCCGACGTAGCCGCGCACCTCTTGCACCAGTTCGGGGATGCCCTTGCCTTCGCGATAGTAGCCTCCCGTGATGTACACCGGCACCGTGTTGCGATAGGCGCCTAGGAACTTGTAAATAGGCAGCCCGGTGGATTTCGCCATGACGTCGTAAATCGCCGCGTCGATAGCCGCCATGACGCCAATGACGCCGCCGCGCGACCACCCTTTGACGGCCATCTCGCGGGTCGATGTCACGCCGAACATTTTTTCCCAGATCTTGCCGACCATGAAGGGATCTTCGCCGATCACCAGCTCGGCGAAGCCTTTGCGCAGCATCTCGGCTCCCCCGCCGCCCCCTTCGCCGTAACCGGTGACGCCGGCGTCGGTATGCATTTTTAGTATCAAGCGCGAGGCTCTTGGGTTGTACCCACCGATCGGGTTCATCGACATCCAGAAGCGCTCCTTGAGCGGCTTTTGCAAAAGCGTCGCTTCTATGCGCGTGATCTTCGACGGCTTTCCCTGGCTTCGGGGACGGTCGCTCTGCGGAACATTGGCGAGAGCGTCAACGGCGGCCGGAGCAGCCAGAGCCGCCGTGGAAAGCAGATTGCGACGGGTCATGAGGTCGCCTCCTAGCGGATGTTGCAGTTGGTTTCTGCCGCGGGCGTGCCTTTCCCCCGCTGCCTGATAAACGAGGGGAGGCTTGGCCCACCGTGCCACACTGTAGCACTTTCTGAGACTTGGGGGCGCAGAGTTTTTTGCAGCCCGCAATGTCTGGACAGCTCGTTGGGACCGTGGCCTATCGCACGCCTGGCCTGCACTTCTATCGCACGTGGCCTATGGCCCTTGTGCCAATCACCCTCACGGGTTATGATTTGCTTTCATCCGGTGCGCAAGAGCCGGGACTCAACCCTATCGAACAGGACACGTGCTGTCGCCGCTGGATGCATCCCGGCACAAGCAAAGTCCGGTGGTGCGGCCGGGAACCTGATACACATTTCCGGCGTGCTTCGGGGATCCTGCGGCTTCGCCAGAAACAGTGGGCCAAATACCGATATGGCCAGCGACCCCGGCTAGCATTTTTCACCGAGGGGCTTCCGGTTGACCAGCACTCTCACGGCTGAACAGATCGCGACCCGGCTGGAGCGCGCGCCGGTTTCCATGTGGCACGTGCAAGCCCGCGTTCTGGTGGGGATTGCCACTTTTTTCGACGGCGTGGATGCGCTCACAATTGCCTATGTACTGCCTGCTCTGATCGGCCCGTGGCATATCTCTCCGAGAAGCGTCGGGTTGCTCATCTCGGCCGGATACGCCGGCCAACTCGTCGGAGCCATCTTTTTTGGGTGGCTTGCGGAACGCGTCGGCCGGCTGGCGGCGCTCTCCTGTACGATTCTGGTTTATTCCGTGTGCAGTTTGCTGTGCATGGTCTCCTGGAGCTATTCGTCTCTGCTGATTTTCCGGACGCTGCAAGGTCTCGGATTAGGCGGTGAAGTTCCCATCGCCGCGGCCTATATCAACGAGCTCGCCGCCGCGAAGACTCGGGGCAGGTTTGTACTCACCTACGAGCTTGTTTTCCCCGCCGGGCGAGTGGCAGCCGCTCTGCTGGGCGTATCAATCGTGGCCCGGCTCGGCTGGCGTTATATGTTTCTCATCGGCGGCCTTCCCGCATTGCTCATTTTCGGCCTGCGTCGGGCGCTTCCGGAGTCTCCCCGGTGGCTTGCCAGCCAGGGGCGTCTGCGGGAGGCGGACTGGGCCGTCCAACAGATTGAGCAGGGCGCATTGTGGCGCAACGGTCAACTGGCGCAACACAACGCCGCTGCCGGCGGAGAACGGATGAGAGCCAAGGCGGAGTGGGCAGATCTGTTCCGTGGAATCTATCGCTGGCGCACGCTGCTTGCATGGGTGCTGTGGTTTTCGGCTTACCTGGTGCTGAACGGGTTGAGCACCTGGGTGCCGACTCTGTACCGCACGGTTTTTAGAACGCCGATCCAGACCTCTTTGCGCTATGGCCTGTTCACCAGCGCCGCCGGACTCGTGGGGTGCGTGGCGGTGGCCCTGCTAGTTGACCGGACAGGACGGCGGACTTGGTTCGCGGCATCTTTCCTGCTCGGCGGGCTGGCTTTTCTGGCGCTGTGGCTCACCGGAGCCTCCACTCCGATAACGGTCTTGAGCTACACCTGCGCCGGATCATTCTTCGCCAATTCCATTGCGATGCTGCTGTTCCTCTATACGCCGGAGATTTATCCCACGCGCATCCGGGCGCTCGGCTCGAGCGTGGCCAGCGCCTGGCTCCGCCTGGCATCCATCATTGGGCCCCTGCTGATCGGCTATACCATCGGACATTACAGTCTGGCGCTGGTCTTCCTGGAGTTTGGGTGTGTTTGTCTCGCCGCTTTTGGGGCCAGCCTGTTGTGCGTGGAAACCGGTGGATGGCGGCTCGAAAAGATCTCGCCCTGATCCCTGCCGCTTCAACCGGATTGGGCCTGCGTGAAACGGATGAAGCGGCCCAGCGTCTCGGCCGCCTTGCCGGAATCGATGGAGTCTCTGGCCGCCGCTGCGCCCGCTGGAAAATCCGGAGCGATGCCGGACATCACCAGGGCCGCTGCGGCATTTGCCACCACGATGTCGCGATGAGGACCCTCTTCACCGCTCAGCACCGCGCGGACAATGGCCGCATTCCTCTGCCGCCCGCCGCCGGCGATTTGATACGCCGGACGGCGTTGAAGCCCAAACTCCTCCGGCAGCAGCGTGCGCTCAATGACTCTGCCTTCGACGATTTCGGCGGCCTCGGTAGGACCGGTGACGGTGATTTCATCCAGGCCGTCGCTGCCGTGGACCACGAGGCCCCGCCTCAGCCCCATCTGGGCAAGGGCTTTGGCAAGCAGCACGACCAGTCTTCGCTCGAATACGCCGACGATTTGCACTTCTGCTCCGGCAGGGTTCGCAAGAGGTCCCAGCAGGTTGAAAACGGTGCGCATTTTCAGCGCCGCGCGGACCGGCTGCACATGAGCCATCGCCGGGTGCAGGGCGGGGGCGAAGAGAAACCCGATTCCCACCTCCCGCACACAGGAAGCCATGCCGGCGGGTGAAAGAATAATGCGGGCGCCCAGTTCCTCCAACACGTCCGCGCTGCCGCAGCAGCTCGAAATGGAGCGATTGCCATGCTTGGCCACGCGGGCGCCGGCGCCGGCGGCGACGAACGCTGCGGCTGTCGAGATATTGAACGTGCCTGCTCCATCCCCTCCGGTGCCGCACGTATCGACCAGCGGGCGCGCATCGGGCGCGCACTCGACCCGCACAGCGTGGCGCCTGAGGGCCCGGGCGAATCCGACGATCTCATCCACCGTCTCGCCTTTCATGCGCAAGGCGACCAAAAGGGCCGAGACCAGGGATTCCGGCGCCTTGCCATAAAGGATCTCCTCGACGGCGGCAAAAGCTTCGCCGCTGCTCAGATCTTTGTGGCTAGCGGCCTTATGGACGGCTTCCAGGATCGCAGACATGTTATATTTGAAAATTCGCTTTCAGTCGCCTTCCGCAGGCTGCTGAAAAAAGCGTTCTATCGCTTCTTAGAGTCCGCGGCCCAAAGCAGCACCTGTGATTCCGTCAGGCCGCGCGCAGCAAGCGGGTTTTGCAAACGCCGCTTTCAGCGGCCTGCGGCCGGCGCGGCTCCCTGTTTGCGCGTTGCCGCCGATCGGCTGAAAGCCAGCTTACTATCTTACGCCGCCGCATAGCGGAGGCGCTTTCCAGATGAAAATTCACGAGTATCAGGCTAAAGAGATTTTGCGCCGTTATCAGGTTCCGGTTCCCCGCGGGAAGGCGGCGTTCACCGCAGACGAGGCTTACGAGGCAGCCAGGGAACTGGGCGGCGGCGTAGTGGTCAAGGCGCAGATTCATGCCGGCGGCCGGGGCAAAGGAGGGGGCGTCAGGCTGGCCGCCAACGCCGAAGCCGCGCGCCAGATCGCTTCCAGCATGCTCGGCATGAGGCTCGTGACGCACCAGACCGGGCCCGAGGGCCGCATCGTCCAAAGACTTCTGATCGAAGAAACCCTTCCTATCGAGCGAGAACTTTACCTGGGGATTGTGCTCGACCGGAATCTCGGCAAGACAGTGTTTATGGCCTCGCGGGCGGGAGGAGTTGAGATCGAAGAGATTGCCCGGGAGAGTCCGGAATTGATTCTTAAACAAATCATCGAGCCCGGCGCCGGTCTGCTGGCCTACCAGGCCCGCGCTCTGGCCTTCGATATGGGCATTCCGGCGGCGGCCGTCCCTTCCGCGGCGGCCGCCATGGCGGCGCTGGCCCGCGCGTACGAAGAGACCGATGCTTCACTGGCCGAGATCAATCCGTTTATTCTCACTAAGGACGGCCGGGCCTGCGCCCTCGATGCCAAGATGAATTTCGATGATAATGCGCTTTACCGCCATCCGGAGATTCTGGCCCTGCGCGACGTGAATGAAGAAGATCCTCTGGAAGTCGAGGCTGGCCGCTACGGTCTGAACTATATCAAGCTGGACGGAAATGTCGGATGCATGGTCAATGGCGCGGGCCTGGCCATGGCGACGATGGACATTATCAAGTACGCCGGCGGGAACCCGGCGAATTTTTTGGACGTGGGCGGCGGCGCCAGCGCCGAGCAGGTGAAGAATGCGTTTCGCATTCTGCTCTCCGATCCCAATGTCAAGGCGGTGTTGATTAACATTTTCGGCGGCATTCTTCGCGTGGATACGCTCGCCACCGGCGTGGTCGAGGCGGCGCGGGCGCTCGACGTCAAGGTCCCGATCGTGCTCCG